>NZ_LMCK01000142.1:78196-80522 GCF_001623165.1 Pseudovibrio sp. WM33
TTTCTGCAGGATCTTGACGGCCCGCGCCGGGCCGGAGTTTACGGCACAATCAAAAACGGCATAGTCCAGACCACGCGGCAATTGATCGCCCTTCACAGCATCCCAGTATTGCGCCCGGTAGATCTCGACTGCCTCCTCACGGCTCAGGCGCTTCACCTCTTCCACGCTCACCGCACGGCCACGCCAAGCAGACAAAGTCCTTTGAGTGACGCCAAGATTAGTTGGGCCGCCCGGATCTGCCTTGCGAGACCGGTTTGCAAACCCGCCTTCACTTCCAAGCAGGTCTAAAATAATCAGTCGGAACGTATCTTTCATGCTCTGCCCCTAACAAAAAACGGGAGCCGAAAGGCCCCCGTTCAGGTACAAAAAAAGCCGCTCTTGCGGCCGGTGAAACGGTTGAGTTACATAGAAAACGAATGAAGTTTATTCATTTGAGCCTCTCAACGATTAGCCTTATTTTCCAAGTCAAATTTTTGAGAAGTTTGTAAGGACGCCGAGTACATGAAGTTTCTTTTTATTACGCTGAACCTGTGCGTATTCTGGTGTTCATCAGTATACGCAGAAACAGGGAAACTCGATCTCGCCAAGCAATACGTCGAGAAACTAAATTTCATGCAACACTACAGAGCCCAGACAAGAAAAGACCTACAACCACTCATGATGAAAGTTTACAGTGCTGAAAACCTTTCAAACGTTCACGAAAGGGTCGAGAATGCGCTCTCTCAAATTGACGAACAACTGCTCTCAATGACAGATCAATTGAATGAGCAAATTGCTTTGGGATTCGCTGATAAACTCACAAAAGAACAACTGAAGGAACGTCTCTCACAAGAAGTACATACTGAAGACATCGCAGGAGCTTTAAACTTCAAATGGAATTACGATCCAAGCGAGAAGCGTTTTGTTTTATCGCAACCCGGTGGAGACCCCTATCGTCTTCTTAACTCTGCGGAGTAACTGGTAGGAAGTAATGCAAGGCAATGCGCACCTTGCCCCCGGTGAAGTCGCCGCCATTGGCTGTCAGCCGCACGGCGGTATCTCCATAAAACGCCTGAGGTCCAATCACTCCGGCATTGTTTGAGCCAACGGCCGCCCCCAGCGAACCGCCAAACTTGGATTGCTCACCAGCAAGGCCGCAGTCATAAGAGGCTGCCCCTGTCACCGCCTCCACCGTGCGCGTAGACACACAAAACACGATTGCCCGATTAGGGATC
Organism: Pseudovibrio sp. WM33; assembly: GCF_001623165.1. Lineage (NCBI taxonomy): Bacteria > Pseudomonadati > Pseudomonadota > Alphaproteobacteria > Hyphomicrobiales > Stappiaceae > Pseudovibrio > Pseudovibrio sp. WM33. Next base: position 79,411 of record NZ_LMCK01000142.1, read on the forward strand.
AAAACGGAGCTGTCAACGCTGCTACCAGCAAGGCTTAGCTCTTCATCAACAGTCACAAACTGGCTTTGTGCGCCGTGATCCGTTTCACTTATTACGGTTGCCTCTTGCTGGATAGCAAGGCCGCCCGTTGCCGGATCTGTGCCCAGTCCGGCAACAGAAGCCATGCTGCCCCACATACCTTCAGCATAAACTTGTATGTCGTTCAGACTTTCAATCCAAGCAGCCCACCCGGTGCCAGGTGTATGGAACTCCCAAGCCCCGGCACTGAAGGCCGCGATCTGGTTTTCATGCCCGGCAAAGTCCCCGGCCGCTCCTGCAGGTACTATGTAACGCGCTCCCTCATCTGGATCTGCAGGCGGATTGGTTACGCTGTTTGAAATAACCGAAAGCTGGACCACCACATCAAGCAAGGCTAACGCCTCATTGTGGGTCACATGCTTTTGCGATTGCGCAGCCGCAATCATCGGCAAGTTCAAGTGTGCCGTTGTGCTCATACTTCCCCCTTTACGCTTCATAATGAGCAACGGCAGGAACACCGCGCCCAAACGTTTCAGACAGTTGATAAACCCACACGTCAAAGCTGGCAGCAGGCCCGCCAAAGTCTTCCGCCTGCATGGCGGCCGTGTAGGATGCAAACGCCCCAGAAGCAGAAAGGGAGCGCTTTAAAACGCCCCCTTGCCGGATTTCAACACTGTAGCTTTCTACAGTCTCACCAAGAGGCACCTCTGCCACCTCCCAGCTATCCCCGCCCGTTCGTGTGCGCCTTATCCAGCTTATTGCAATGCTGCCATCAGCTTGCGCACGGCCGCGCACATGCACGGGCGACAGCGGCCGCTCTCCCCGGCCGGTGAAGGTCTTCTGGTAACTGGTGTAATCCTCAGATCCAACACCAGCCCCGGCCCGACCTGCTTGCCAGTTGAGCGGCAAACCCAGCTCAGAACGAGAAAGCCCGTTTTGTGTCATGCCGCCATCCAGCACCACCACACGTGCACCTGCAGGTGCACCCATGCCCGGCTCACTGCCCCGCTGCCCGCGTAACAACTTGCTTAAGGTATAGGTGCGCTCAGCAATCAGCTCAGCATTGGCAAACTGCAACAGCTCCCATTCACCGC
>NZ_LMCK01000142.1:80575-80847 GCF_001623165.1 Pseudovibrio sp. WM33
TCCGTTGTAGAGCTTGACCTTGACCCGGTTGCCTCTGTCCCATCGGTGCAGCGGCCCTGCAGGTAAGGGTGCCAACAGCTCCCCGAGCACACCTTGCTGATTAAGGGCGGCCCGTAGCTCATAGCCACTTGTCACCGGGCTGGATAAGAACGCCATGCCCTTTGAGAACGGCAACTGATAGCCGGTCAGATAGCCTTGCCATGGCGTGTCCTGATCACGCAAAAGCGGCCCGTCAATAAACACCCCTAGTGCGGCCGCCTGCAGCACCTGCC
>NZ_LMCK01000142.1:80857-81441 GCF_001623165.1 Pseudovibrio sp. WM33
CCCGTTGTAGAGCTTCACCTCTACCCGGTTGCCTCTGTCCCAGCGGTGCATCGGCCCTGCAGGTAAGGGTGTCAGCAGCTCCCCGAGCACACCTTGCTGATTAAGGGCGGCCCGCAGCTCATAGCCACTTGTCACCGGGCTGGATAAGAACGCCATGCCCGGAGAAAACGGCAACTGATAGCCGGTCAGATAGCCTTGCCATGGTGTGTCCTGATCACGCAAAAGCGGCCCATCAATAAACACCCCTAGTGCGGCCGCCTGCAGCACCTGCCCTTTTGAGACAAAGGCCCGTGTTGCTCCCTTGGTTGCTTCATACACCGGTGCATCATAACTCACCGCTTCAATCATGCGGGCGTCTCCATCCTTGACGGAAAGCACCCGCACCGCGAACACACGGCCGGAAACGGTCAGTTTAAGATAGTCGCCCGGTTCTATGTGCAGATCCGTTGGAGGCAGCACATAGCTTAAGCGCTCCCGTGACGCCCACGCCTCCTGCAACAAACTTTCAGCCATGCCCTGCAGTCGCTCATAGTTGGTCACAACGGGCAGATCAGAAGTCACAACCCTTTCAGTTGAAACAGCCC
>NZ_LMCK01000142.1:81451-81990 GCF_001623165.1 Pseudovibrio sp. WM33
ACCGGAAACGGTCAGTTTAAGATAGTCGCCCGGCTCAATATGCAGATCCGTTGGCGGCAGCACATAGCTTAAGCGCTCCCGTGACGCCCACGCCTCCTGCAACAGGTTTTCAGCCATGCCCTGCAGGCGCTCATAGTTGGTCACGACAGGCAGATCAGAAGTCACAACCCTTTCAGTTGAAACAGCCCCGACCAGCGCCTCTGCAGTTGCTGTGTTAAAATCCTTTGAGCTGTCATAGGCCGTTACCCGCACCACTGCAGGCAGCTCAGTTTCTTGCGCTCTTGTAATGGAAACCCGCTCTTTGTCCTTGCCCTGATCAACCAGTTGCTCTGCTTCAATCTCAGCTAGGGGATAGCGGGAACGACGCGGGCGAAACGCCACCCGGCCACCCGATTCCACCGCATCAAAGAAGAAGGCAGCCCCAAGGGTTTCCAACACGCTGCGGGCACTGGTGATGGAAGAAATTAGGAATCCATCGGCAACCCCATCCGCCCCCGCAGTTTCAAAGTCTATGCCTTCACGCAGGCCCGCCCGCTCCA
>NZ_LMCK01000142.1:82000-82489 GCF_001623165.1 Pseudovibrio sp. WM33
AGGGAAAGCGGGAACGACGCGGGCGAAACGCCACCCGGCCACCAGATTCCACAGCATCAAAGAAGAAAGCAGCACCAAGGGTTTCCAACACGCTGCGGGCACTGGTGATAGAAGAGATAAGGAAGCCATCAGCAACCCCATCTGCCCCGGCCGTTTCAAAGTCTATGCCTTCACGCAGGCCCGCCCGCTCCATCAAGAGCCGGGCAATGCCATCTGCGGAGACACCGCCCACACGGCCGGAAAGCCAATGCCCGGTGGTGAAGTTGCCCCAATCCGCCCAGGTATCGGATTCCACCGGAAACGATGGAAACGGCCGCACATCCCAAGCCCATGCAAACATGTTCACGGGGTCCACCATTGGCCCACTATAAACCGGGCTAACTGGATTGTTGCCAGCCTCAACAGCCCAGTATTCCAGCATGGCGCGTAGGTAACGCCGCTGTATCAGGTCATCACGCACCCCGGAGGAAAAATAGGGCACCTGACTTT
>NZ_LMCK01000142.1:82499-82960 GCF_001623165.1 Pseudovibrio sp. WM33
GCCATAAACCGGGCTAACTGGATTGTTGCCAGCCTCTACAGTCCAGTATTCCAGCATGGCGCGAAGGTAACGCCGCTGTATCAGATCATCACGCACCCCGGAGGAAAAATAGGGCACCTGACTTTCTGAGGATTTGGGATCATAAAACACGTTTGGCTGATTGGTGCCTTTGTCGATCGCAGGGCAGCCAAACTCTGTAAACCAGATGGGCTTTGATTTTGGCACCCAGTTAGTTGAGGTATTGGAACGCACCCCGCCCGGCCGGTTGTGGTGCGGGTTTTCCCACCAGCCCCGCAAATCCTTTTGACGAAACACCCAGTGCTCACCATGGTCCTGATCTGCAATCAAGGTGCGGTTCTGGTTGGTCCGGTCCTCATCAGAGGCATAGTAGAAGTCAAAATACTCCCGGCCCTCGATGCCAGCTTTCAGATAGTCCAGATCATGGATCGATTGCGCACCTT
>NZ_LMCK01000142.1:82970-83534 GCF_001623165.1 Pseudovibrio sp. WM33
ATGCTCGCCATGTGCCTGATCTGCAATCAACGTGCGGTTCTGGTTTATCCGGTCATTCTGCGAGGCATAGTAGAAGTCGTAATACTCCCGGCCCTCGATGCCTGCTTTCAGATAGTCCAGATCATGGATCGATTGCGCACCTTGCCCGTGGTCCTCATGGTTTTCATGATCGCGCCAATCAGTCAGCGGCAGATAATTATCTATGCCAATAAAGTCGATATCGTCATGAGCCCAAAGATAATCGAGATGAAAGAACACATCGCCGCTGCCATCATTAGGCCGGTGGCTGTGAAACTCGGACCAGTCAGCAGCATAACCTATCTTTACATCCGGCCCCATGATCTTGCGCGCTTCCTCGGCGATATATGCCATGAAGTATGCAACCGGAAAGTCATCAAACCCCCATGTTAGAGCTGAAATGCCCGGCATTTCCGTTCCAACAACAAAAGCATCCACACCGCCCGCTGCCTTTGCTAACATCGCAAGGTGCAAGGCAAAATGGGTATAACTCCATCGATATTCGCCAGTGTAGATAACTTGATCACCATCCCAACTAACATCAAA
>NZ_LMCK01000143.1:0-364 GCF_001623165.1 Pseudovibrio sp. WM33
TAACAAAAACAAAATTTGCACAGACACTTGGAAAACACACCACTCAATCAAGACCGCCACCAAACACACAAAAGCTGGCTAACAAAGAACGCCCTTAAACAACACAGCGCTACAAGATCGAGAAGGAGAAGATCAACACACTGCAACTTGCCAAGAATGAAGTCTAAGGCTCTAACCTCAAGCCACACTCCCCCTGCGCTTCCATCAACCACAACAGTGCAGAGTAAGCTAAGCTGGCGTTAAAGAGATAAGCCTCACTAATCAGAGGCGCTTATTGAAACAGGCACTTCATATAGAGAGAACAACAGGCAGACATTCTAATGCTCCAGAGCCGAGAGCCGAGAGCCGAGAGCCGAGAGCCGAG
>NZ_LMCK01000144.1:0-794 GCF_001623165.1 Pseudovibrio sp. WM33
ACCGGCGCAAACTGAAGCGCCGGAGACGCAAGCGGAAGACGAAAAACAGGCAGTGCAAACAACGGTGAAGCCGAAACGGGCACCTAACAGAAAGGTGCGCAGAAAACCAAGGCGCAGAGGCAACGGTTTAGTGGCCGGGCTGCGAGGGTGAGTGAATGCGATGGGACGAGTTGAGAGGTTCGCGAGAGGATCGCCCTACACTCATGATTAAGAAACTCATTCGGTTTCTAGGGTGTGTTGTTCAGATCCATAAATTTGCGGCTGCAGATAGAGAGGGGTGCTTTCATACGCACCCGGCATGGGCACTTAGGGTTGTTCTCTGGGGTGGTTATGTCGAAGAAACTGGCTGTGGTCGTTGGCGTGTATGGTTTCCGGGTAGGATTGGTATTGTCAGGCCGTCCTATGAGCACCGAATAGCCGGTTTGATGAATGGCAAATCAAGTTGGTCTTTGTGGGTTCGTGGTCCAAAAGTCGCGCCGATCAAACTGCGGGGCTACTAAGGGGGAGCTATGGCAATAATTGGATTTGAAGAGCCTTTAAGCGCAGAGCCTAAGGTGATGCGGGCAGGTGACTTTGCATCATGGCGGCGGGATGATCTGGCGCAGACATTCCCGCCAGATGATCACACGCTTTCCTATGTGGGAACATTGGAAGGGGAAGCCCCGGAAAAAATTGAGTTTACAGCAACCGCCCTTGAAGGCGGTTTTTTTGTGAGCCTTGGGGCTGATGAGAACGGCGATTGGACCTCCGGGGTTTACCAGTGGGCGGCGTTTATTACGCGCAAGAGTGATGGG
>NZ_LMCK01000145.1:0-5926 GCF_001623165.1 Pseudovibrio sp. WM33
CGGCATCGGCATCGGCATCGGCATCGGCATCGGACAAACCGTAAAGCCGTCACCTTAAATCAAGTCAGCAAACATTTAACTCAGCACACCCAGGTCCAAGAGAACGCTCAATTCAACCCGGCACCGCACCCATCACAACAAGAAGGTTCCGTTTTAGCCCGATACTGCACGCACCACGACAAAAGCGCGTTCGCATCAGCCCTGCACTTCACCGCATCCCCTTGCGCCTACAACAACCAGTCGCATGTCACTCATCACGTCCCCCAAGCCTTCAAATCAAACCAGCTCCAAATATCAACCCAATCTCGACAACCAAATCACCGCCAACAAAGACTCAAGGGGAACATTACAGGAATGGACCGAGATCAAAACAAGCCTCACTATCAAAGCCAACACCAGACAACCCGACTATCGGTAAAGCCCGAGTTCTTTGATAATCGAATAATGAATTTGTTAAGTAGATCGCGCTCTGCTGTAGGCTATTTTACATTTCGCCAAGCTGGAATGCACCATCCGGCTTTCATATAGAAAGGAGGCAAGGGCCAATCATCGAAGTAAAAATTGCTCCAACAGGTAGCGCCCGTCATAGTCCCAGTGAGACAACCGGCCAGTATGCCCCATCACTAACAACCCCATGCAATGCGCAATCGCACCAGCCGGCCATTCCGGAGACCGTCCTCCAGCACGAGCGCACCCCTCAATCAATGCAATCACCCTACTAACTTGCACGTTAAGAACACCATCAAGCTCACGTCCCAATCCAACTCGCTTCAATCCACTGAACACATACAAACCCAAAGCAAGATCATCCGGGCGTCCATTATAGAAATCAAAGAATGCAAGTACACCAGCCTGAGCCTTCTCTTCTATAGATAAGCAGGTTTCAATGGCCTCAGTAACGTTGATATGCAGCTGCTCTAGCGCTTCTTGTAAAACAGCACAGTAAAGCTCTTCTTTGCCATGAAAGTAGGGGTAGATTGCACCGGTTGTACATCCGGCAGTTCTGGCAATGGAGCGCATCGAAGCCCCGTCGAGACCTTCTTTTGTGAAAACATCACGTGCAGCATTCACAATGAGCGACCGGCGTGCCCCTCTCAGGTGATCTGCCCGCATTTGGCGGGCATCAACCTTGGTGCTTTCTTGATCATGTAAATCAGGCATCGTTTCTCACATTAAAGAGGCGCATTAATCGGGCGATTAGCGGTCCAATCAAATGTGCCCTGATCACGCTCGCGAACAGCCTGTTTCCAAGACACGTCTTCCGCCCGCTGTTTGAAATTCATGCCTTCAGGGCTATGGCGCGTAATACCATCAAAGAGCGTCGCTATCATTTGCGTCTGGTAAAGCCCCATGGACTCAATCGCCTGGTTGATCATGAGTTTTTGCATCATCAGCTGGTTCACCGGAATACCAGCCATCCGTTCAGCAAGCTTTTCAACTTCCTCATCAATTTGATCTGAGGGCACAGCTTTATGGATCAGACCAATTCGCTCTGCCTCTCGACCATCAATTTTGTCGCCAGTCAACAGCATGCGTTTTGCACGTTCCGGGCCAAGCCGATAAACCCACATTGCAGTTGTAGGACATCCCCACACTCGGACCGGCATGTAACCAATATGCGCATCCTCTGCCATAACAATCATGTCAGAACACAATGCAATGTCGGAACCACCAGCAACGGCGTGGCCGTGCACTTTTGCAATGACAGGCCGATAACTGCGCCACAACGACATAAATAGATCTGTGTTTTGTTTCATGAAGGCATAATCCTTCATAGGGTCCCAGGGCATTTCCTGAACACCCGGATTACTTCCCTCCGTTTCAGCATAAGCCGTCAGGTCATATCCCGCACAAAACGCAGGCCCATTACCGCCAAGCACAATGACATGAACACCGTCATCTGAGTTCGCCCGTGCCACACAAGCCGCCAGCTCTTGCGGAATATCCATATCAATAGCATTCATCACCTCAGGCCTGTTCAGTGTGATGCGTGCGATACGGCCATCTTTTTCATAAAGTACCTTAGTCATAGTTCCCTCCCATAACGACTCAATAAAAATATAACGCCGTTATATTTGAGGGAATTGGCCAATGGGAGAACCCAGCAGCCCAATCAACCTCTGGAATTTTCAGCCCTTAAAGTTGCTCTAAGTTCGGTTGAGCATTACGGCCCAACAGCAATATGGGCGTAATCCACCGATCTGGATGAATGTATGCTCTCGCCAATTCAGAAATCTCGATAAATAGCGCGCATTCTAACTTAGCTACAGGAGAGCACTAGAAAGTTATAAGAGGCGGAAACAACAGCTCCCACCTCAAAACGTCAAAACCACATCATAAAAAATTCGTCTAGAGCTCAAGTCGAAGCTCAGCGCCCTCATTCTTCGCCCGGGAACAGCACAAAACCAGAGTGTCTTCTTTTTCTTTCCCACTCAGCACAAAGTCACGATGCTCCACTTCGGCACCTTGATATTTGGCCGTGCAGACCCCGCAAATGCCATCCGAGCATTTGGTTGGCACAGAAATTCCCTTCTCATTCAGGACATCAGCTGCGCTCTTGTCCTCCGGGATCTCAATACGCTCACCCGTTGACGCCAGTTTTACAAAAAAGCTTGTGTTGACATAATCACCCTGATCCGGAACCGAGAAATACTCTTTATGCAGGCTCTCCTCAGACCAGCCTTGAGCAGCAGCAGTCTCCAGCACTCCATCCATAAAGACATCCGGACCACACGTGTAAACATGATAGCCGTCTTCAAAGTCAGCCAGAATTGTACTCAGATTTGCCCGCGTTCCTTCACTGGAACAATGAATGAAAGCCTTATCCGCCCAAGGTGCTCGCTGAATTTCATCGATGAACCCAGCCTTGTGGCGATGACGGAAACAGTAGTGCAACTCAAAAGGCTTCCCAAGCACATGCAAACGATGCGCCATTGCAATCATTGGTGTCACGCCAATTCCACCACCAAAGAGTAGGGTTTTCTTTGCATCTTCATGCAACGGAAAATGATTGATCGGCTTGGAGATGAAAACCCGGCGTCCTTCATCGAAGATCCGGTGCATGAGCGCTGAACCGCCGCGCCCCTCTTTTTCTTCCAAAACACCAATCACATATTTACTGCTGTCTGCCGGATCGCCCGCCAGTGAGTATTGGCGCAAAAACTCAGGAGCCACAACTACATCAATATGCGCTCCGGCTTCAAACACAGGCAACGGCGAGCCGTCGTCCAGCATAAACTCGTAGCGGGATACACCTTCCGCTTCCACATCCACCTTAGACAGGCGAACTGCTAAGACCGGAGACGAACTCGCACTGACCTCATAAACAGGAGCCAGGTCATTCGACCCAGCAGCAAGGCGGGCTTTGTATTCTTCAGCTGAAATCATACCCTGATAGGCCTTGATCCCAGCTTCCCGGTCCATCATGAACGGAAATGGCCATGGATGCGGCGCAAGATTGGCTGGATACACCGCCAGCGTCTGATCTTCATATTTAAGATCAAGGTCGAGCTGCAATTCGCGCGCATTGGTCTCTTCAGCAATCACATAATTACCATCACTGCTCGCAACCAGATCCCACCACCACTTTTTGACAGGGTTTATGGATCCGTTGCCAAGCTTGTCATCCAGCTTGGCAAGAACTTTGGCAGAAGATGGCATCTTCATTGCTGTCCAGCGGAACGGAGCTTCGCTGAACAATCCTTCAAGATTCCACGGACATGTTTTCATGCAGCGACCACACAAGGATCCCGCTGGCTGGGACACACGGTAACGCGCGCACTTCTCAGAGTCTGACTTCCAGATCTCGTAGCCATTGAACATACGTTTCGGCCCAGCTGTGATCGCCCCAGATGGACACTCACGCGCACATTTATTGCAGCTTTCGCAAAAGCGTTGCAGGCCAAAATCAATTGGCTTGTCGTAGGTGAACGGCATATCCGTCGTCACCACGCCAGATTTTAAGCGCGGGCCAAGGTAAGGGTTCAGAATAACCTCGCCAATACGGCTCACTTCACCAAGACCAGAAAGCAGTAACAGCGGTGGCTGAAGAACTTCACCATCAACGACAGAATGACAGCGGGCCGGATACCCCAGGCGGCGGATTTGCTCGGCAACGATACCGCCAATAATGGAGGTTCGCAGATACGCTCGCATCGACTGTGCACCGGAGATCCAATCATCTCCGCTTGCGCCCTCCATCGTCTCATGCCCTTGATCCACCAGAATGGAGATCGCGTTTTTATGGTAAGGCGTAATTGGCTCACCGCGTGCATCATGAGAATAGTAGGCGTGATCTGGGCAGCGGGATAGGCCAACCGCATCAGCACCAAGGAAATAGAGTGCCGACTTTACGTTGGCCGCATTTTTATCCGGGTCCACGGCACTCGGCGGAACTTCAGAGGCGGTCTCACCATCTTGCAGCAAGATCAGCGCGGCAAGCGCACGGCGGGCGCAGTACCCCATCGGGTTTTTGGCGAGATAACCGCCATTTTTGGCAGCTTCCTGAAGGGACTTACCCATGTCGCCAAAAAGAGCACGCGCAAACATGTCCGTCCGTTTGGGGACACGTGGCACGCGCGGCTCGTCAATAAAGGTCGTTGTTTCATTAACCCGCTTGATCTTCTCAAACGGGAACGCCCCCATGTGGTAATCGCGGTTCTCAAACGGTTTGCGATTAAAGGCATTCTTGAATGTCCCCATTCCCAACTGCCATGCAGGGCCGTGAGAACTCCAGACATCCGCTAGTTTCCGTGGTGCAAGCGGCTGATCAGGTGTCAGTTCAAGCGTGGTCGTCACAGCTGCCAGTGTAAACTCGCGGCCAACATATGGATTGGAAACGACTGTTTCACTTTCTTTCTCAAGCACCTCCACCAATCCGGCAGAAACCGCCAGCCGGTTCAAATCCACATCAGCACTGCTCGTGGTATGCGCACGCGCCTCAACACCCAACAGGCGCAGGTAGTTGGCCAGAACCACAGCCACTTCAGCCGCGCGGATAGCAGAACGCTGCTCGCAGGTACCCACAATCCAATCACCACCTGGCTCATCAGCTCTCGGCTCACGCGGATGCTCCATCAGCACCACAAGCGCAGAGCCATGATGTGTCACAGGTCCGGGGGTGGATGCCGCACTATCGCGGACATCTGCCATGGTCACATCAATGCCAGCTGCCAGAGTCTTGGGCTGAAAGGTCTGAAGATCTTTTGCGAGCTTATCCAGATCAGGATTACGCAGCGATCGCTCAAGAAAATGATCAGGAACCAGATCACACGTACCCATCATAGTGGCATCGAAGAAATAACCAGCAGCTTTGAGGTGATTAGCCCTCTCCTGCGGATCATCCGGGATCTCTGAGGGCTTGGCGTTGTGTGCCCCATCGCGGATCGCATCCATGATCGCGCTGAAGGATGCCATCGAGTTGCTCAGGATCTCTGGATTATCGGCCTGTGAGAAAACCGTTGGCATCACCTCGGGCACAAGCCTCAGATCAACCGCCTCATGCGTCCGCTTCAATCGTTCAGAAGGATATGGCCCAAGATGAACCTTTCTGTTTTTGTAGGAAAACAGACGCATATTACTCTCCCCCAGCCGGCTAGTTTGGCGATACTATTATGTCCCGGCTTATTAGTTCTTGCAGTAGCTCAGTCCTCCCCGACCAAACCACTACGAAAATTCATCAATTAACTCTTAGGCATTGCTGAGCTCATGTCAACATTAAGCGCCTTCATCACGACGACTTGAAAGAAAACGCGCAGCCAGACGACAATATAATTGCCATCAAGATGATCACAATTGAGTTTTTCACTCAAAACACTCAGAATATAAGGAGATACTGCCAGCATCCTAAACCCTTCAGACAGACAAATCAGTCTCAATGAAATTCATCCTGAGCAGCCCCATTTGAGTGGTCCAGATTGAAAGTTAG
>NZ_LMCK01000146.1:0-439 GCF_001623165.1 Pseudovibrio sp. WM33
CCCATCACTCTTGCGCGTAATAAACGCCGCCCACTGGTAAGCCCCGGAGGTCCATGTTGAGCTGTCATCACCTGAGATAGATACTAAAAAACCGCCATTTTCGGCGGTTGCTTCAAACTCAATCCTTGAAGGGGCTTCACCTTCCAGTGTTCCCACATAGGAAAGCGTAAAATCCTCAGGCGGGAAAGTCTCTGCCAGCTCATCACACCACCACGAGACAAAATCACCCGCTCTAATTTGGGCAGGTGCCCGATTCAGCGGTTCATCAAATCCATTTACTGCCATGCATCACCCCCGCAGCCCGGCCACTAAACCGTTGCCTCTGCGCCTTGGTTTTCTCCGGGCTTTTCTGGTAGGTGCCCGTTTCGGCTTCACCGTTGTTTGCACCGCCTGTTCCTTGTCTTCCGCTTGCGTCTCCGGCGCTTCAGTTTGCGCCGGT
>NZ_LMCK01000147.1:0-2279 GCF_001623165.1 Pseudovibrio sp. WM33
TGTGCAGGCTGCCTTTTTGTTTAGCGCAGAGACAAGGACCTTAAAAAGATGCGTGCGATTGAACGTGTGAAGAGCCATTACAAGCGGGCTAAAAACCAGATTATCGAGGTGCCGGAATGGGGTGAAAAAGGCGAGGCTTTTAAAGTCTATTATGACCCGATGACGCCCAAACAACGAAAACGCATTTCGGATGAACATGAAGGCATGGACGCAGAAGCGTTTGTTGAAGTGTTGGTGATGAAGAGCCAGGACGAAAACGGCGAAAAACTCTTTAATGCCGATGACAAACACAAGCTGCTGACAGAAGCCGATGGGGCGATCATTGGCCGGGTTGCCATGCTGATGCTTGGTCCGTGCGATGCCAAGGAAATAGAAAAAAACTAAAAGGCGATCCGTGGCGCATGTTCATGTTTCGGCTTGCGGATCGCTTACACATGCGGGTTTCGGATCTTGAAGACTGGCCGGAACCTGAGCTTTTAGAATGGTCTATTTATCTAACAATTGCCGGGGAGCCTAACACATGACCGTGCCGGATCTTGTCTACAACGTGCGGGCCAATGACAAGTCCCGTGCAACCTTTGAACGGAATCGGCGCGAACTGCAAAAGACGCGGCGGGAAACCAAGTTGCTCAATATGGACATGGGGCGGCTTGGCCGCACCATGGGTTCTATTAGGGGCGGGGCAATTGCGGCTGTAACTGTGGCAGTTGCTTCTCTAACGGCTGCCAGTAAGAAAGCGATTGCAGAAGGCTCTAAGCTTGCCAAGGTTGCCGATAAGGTGGGGGTGACCACTGATGAGCTGCAACGCTTGCGTTATGGCTTCGCGCTAACCGGTGTTGAGGCAAACACCACTGATACAGCTTTGCAACGGTTTTCGCGGCGCATTGGTGAGGCTGCCAATGGTTCGGGTGTTCTTTATAAAATCCTGAAAGCAAACGGCGTTGAGCTTCGTGACGTTACCGGCAAGATGAAGACGCAAGGGCAATTGCTTGGCGAGTATGCAGACCTGATTAAAAATGCCAGCTCAGAACAAGAGCGGCTTTTGCTGAGCTTTAAGGCGTTTGACCGGGAAGGAGCCGGGCTGGTTTTGGCTATGAAGAATGGCTCTGAGGGTGTGCGCGATCTAATGCGGGCGACTGATCAAGCCGGGGGCGTGATTGATGAAAAGCTATTACGCAAAGCAGAGCAGATTGATGATGAGTTTGCAGCGCTATGGCGCACCTTTGAAACCGGGGCAAAGCGGGCAACGATTAAGAGTGCGTCTTACCTTCGAGATTTTGCCACCTTCTACAGCGATCTTTTCAGCGCTGATGTAGATAAGTCAGATGGGGGCCTGAGACTAAAACTTGGTGACATTTATCAGCGTAGGGAGGAAATGCGCGGGAAGATTGCAGATCTTGGCGGGAGTGGTGCAACAGATCCTTTTGACCGTGCCAGTATTGGAAGAATGCAAGAGGATATTGCAGACCTCAACAAAGAAGCTGAACGCCTGCTAGATATCCTGAATGGTCGAAATGGATACAGCTCAGATCCAACCGGGAATACGTCCATAGAGTTTAACAACCGCATAGGACAGGGCTTTGCTGTTTTAGAGATGGCAAAGAACAAGCCAACAATCATACCCGGCAGCGGTGGCGGTGGATCTTCCAAAAAGACACAAGACCCTTATGCCCGTGTTTTAGAGCAGCTTAAGTTTGAGCGCGATCTGCTGAGCATGAATGCACAGGAACAAAAGCGGGCCAATGCACTGCGCCTTGCCGGTGTAGAAGCTGCCAGCAAGCAGGGGCAGGAACTGATTAAAGTTACAGATGAGATCTATGCACAAACCCAAGCTCAGAAACAGCACAATGAAGTTGTAAGTTTGCTTGGCGGGATGGCACAGGATTCCATGTCGCAATTTATTGACGCTCTGGGGATTGCTGACACGGCAGCCGGGCGGCTGGTGGCAACGCTGGCAGAGGCGGCCGCACAAGCTGCCTTCATGGGACAAGGGCCGCTTGCCGGGATGTTTGGAACATCGCAGCAATCGAACCTATCAACGGCGCTCATGAGCACGTTTCAAGGCTTCTTTGCAGGTGGTGGTGTGCTTGGTGCCGGGCAGTGGGGCATTGCAGGAGAAAACGGCCCTGAGCCGGTTCTGGGGCCTGCCAAGATCATTTCCAACAAGGACGCATTTGGAGGTTCTGAGCGCGGTGTGGTTGTCAACCAGTACATCCAAACGCCTGATGTTGAGAGCTTTCGCCAGTCACAAGGGCAAGTATCTGGAATGCTGGTTGATG
>NZ_LMCK01000147.1:2289-2500 GCF_001623165.1 Pseudovibrio sp. WM33
TCGGTTCTGGGGCCTGCCAAGATCATTTCCAACAAGGACGCCTTTGGAGGTTCTGAGAGGAGTGTCGTGGTTAATCAGTACATCCAAACGCCTGATGTTGAGAGCTTCCGCCAGTCACAAGGGCAAGTATCTGGAATGCTGGTTGATGCTTTGAGCCGGGGGCGGCGCAACCGGTAGGAATGGGGCAGTTATGCTGGAAGAATTTCATGAC
>NZ_LMCK01000147.1:2510-3314 GCF_001623165.1 Pseudovibrio sp. WM33
TGGGCGGCGCAACAGATAAGCCGTATTGGCGGCAACACAGGGCTTATCTGATTTTTTCTTGCGTATCCTTGCCCGAAAACCGGGAGCCACTTTTCGGGAATACGCGGTAGGAATGGGGCAGTTATGCTGGAAGAATTTCATGACACACGGTTTCCGCCAGATATCTCGTTAGGGGCACGCGGTGGGCCGGAACGTAAAACGCAAGTTGTGGTGCGTGCCAACGGCCGGGAGACGCGCAATCAGCAATGGGCAGATAGCCGGAGGCGATACAACGCGGCTAAGGGTGTTCGCTCTGTCAATGATCTTCATAAGGTGGTGGAGTTCTTTGAAGAACGGCGCGGGCGCATGTTTGCGTTTCGCTGGAAGGATTGGGCAGATTTTAAGAGCTGCCCGCCCGGTGATGCAATCAGTGCCACTGATCAGGTGTTAGGTGTTGGGGATGGCGTGCAAAAGGAATTCCAGCTTGTGAAGACCTACGGCGCAACCTTCCAGCCATACACCCGCAAGATCCTTTTGCCTGCAGACACTGCACCGGTTGTGGTGGCCGTGGGCGGTGCTCCGGCCGTGGGGTTTGTGCTTGATGAGACTTCCGGCCTGATCACATTTGCTTCTGCCCCGCCTGCAGGTGAGGACGTTACAGCGGGTTTTGAGTTTGATGTTCCTGCCCGCTTTGATGCTGACATGCTGGAACTGACACTAAACGCCCATGTACAGGGCAGCGTGACCAATATTCCAATTGTTGAGGTGCTGTTATGAGACAGCTTAATCCAGCCCTTGCAGAGCACCTGCAGGGCAACTGCACCA
>NZ_LMCK01000147.1:3324-4125 GCF_001623165.1 Pseudovibrio sp. WM33
CTTTGCTTCTGCCCCACCTGCAGGAGAAGAAGTTACAGCGGGCTTTGAGTTTGATGTTCCTGCTCGCTTTGACACCGATATGCTGGAACTGACGCTAAACGCTCACGTGCAGGGCAGTGTGACCAATATTCCGATTGTTGAGGTGCTGTTATGAGGCAGCTAAATCCAGCCCTTGCAGAGCACCTGCAGGGCAACTGCACCACCTTGTGTTGGTGCTGGCGGGTCACGCGGCGCGATGGCGTGAAGCAGGGCTTTACAGACCATGACCGGCAATTGGTTTTCTTGGGTGTTGTGTTTGAGGCAGCCGCTGGTTTTACCGGAACGGATGTAGAGGCAAACCTTGGCCTTGCCGTTAACAACATGGATGTAGAAGGCGCGTTTTCTTCTGACAAGATCACGGAAGCAGACATTGCAGCCGGGCTTTATGATGATGCGGAAATCGTGCTTTACCGGGTGAACTGGCAAGATACTTCTCAGCGGGAAGTTATGCAGCGCGGCAACATTGGCGAGGTGAGCAGAGGCGAGCTTGCTTTTAACGCAGAGATGCGCAGCCTTGCCCACCGGCTCAACCAGAACACCGGCCGCACTTACCAGTATGGCTGCGATGCTGAGCTGGGAGATAGCCGCTGTGGTGTGAACCTGCAGGCACCGGAGAACAATGGGGCGGGCAGTGTAACAGCGGTGAAAGATCGGGTGTTTACCTGTGCCGGCTTGGGTGGCTTTCCGGCCGACCGGTTCTCATGGGGGCAGCTTCACTGGACCACCGGGGCAAACAAAGGTGCCCGCGTCAAAATCAAAGTG
>NZ_LMCK01000147.1:4135-4486 GCF_001623165.1 Pseudovibrio sp. WM33
TAACCAGAACACCGGGCGCACCTATCAGTATGGCTGCGATGCTGAGTTGGGGGATAGCCGCTGTGGTGTGGACCTGCAGGCACCGGAGAACAACGGGGCGGGCAGTGTAACAGCGGTGAAAGACCGGGTGTTTACCTGTGCGGGCTTGAGTGGTTTTCCAGCTGACCGGTTTTCATGGGGGCAGCTCTACTGGAACACCGGGGCAAACAAAGGTGCCCGCGTCAAAATCAAAGTGCACAAGCTGACAGAGGGCGGGGCTGCAGAGCTGACCCTTTGGCAAGCGCCTGTGCAGCCCATTGCTGCCGGGGATTCCTTTGACGTGTTTGCCGGGTGTGCTCATACCTTTGCGGC
>NZ_LMCK01000148.1:0-9640 GCF_001623165.1 Pseudovibrio sp. WM33
GCAGCTGCTTGATGTACTTGGCGAGAGCCTTCCATTCAGCCGTGAGGTAGAACGGATCAACCGCCTTAGGCGCTTTGCGCAGCGTTGAACCCAATGTGTTCAAGCGGGGGCTGATGGATTTGAGTGGCAAAGGAAGCTGCCTTCAAACAGAAAAAAGGCCCGCCTCTCAGCGAACCAGTTTGACGCACTCTGCATGCGTGTCGAAATTCCATAGAAACTCTTCGCGCCAACTCCGCCATCTGGCGTCTTGTGTTGACTGGGTCTCGTGTCTGGGTCGCTTCTGTTTGGTGTAGCGGGTTCTAGCCGCTCAGGCCCCAAGAGATTCACGTGATCGTCCTAGGCTCATCATGGTTATCCTAGCGTAAGTTTGTCAACTGTCACAGTTGCCTTAACCACTCGCCCGAATGCTTCAACCTCCACATCGACCAGCTCACCGCGCTTCCTAACATCACGCACCACCCCCTTCAATTGAGCACCGGTTCCAGCTTCCAACAGAATATTACTGCCAATGCTAAGCAGCTGACCCTTAATCAGTTTACGTCCAACCTCAGCATCGCAAGCCGTATCAATGACACGAAGCATTTCTCGCACCGGCACGCGATGTGGCGCTCCCTCTGGAGTGCTCGAAAGAATTTTTTCCACACCATCACATTGTCGAACTAAATCGCAGGTCTGGCCAGCATTCGCAGCCAACCCTACGAACAAGTAACGAGGGAACATCAGACAACTCACGGTGATCCGCTTCTTCCTTGTCTTCGATTTCCGATCATCAGTCATCATCGGCAAGTAACCGATCAGACCAGTAGCAGTGATACCCTCGAAAGCACGGTCCTCGCAATTCGGATTGGTTCGCACCACAATCCACTCAAGCGAGCTGCTTCTGATGAGCGAACGCATGAACTGATAGTTGCGCTCAAGCGCTCGTCTTTCCTCGTTGGGAGCAGTCTTCGTCATTCAGCAGCCTCCTGAGTTGCCGTTGTGGTGTTGGTGACTTGATTGTGCGCTGCTTCAAAGCTCTCAAGAGCTGCTGTCACAGCCTCAAGCAAAGTCTCGTATTCATCACCAACAAGTCTCGGCATCCAGACCCACTCTGGCAGCGCATGATCAGGAGCAAACCTAGGCCAGCCGCGCTCCTGGTGAAGCTGCTTCCAAGCCTGCCAGATCTCGCTGCCAACCTTTACAGCTTCAAACTCATCACCCAACGAAGACAACTCATTTGGGACAGTTCCGCCACTTCGCTTCCGTTCGGCAGCTTGATGCATGAGAACAACAGATTTCCAACCGTATTTCGACAACCGGTCCAGCTTCTCTTGCTTTTCGATATCTCCTCCAGCCGTTAGGCGCCCTTGGATTATCGAAGGTGGTTTCGGAAAATTCTCAGGCGCAAGGGGAGGCTTGAGCAGTTCGGAAAACCGATAAACACCCCAAAGCTTGCCATAGCGCTTGGCTACCTGCACCTCTCCGCCCTCATTTCCAGAGCCTTTGGGCAGCAGCTCCCACCGCTTTTCCTTGAGATAAGTCAGCAGAGAGCAAATCTTGGTGCGACCTAAATCCCTGATGTGTTTCTCGTAAGATTTCGCCAGCTTTGCAGCCTGATTGCGTTCCTCCTCAGTCAGTCCAAACCACAGCCGCTCAGCAGCTTCCACACTGTCGCCTGCCCCTGTCGACCAGCCAGCATGAACCTTTTTCAGCCTTCGAACCCACGTTTCACGAGAGACTTTGCCCTTATTGTCATTTTTAACATTCTCGCTCTTACACGCGCCCTCTCTCTTCTGGACTGGTATTGGATTGTTAAATGGACTGTTCTTATCTTGGTGCACGTCGTGCACCACCTTAGGTGCATCAGGTGCACCACCTTCATGCACCTCGTGCACCACCTTTTTTGAGTGAGCTGGTGCATCTGGTGCACCGCCTTCCTCTTCAAACTCGGCAGTTTTGACCATCCGCTCAGATAAGCTGGGCGCAACTAAATCACGCTCAGGCCACCGCGCCACGTACTCATGGCGCTTCCATCTTTGCCCTCTGAAACCATGTTGACTGACCTTGATCCAACCAGCAGCACGAGCCGTCTCGATATGGTTGAGAACAGCCCGCTTGCTCAGCCCGCTATACTCCATCAAATCTTCAATTGACGGATAGCAGCTCTCCCCCATTGTGTTCATGAACATGCTCAAGGTTTGCAGCAAGAGCCTTGTGGTCGCTGGAAGATCAGACTGGCAGAAGGCTTGCCGCCATTTCCATGCCTTTCGGTCTCCGCTCATACCCAGCCCTCCACTTCTATTTCAGGAGACTTGAGCATGTAGTCGTTTCGCCTGAGCTTTGCGCCCGCCGAATCGAAGCGCCGTACACCAATCCAGCCAGCCCGTTGTGCCTTCTTAAGGTGCTTGGTCACCACCGGTTTGCTCAAGTTGGCCCGCTCTGCCAGATCGCTAACGGGCACCGTGAAAGCCTCACCAACACCGCCGACAAACAGGCTTAGCGTATGCAGCACCAAGCAGGTGCCGGATTCCATATGGTATTGCGAGAACTCGCGCCGCCACTCTTCAATGTTTCGAAATTCACGCACTGCAAGCCTCCATTGTTTCAGGGAGAGAAAACAAAGGGCCAGGTTGATCCTGAAGTTCAGGGCCAGTAGCCAGTTCTAGGTCATTTAGCTTTGAAAATTGTCCTTTGGAGCCGGGAGGCACCCAGATGAGCTGGGTAGAGCTTGCCTCTTGATCTGTCCGAAAAATGATCCAGCAATACGCCGTTGCAGTGGACCCTTTGGGATCATATCGCCCCTTATGGATCGGCACCCTTTCAGCAAAAACCGCCACGATTGCAGGTGGATGAGCAAGAAACAGTGTTGCAACACGCTCGATTGTCTCCAGCCACCTCAATGGAACAAGCACAGCAACGCCTCGCTTGGGCTTATGGGCCAATGCACGTTCCACGAACTGCTGAGCCAACATGCCAAAGGGCGGATTGGTGATAATCCAATCAAAGGTTCCGGCAGGGAATTGCCACTCAGGGAGCACTGTCAGGAAGTCCCAAAACTCCCCATGTGCATCACCAAATCCACGATTGAACAGATCGGATGACCAAACCAAATCAAAGTATTCTCGGAGCGGGATCGCCATATGCCCACCACCACAAGCACATTCCCAAACCTTCAACGGCTCCCAACCCGCCTCGCCAACTTGCTTGATGCGCAAAAGCAATGCGCACAGAGCACGCGTTGCCCATGGTGGCGTAGGAAAATAGTCGCCAAACTTCTCAGGCTCTACCCGAGACGCCATGACCGCTCGTAAGTTCTTAGGAGAGCTCATGCAGCAACCCTCCCGAGGGATTCCGTAGATCGACGTTCAGGTGAATGCGTGTTGCAATCAGCATCGCAAAAAGATGCAGAGAGCCTTGCCGGATGCGCCAACATAGCAAAGCTCTCTGCGCACACTGGCAGGAAAGGAACGGCCAGCATGGGTGGAACTCTATCAAGGTATATTGATGGGTATGAAAGTCTGCTTGAACAACATGTGGAGTTAGCCGCAGAAAACGCTGCATACAAAGTGCTTTTGAGCGCGGTGAGAACTTTGCCCAACGATCAGTTGGTAAGCATTCGAAATGCCATATCCCGCGAAAAATGCTCTGAACCAAAAGCAACTGATGAAACAAGCCTGTTTCAGGCTCTGTTAGCAAGGTCGTACAACTATCATCTAGAGCTATTACAGGACCAAGTACTAGCTGAGGAACTCGATTAAGAAGACACCACCTGACCTGTTCAGGCTTGTGGGTAGGGCTTTGCTCTGCCCACGTATTCTGAGTGTTCATGCCAAACCTCCCGCGAAAACCACGTCTCGACTCTCGGGGCTTGGCCTGCTGGAATTCCACTCAATTAAGGAGAGGAAAGATTGATGGGCGAGTATTTTATATTGCTTGTTATAGTGGGCACCCTTGTCATTCTCTGGCGAGGTTTCAGCACGGGCACTAAAAACATTTCTTATCACGCAGAGACAAGAGCACCTGCTTTCCCTAGAAAGTCTCCCGCCCTCATCGGGTGTAATTTGGTGATCGGATATACAAATGCAAATGGCGAGGAAAACGAGTTCTATATCACCGTCAAGACAGTCCGTAAGCCGCCGGAGGAACTGGGAGGGAGTTTCATATATATTGACTCCTACTGCCACGATCTTGATGAGGAGCGAACTTTTCGCAGTGATAGGATAGATTGGCTGCGGAACGGTGAAGACACCCCTCTTATCGAAGGCACAGCGGCTCAAACTTGGATCGAAAGCCGAGCCAAAATCCCTATCTTGTTGGAAATTTGAAGCACACATCCGCTCTACCCCTCTTCAGCACGCAAACGAAGAGCGTAAGGCCAGTGAGCAACTTCATTGATGAGTTCAAAAATGGTCGTGCAGCGGACTCTCACTGCGTGATGTGCAAAAGTTACACGAAATTCATCAGATATAAACACGACACCAACTCTCTCAAAAGATGTGTTGCGTGATGAGGCTGGCTGTGTTGGAGATATCGTCTCTCTAGCAGCCGACTCCTACCAATCAACTCTTAGCAACAGGGAGGTTTTCTTCATCGGTCAATTGCAGTTGCTCCAACATGAAAAGCTGGTAAGACCTTTCGAGAACGGCAGTTTTCTCAGAGAAACCATCCCGTTCAACACGAGAGACGCAGCTTTGAGAGCACCCAAGCGCACGCGCCATCTCCACCTGAGTAAGCTTAGCTTTCATTCGAATTTCGGTAGGCTCTAGCATCGCTATAAAATCCCGTGGGTATAATATTTACTCGACACGTGTATTTTCAATGCCAGATGCATAGTCCAAAGTCAACACCCAATGCATAAAGCCGATTGGCACTGTGGAGCTATGGAACCACACGAAAGACTTAGAACAGCCCGCTTCAATGCAGGCTTTAAAACAGCTACAGCAGCCGCCAAGTCTCTTGGCGTCAACGTTAGCACCTACTCAAGCCACGAGAACGGCTCTAGGGCATTCGGTCATGAAGAGGCTGCTCACTATGCCCGCCGCTTCAAAACATCTCCCCAGTTCCTTTTGTATGGAGAAGGCCGATCACCCGATGATGCAAAACCAGACGCTGATGACCTAACACACAGCCTGCTGGGTGAAATGGCGAACAATTCTGATAGACCACAAACGGATAAGCTTGACTTAGAGTTATTCTTAAAGTCTTTTGAAGAAGGAATAAGACTTGAAGAGCAAATTCTTGATGGCAGGGGTAGCATTAGAGATTTATCTATTATAGTTGAAAATATTTATAACGCTGCAAAGAAGAAAAAGACTGATAAGTGATATTTTTTAACTGAAGGATACTGTCCTAAAGTTTCGCTACGCGCTCTAACCATAAGTACCTAAAGAGAGACCATATGGACAACGAAAGCGCACTATCACTGATCTGGCATCGTCCAACCTTCTCACACAAAGAGGAAGTTTTGGACCTTATTAAGACCGCCGAAAAGTACGACCTAATCACACCACTTAAGATGATGTGTGTTAATCTTTACGATTGCCCCTACATCGATTTACTAAGCGAAAAGCAGCAAAAAGAAGTAATCAACGCCTTTCGCCCCGCGCTGGTTCTGGCGTACACACAACAGAAACAGGAGCAGGAAGTTGCTTGAGTACACCAAGAGGCGCCCCGCTACTGCACTCATACTCGAAGAGTTGAGCACAACGGGTGCACAGCTTTTGCACATCTGGAATAAATCCAATGGGCACCTCTCACCCGAGTTCATCGATTACGCACGCAAAGTACTACTCATGGCGCCACCTGCCACCCCCAGCGACAGCCCTGACATTCTAATGATAGGCAACGACAGCTTCGCACGTCACGTGTTCGGGGCGGACTGGGCTCAACACCCAACCAGAGCCAGAAAGGCGATGTCACTGACATATCGACAATTGGTGGCAAGCAGTTATTGGAATGCACACCAGTCAAACAAGCCAATTTTTGACCTGATCGGCGCAAACCTTTCCGACAATAACTATCGCGAGTATTGCAGACTAATCCTGCCCGTACATTCACGAGCAGGAATTTCACAGCTTGTAGTTTTCACGAAAGAGCTACCTGATCAATCATCTCGCGCTATATCACTAATCAACTGATTCAGAGCGTATGAAGGGTTTGCACAAAACGCCAACCCCTTTGGAAAGTCTCGAGACGGCACCTCAAAGCGAATGCCATCTGACTGACCCACCAACCATCCCCAGCGCGCTCCATTTCCATTCAAGAAATCAGTGGGACGCATCCAGCAATAAATCCAATCAAGTCGCCAAAGATCAAAAGCCATAATCTGCGCGAACTCCATCAATCTGCGCGCGTAACCCCGTTTCCTGAGATCTGGCCTTATCCAAAGATCGCCCAGGTATCCAACCTGCCCCGAAATACGCTTCGCGATCTCAGGCTGAACATTCGTCACCTGTACAGGATTGCCATCAACATCAACATATCGCAATCGCCAATAAGTGGCCAAGAAGTCCGACAACGCCAACCCTTGCAGCGGCTCTAGCCTAATTGCCGCAAACCCACATAAATGCTTCTCACCAACTAACCTCAGCCCTAGCCACGCAACATTCTCTTTACTCTGTGCGTTGAGAGAATATGCAAAATGCGGTGTAAGCCCGCCCTTAGCCTCGGGCAAAGCCTCTTCAGCAGCGGCAAACGATTCCCCCTGAACAATCTCAAAGCCGTTTTTCTCAAACTCAGAAATCAGCTTAGCAGCTGCCTGATAGAGCACTAAACGCGCCACCATATTGGTACCTCCAAATACCCAAAGAGCAATTGGATGCAGATATCCACATAAAACCTAACGAAATTACCCCTTAAATCTAACAATCAACATAGTTTGACTCGTGTCCTAAATTCATTTTTCGGACGCTGAGCATAATATTTATGCCATATGCATTGACAATTGCGTATACTCAGAGCATATTTTTTACACTGACTGTGTGGATTTGAATATCATGACCGAATTTGAAGCAATTAAGCTTCTTCGTGAACATCGAAGAAAACTGTCTCGACTTCCAGCTGGCTCATTAGTCCGTTTTCGAAGGAGCCCGCCTGAAGACTTAGGCCGATGCAACATCGGTATTGTGCAACGAGATGCAGCCCTTAGTGCTGTGGTCGTTCTCTACATCGATAGCGACAACCAACCTCAGCAAGCAGTAGCAGCAGTTTCAGATTTATTTATCGCAGAGGGTGAACGAGATGACATCTCAGATTGATGACAAAAAGGTGCGGGACACACGCGACGATCTACAACCGGGAATTGACAACCTGACCAGCCAGATCAAAAGCGCCGCGGTGTCTGACACAGATAAAGCAACTCTCGCTTTGCGTGCAGGGAAGGCAATCGTCTCAAACGTTGCAGAAGAGATCTTGGTGAACCAGTTCGCCGAGACACTCTCAAAGGAAGATGAAGACACCACCGCCTAACACAAAATAGAGAGAGAGGGCCCTGCTCTGTCTCTCTATCTCCAAAAGGGAGTATTTCGATGCATAGCGCCACAATCATTCAATTCCCTGCGACTAAACAGAGCCCAGCTCAAGCACCCTCCAAAACCGTACAGCAAGTGGGCGAAGAAGCGCTCACCCAGACAAAGGACGCTCATAGAGACCTCTGCACGTTCCTCTCTGACTTGAGCTTCATGGTCAAAGAGACCCCGCAGGATCGCCGTGCGATCAGCGCTCGCATCCTCGCCATGCACGAAACTCTCACCAACGCCGATATCGCGCTGGTGAAGATGCTTCAGCAAATGGAGACCGCAATTCCAGCAGGCACTCTTTAGGGCCTCCAACACTTCACCTCTTCGCTCCCCTCAATCACGAGGAACAGTCCCATGAATTGCATTGAGAAAGTCGTATCTAGCAATCTCTGCCGCGAGATCCTGTTCCACGTGAACGAGGCCGCGAAGCTATCCGTTCTGGTGGTCTTCGCCATAGTGCTGCTGCTCCTCGCCCCCGCCCTTGATGAAACAGTAATCGAGGCAAAACAGAGCATCTCCTCTGAGTTCATCAGCACCCAGCTTTCCTCTTTTGACGTCCTAAACGAACGCTAGAAGGTTCATGCGCCTATGAAACGTAAAGCGAACTCCCAAAATCTGTTCCCCAGTATTCCTGTTCCTCTCTACAAACTTAAAGCAGCCCAAAAGGTGCTCAAGACTGTCGAGAAGTTCAGAGCCTACCTCACTTGTCTTCGTGTAGAGTTCAAAGATGACAGCGCTCTGCTGATCGCAACAAACGGCTACATACTGCTTGCGCAGTCCGTAAAGCTCAAAGAGAACGTTGGCAGCGGTAGCTTTGTCATTCCTCGCCAGATCATCGAGATACTTCCCAAGCTGACCAAACATAACCGGAATGAGCCTTATCTACTGACGCCAACCGCAGTAAAGGGACACCCTCTGAGTTTTGGCTGGGAGAATGCAGACTTCAACTTCCCAAACTGGCGCGACGTCATACCCAGCGATGACTATGAAAAGTCGCTTGCCAAGTACGACCCTAAGTACGTCCAACTCCTCAACGACATAGGCACGGTCTTGCACGCACGCAGCTGCGAAATACACCCCAATGGTGAGCCTAAGCCTGCATTAGTCACGTTTGAGCAAGTCGCTGAAGCATTCGGCGTGATTATGCCGATGAAACTGGGAAAGCTCCCCACGAAGAAGCCCTTCGAGATCTGGGAACAAGAGACTGAAGAGGAATTCGCATGACCTTCCTCCCTCTCATCTTCACCGTGAACACCCTCCGCATGTGGCAACTCTACTGGTTTGGTCAAGTGCCCGTTCGCTATGGCGCAACCCTACAGCAGGAGAACGAGCAATGAAGTGCCCCACCTGCGCTGGAACCGGACGCGATGACTACTTCCACCTCGCCCTGAGCGAGTGTGGGCGCTGCGACGGAACCGGCTCTCTCGCAATTGAAGACCTCAAACCATCTGCCCTGAGAACTGCTTCGCAAGCTTATTGGGAAACACAGTCTCCGAGCAACAAAGTGCCCTTCGACGAACTCACCCCAAACAATCAAACCGATCTTTCTTGGCACGCCGCGAAGGTCATTCTCGCTTACCAAAAAAGCGAGAAAGAAACACGGAGCTAATCATGCCAGTCTTAGCATCTAGAGCCACAGCGTCAGCAGTCGAGACCATCAGAGAAACAGCCAGAACCGCTGGCTACTCTATGCCTGCATTCAAGCGGATCATTGAGGAGTTCATCTACCCGCTTCGTTGGTCAGAACGGCAGTCTCGCCCACCTCAGGACACTCACTTTAAGACCTTCGAGTTCTACTCCAAGCCGCCTCTTATGCTCTACATGATCGTGCGTCGGGACTGGTATAACGGGAAAACCGATTGGCTCGCATACTTCCAGAACGCCAACGGCATCTATTCTTCAGACAACAAGACACACAGCACATTCAAAGAAGCCGCCGCTGCCTGCAACAAGTTCCATCGCGACCACGTCTTGAAACTTATCGACCTGGAGGCAGTCTGCAGCGAGGTCTTTGAGATGGTGGCGAACATGCTGGAAGCCCAAACCGGCACAGCCGACAAAACCCCGTGCCCCTCCTGCTCTGACAAAGATGCAAGCCGTTGCGACTGCGTAGAGGATTACTGCACCTGCACGCTCCCTCGCAC
>NZ_LMCK01000149.1:0-419 GCF_001623165.1 Pseudovibrio sp. WM33
ACGCCCGGCCTGCTGATCAGGCCCGCGTGTTTTGCAATCGCCCCGGCTCGCACCCGGAACACCACCACCGCTCCAAGGCCGGGCGGGTCCAGCGCTGCAGGCTGGAAGTATTTCTGCCCGGCTTCCAAAAGCGTTTCACGTGTTCCAACCTCTCCCCAATCAGGAGAATAGGCAGGAACCGTTTGGGGCTCAGCTCCGTATAGCTCCCGCCAGATCCCGCGCACCAATCCCAGACAATCACAACCAGCCCCTTTGACACTGGCTTGATGATGGTAAGGCGTTCCAAGCCAGCCACGGGCAAGCGCAACAACCTTATTTGACATAGGAGGAACCGTCATTTTTCTGCTCATCCTGTTCAGCGTAGGACAAAATAAAATCGGGGCCGGGCATGTGCGGAAAGCCGCGATAGTTCACCGCGT
>NZ_LMCK01000150.1:0-4678 GCF_001623165.1 Pseudovibrio sp. WM33
TTCAATTCAATCGATCTGTCCAAAGGCGTCGACGGGGAACATTTGGAGAGGTGCGTGAAATCCTTGTTCGCCGTGCTGGGCTTTTTACCCTCATCGACAACACGGTCCATCCACCACTCACGAAGCTTCAATCCGTCATCACGACTTAGCTCATGGACGTTTTTGTCGCCTACAACGGTGATCAGGTTATTGATGGCCTTTTGTCTGGGGTTCTTCCATTTGCGGATTTGGTCGTCACTCTTTCCCAGAAGCAGATCTGGAGTGAGTTCCAGATACTCCTCGTAGAGCCTGGACACCTTCAGGATCGGCTTATCCGCACCGCCTAACAATCCATCAGCAACAACAGAAACTGTTTTGGATTGCTCACCCTCAGGGATCACCTCAATACGATTGAGCAGGCCACCTAAAGGCTCTGCAACAACCTCCTCCAATGACAGGTAGGGTATACCCCTGCACTTCTGCAAAATTGACTGCAGCCTCATAGTGAGCCTTTGCCCCCTCATGATCTTCTGCAAGCAAAGCCTCCCAGTACGCGACAAGCCTCTCCTCAATAATGAGAGACTTCTTTTGTGCTACATCAGGGCTTTCGGTTTTAAGGGAGAGCTGGATGCATGAACGCGGATCGACAGACGCATATCTTTTAGGAACACGCTTCACAAAATAGTACATTCCACGACTGATCGTATGAGCCATATTCTACCCATCCTACATGCAGTGTTATGTAGCTTAGTCCGCCAGTGTCAAATCACTTTGCGCAACACGCTTTAACCTACTGATTAAGCGTATCTATTCGTATTTTCAAAAAAAGGGAAGATGGCGGACACGGAGGGATTCCGACAAAATACAATTAACTATTTGTTTTATATGCCATATTTGCATTTTAGAAATTGCCAAATCTACCAAAGTTACCCCAAGCGGGTAACATAACGGGTAACAAATAAGCCGCCATTAGCGCCTTTCTGACTTCCCCTAGTTCTTAGATTCCAATTTTTCGCGGATTTCAATATAGGGCCAATGGCCCTATATTCATACTTGTCCAAAGGGCAATGAAGCCCGCCTACTACGGAGGACAAGAAATGAAAAATCTCTCTAGAGTGCAACTGGCAGAGGAACTCTACAAGGTTCAAGACCAGATTGAAGAACTCAAGAAAAGCGCCGACAAACTCCTAAAAGAGCTTCGCAAGCGTCAACAACAAGAAGACTAAGAGAGAAACGGGAGGGGGTTAGCCTCCTCCCCACCTGTCCACATACAACCGCGAAAGGCTTAGCCATGAACCTCCACAGCTTTACCACCGACACACGCCGCCCTATGCTGCCATCAATAGCAAAAGAGGAAAAGCAGGGTATGACCCCGAAAGAGTTTAAAGCAGCACGTGAAAAGTTAGACCTTTCCGCAGCTGAGTTGGGGCGCATCCTAAACACCGATCCACGCACCGTGCGCAGGTGGGAAGATGCTAGCGGGACACGCCCACCTAATCCGATTGCCTGCCGTGTTCTAGAATGGATGCTTGAAGGATACCGGCCGCCAGAATGGCCCAGATCGGAAAATAAATAGCTGCGACCTGTTGCTCTTTAAAACGCAAACGATAGCTTAATAAATAAGGAGCAAGCATTCCTTTACGTCTCGTTGCCGATCCTCTCGCCTTCCCAGTGTCATATGCTTATGATCGGTAGTAAGAAGGTCCATTTTTTTATTAGGAAGAACTTCCTTACATATGCCGTACAACTCCTCGATAGTGATCATCCCAGTATTGCTGTAACTTAGGACCATTTTCGAGTCTGTCTGCTTGACCCCAGTAAACAAATCAACAAAGGCACCCGGAACTTGGGTTTTGATACAAAAAGGAGACTGATGTCTACTCTCTCGGTATCTTCCCTTTACGATTCTCCCTCGCTGCACTTGGAGCGTTGGAAAATCATATAATACTAAAGTTTCCAAGGCATGGTAGAAACGACTGTAATGCACGAAACAGTACGGAGGGTCTGCATATACAGTTCCACCTTCGAAGTTTGCAAGACACTCCCGATAATCCAAAGCTGTAGATTTGTGAGACAACTGAACCGGCATGCCCGGAATGTAGGAGAGTAGATCATTATATTTGCGGTGGAAGTAACTTTGGATAGATCGGTTTCTGTATATTAAAATGTCCCGTAGTGATGACTGAGTTTTTGCATTTCGATATTGTGCATAATGCCCGGTCCCCTGACTTGCATAGGCCATCCCAAACATCAGAGAAGACAAAATGACGGGATAGATTGCAGTATCTTTATAGTCTTCTGCAACCTGCCTAAAGGCGTCAATCCATAGGCATTGCTCATAACTCCACCAAGTGCCTGAGTAGTTCTTCGCGAAAATACACCACTCATAACTGAAATCCTGATTAATCAATCCTCGTTGGAGTTCCTCCAAGTCATTGAATTTTTCTAGAGAATTTGCATCGGAATAGTTAACTTCCAACCTAAGGTCGTTGGTTTCTACGATCCTTTGCGCTGCTTCAATGAGTTGATCTGCAGATGGCGTCGAAGCGGTTTTAAAGGCTTTGTTGTATGTGTCAGATAACACACTTGAGTAGTGCTGGATATCGTTTGAATGGACAACACATTGCTGTCCTACCGCTCCAGCTAATGAAGCACTACCTGCAAACAAATCACATATAGCGCGTTTATCATGGACTTGATTGATCCCCTCAAGAACGAAATCCATTATTTTAGACTTCGAGCCCATGTATTTGATCAGACTTGGATAATCACGATGAATCAGATAGTGATCGGAAACAGGAACCTGAAGCAATTGTGCGCCCTCTGAAAACAAAATCCCAAATTAGGATAGCGCATTCATTAGAGAGCGCAACTATCAAGGTCAACTGGAACGGTCATCCATGGCAGAAATATCAATAGATATACAGAACTTAGTTCTCAAAGAGCTATTGATCGATGCACGAACGAAAGCCCAGCTTACTCAGAAGCAAATTTCTGAACGAATAGGAAAGCCCCAGAGTTACGTTTCTAAATATGAGAGCGGCGAACGTAAACTTTCTCTACCAGAAATTAGAGAAATCGTTATCTGCTGTGGTGGCACCCTTTATGAGTTGATTACAAACTACGAGAACGAACTAAAACTGCAAATCAATGACTGATATTTATTCAAACTTTCCGGCAAGATTTAATGAAAAATATGACATTCGTGAATGGGGACATGCGCTAGCGATCTTAAAGTACGAGTTCGAAGAGCAGTTTAGTGATATTTGCAATGTGCTCGATGAGTTTCAACTGCTTCGTTCAGGTATCGAAGCAGCAGGAGGTGGTAAGTCCAAAATCTCTGACAAACTCGATAAAAGACTGATTGACTTTGGTTGGGAAGAAAAAGCGTTTGACACATCTATTCATATAGATGGCGTGGCTCACGAGACACCGACTCATAAAGTTGATTGTGTTAAGGGCAGAGTGGCACTCGATGTTGAATGGAACAACAAAACAGAGTTTTTTGATCGGGACTTAAATAATTTCCGCCTTCTTCACTCTCTTAAAGCGATCAGCGTTGGCGTTATAATTACCCGGACTACAGAACTTCAGAAACAGGTTTTTAATCCTCTGGGAAAAGGAACTAAATATGGGGCTTCAACAACGCATCTTAATAAGCTAGTCCCAAAAATCGAAGGTGGAGGTGCTGGTGGGTGCCCTATTCTGGTTTGTGCAGTAAAGCCAGGGGCATATTTAGATGACTCGGCACAATAAATCATTCCTCTAGAAAAAATTTAATTCGCGATCCATAACACTACCCCTTCAGAGAAAAAGCCCCTCTGCGTCCAGCGCAAAGGGGCTTTTTTATCGTCAAATTGTCTTAGGTGAGATTACACGAATTAATAAGAATCCTCTACTTTCCAGAGCCTCTGATTATTCCCATAACCTCCCTTGCAGCTTTCACAGGATCTCTTGAAGCCACCAGCACAAACGCTGCAATATTTCGCCCGCTTAACGCCAGCACTCCGGCCGTTGGGTCATCAAGCTCAGCCTGCAGCCCTATGAGCTGCAACAAAGGATCTGTGAAGACTGCGGCCGCCAACACCCCGCAAGAAAATGTCAGTACCCTTTGCCAAAAACCCGCCTCTTTATGCATCAAAGCCCCCACCATCGCGAAAGCAACAATGACGGCCGTTTTCCAGAACGGCAGGTGATAGAAAATCTCTAAGATTACATCCGTCATTTCCAACAGCCCTGCCTCTGTCCGTTCCTGTCATTTGCTGCAACTCTATTCGCCCCCGCTCTGTCCACCTGAACAAGCACCACAAAGCCTTGGGGGCTTAGATTATTCTTTGTGAACCCACTGCAACTGCTCGCACTCTGCAACGTTTCGCAGCCCGGAATCATCAAAGTACTCAAGACACAAGCGGTAATCTTCAAGACCTTGCAAAAAGGCATCGTCCTGCTTCCTTTGCTGTTCCGCTTTCACAGTCCCTTGCAAAGCATAGTGCTCTGCCTCGATAAACGCCCGCTGCCGGATCTGGTGATAGGCAATGGCCGCAAGTACACAAAGAAGAAGGGCGGCCGCCAGCGCCCGCCCTGTCTTCGTTTTAATCAGGATTGAGAGAACCGCCCCCATATCAGGCGGCCCGCTCTTTATTGATCAGCAAATAGCCAGCAACGCCCACACTAAGAACCAGAGCGATTGCAAAGCCCC
>NZ_LMCK01000150.1:4688-5401 GCF_001623165.1 Pseudovibrio sp. WM33
CGCCAGAATACCGGAGAAACCAGAAGCAGCCATTGCACCCTTGGTGATCCCATCCGGGCTCAGCCATGCGCTGAGTGCACTGGTTTCCTCATCAACCGCCTTGGAACCTTCTTCTTTTTTATGCGGCTCAAGATTTGGAGCCGGAGCACGTTTAATAATGGCATTTTTGACCAGTTCTAGGGATCGCTCCTGCACATGCCGCACGCGCCGCGTCCAGCCGGTTTTGTTGTAGGGCCAGTTTCTCAGCCGCTTCATGAATTTCAGGCGAGCGATTGAGAACAAATTTATTAAGGCAGTGGCAGCATGAGCCTTCACTGCACCCAACGTAATCAGGCCCAACACGCCATCTACTTTGACTTTGAGGATCTTCTGCAGGATCTTGACGGCCCGCGCCGGGCCGGAGTTCACGGCACAATCAAACACAGCATAGTCCAGCCCACGCGGCAATTGATCACCCTTCACAGCATCCCAGTATTGCGCCCGGTAGATTTCGATTGCCTCCTCACGGCTCAGGCGCTTCACCTCTTCCACGCTCACCGCACGGCCACGCCAAGCAGACAAAGTCCTTTGAGTGACGCCAAGATTTGTTGGGCCGCCCGGATCTGCTTTGCGCGAACGGTTTGCAAACCCGCCTTCAATTCCAAGCAAGTCTAAAATAATCAGTCGGAACGTCTCTTTCATGCTCTGCCCCTAACAAAAAACGGGAGCCGAAA
>NZ_LMCK01000150.1:5411-7845 GCF_001623165.1 Pseudovibrio sp. WM33
GCAGGTACAAAAAAAGCCGCTGCATGCGGCCGGTGGTTTCCAATTACCAAAACTCAAAATTCTTTAGCTAACTGACTTTCTGAAAGTGCAAGTAACGCGATTAACCGCCATTGTGCTCACTCCCAACAACGCAGCTATTTCATGATCTGCATTGCCTCCCTTTAGCCATAGCTTTTTGACGTCCTTCTTAAATCGTATCCCTAAGCGCTGCCCCTTCGCTTGAATGGGGAATGGCAAAGCCTCCCAAATTTGAACAAAGCGCCTCTTATCTTCCGGGTGTTCTTTACACCAGCTATGCCAACCTGAGCGGCTCGGAAATCCCTCTCTGCCAAACAGCTCTGTTGGAATTTTCCCGCCAGAAACTGCAGTAAGAAAACGATCAATCATTTCTTGGGAAATGCGCGTGCTCCCGCTTCCGGCAAGAACTCGCTCTGTCCTTTCTTCAGTCAACCACTCAGGTAGACGTTTGTATGTGACTGAAGGCATTTGACGCAGCTTCTCACGCGCCGCCGCAGCGGTCTCTTGTCCATGCACTGCACTGACCGCTTTTGCATGCTTGCTATATCTCTCCCACGTGCTTGAACAAACCAGCCCGACTCTATTGGGAATTCCATATTTCTGTTTGTAGTCTTCAGTTGTGGTGTCATGGATGCGCAACAGGTGAACACCCAGTTTCAAGTATTTTTTCCCGCACAGCAGACAAGTTAGCCGCTCTTCCGAAAAATAGGCTTCTACTTCTTCCCTGCTCTTAAATGGCGTAGTGCGGGGATATCCCTGCTTTATGCGTCTACGTTCCTTTGCACGCTGTACATGCCGCATTTTCTTGCTTGCAGCACGACTTCCACCCTTAAAACGCAGTTCCTTTGGAGATGAGTGCAGCACAGTTTTCCTCCCGACAAACAAACCTCGAAAACGAAGCCCTTAGCAGGCATAAAAAAAGCCGCTGTAAGCGGCCGGTGTAGTTTGTAGTTAGATGCTGTTCAGCTTTGCGGAACAACCGGCAGGAAGTAATGCAGTGCAATGCGCACCTTGCCCCCGGTAAAGTCACCGCCATTGGCTGTCAGCCGCACCGCGGTATCTCCATAAAACGCCTGAGGTCCAATCACCCCGGCATTGTTTGAGCCTTCTGCAGCCCCCAGCGATCCGCCAAACTTGGACTGCTCACCAGCAAGGCCACAATCATAAGAGGCTGCCCCTGTCACAGCCTCCACCGTGCGCGTAGACACACAAAACACGATTGCCCGGTTAGGGATTAAAACCGAGCTGTCAACGCTGCTACCTGCAAGGCTTAGCTCTTCATCCACGGTTACAAACTGGCTTTGCGCCTTGCTGTCCGTTTCACTTAAAACAGTTTTCTCTTGCTGGAAGGCAAGGCCGCCCGTGCCCGGATCTGTGCCCAGTCCAGCCACAGAAGAAAAGCTGCTCCATGCCCCACCAGAAAAGATCTGCATAGCGCTTTCACTCTCAACCCATGCAGCCCACCCGGAGCCCGGTTCAAGGAACTCCCAAGCCCCGGCGCTAAAGGCCGCGATCTGGTTTTCATGACTGGCAAAAGCACCAGTCGCCCCAGCAGGTACGATGTAACGCGCTCCCTCATCAGGATCTGCAGGCGGATTGATGACGCTGTTTGAGATAACCGAAAGCTGCACCACCACATCAAGCAGCGCTAACGCCTCATTGTGGGTCACATGCTTTTGCGATTGCGCAGCTGCAATCATCGGCAGGTTTAGGTGTGCCGTTGTGCTCATGGGTTCTCCCTTTAAGCTTCATAGTGAGCAACGGCAGGAACGCCGCGCCCGTATACCTCTGATAGTTGATAGACCCACACGTCAAAGCTGGATGCAGGCCCGCTAAAGTCTTCCGTCTGCATGGCGGAGGTGTAGGAAACAGACCCTTTGGAAGCAGAAAGGGAGCGCTTTAAAACGCCCCCTTCCCGGATCTCAACAGTGTAACTTTCTACAGTCTCACCAAGAGGCACCTCTGCCACCTCCCAGCTATCCCCGCCCGTTCGCGTGCGCCTTATCCAGCTTATTGCAATACTGCCATCAGCTCGCGCACGGGCACGCAGATGCGCAGGCGAAAGCGGCCGCTCTCCACGGCCGGTGAAGGTCTTTTGGTAACTGGTGTAATCCTCAGATCCCACACCAGCCCCGGCTCGGCCTGCTTGCCAGTTAAGCGGCAAACCCAGCTCAGACCGGGAAAGGCCGTTTTGTGTTATCCCGCCATCCAGCACCACCACACGTGCACCTGCAGGGGCTCCCATGCCCGGCTCACTGCCCCGCTGCCCGCGTAGCAGCTTGCTTAAGGTATAGGTGCGCTCAGCAATTAGCTCAGCATTGGCAAACTGCAACAGCTCCCATTCACCGCCTGCCCCTTCAATCAGCATGGCATTGCCACCAGAGAACACCAGATCCTCTTCAAGAGAAGCCAGCGC
>NZ_LMCK01000151.1:0-626 GCF_001623165.1 Pseudovibrio sp. WM33
TAGTTCGATCTGATCAAAAGCCTCTGCGCTTTTGGTCACATCATCGCTTTCACCTACCCAATAGGCGGTAGCACCACCCACCATACGCGGGATCTTAAAGTTGCCTTCCAAGTCATGCAGCATGCGGGCGCCCATGCCCATCACAACTGCACGCTTGCGCAGCAACTCAACAAAGCTGCTTGCAAGCAGGTTGTCGGATACCAGAGCACCACCAGCCCCGATTGTGCCCGTTGACAGGTTGCGGGTTTGCCCGCTCATATCCGCCCGCATTACATCAGAAGGAACAAGAATGCCTTCCCCCTGCTTGCCGCGTTTCTTGCCAGCCTCTTCCGAGCATTCAAACTCGAACTTAGCAGCTTCACGGTACTGCGCATTAGTCGGATTTCCCAAAGCATTCAAAGCACGCACAAATGAGAATTGCTTGCGCTCTTTTTGGCTCAAACCAATATCCGCAGCACCGGAGATTTTCTCCTGCCCGCGCTCGCCTTGAAGCATCAAGACTTTGGTTGAAAAGTCACCTGCAGACATACCGGAGCGGATCGCATCGTTCGCAATATCCCGGCAATTCCATTCCGCTGCAGTCGCTTCAATTTCGCGAATGCGTTTGGCCTCATCTTCCGCCGTCT
>NZ_LMCK01000151.1:636-1187 GCF_001623165.1 Pseudovibrio sp. WM33
ATCAGAAACCAGAGCACCACCAGCTCCGATTGTGCCCGTTGAAAGGTTGCGGGTCTGCCCGCTCATATCCGCCCGCATTACATCAGAAGGAACAAGAATGCCTTCCCCCTGCTTGCCGCGTTTCTTGCCAGCCTCTTCCGAGCACTCAAACTCAAATTTAGCAGCTTCGCGGTACTGCGCATTGGTTGGATTCCCCAAAGCATTCAAAGCACGCACAAATGAGAATTGCTTGCGCTCTTTCTGGCTCAAACCAATATCAGCAGCGCCGGAGATTTTCTCCTGCCCGCGCTCACCTTGAAGCATCAAGACTTTGGTTGAAAAGTCCCCGGAAGACATGCCGGAGCGGATCGCTTCCGCCGCAATATCTCGGCAATTCCATTCGGCCGCAGTCGCCTCAATTTCGCGAATGCGTTTGGCCTCATCTTCCGCCGTCTTAGTGCGGATCTGTGCCAGCTCTTCTTCAGAAGGGCCGGTGTTGGGGTTTTCAGGTTCATTAGGTTTGGGCATTGCTGCAGCCTTTCTTTCAAGTGCAATGGAAACAACAGCCCCCT
>NZ_LMCK01000151.1:1197-2048 GCF_001623165.1 Pseudovibrio sp. WM33
ATTTCAAGTGGTGCGGGCATTGCAGCAGCCTTTCTTTCAAGTGCAATGGAAACAACAGCCCCCTCAGATTGCGACCGACCAACCCCAACAGACGGATCTGCAGGGACGGAAACAATCGAAATTTCGTGAGGGGTCCAACGGGTGATGCGATAGACGTTTAAGTCATCGTCATGCTCTTCTTCCAAGCGGGCTTTGCGGATCTGATAGCCAACAGAAACATTGGTCAGCTCTCCATCTAAAACGCGCTGTTTAATCTCTTGCGCCCGCTCTGATTTACCAAAGCGAACCCAAGCCCGGCCCTTGCCGTTCTTGATCTCCACGCGCTCAATCACGCCCACCTGATGATCTACGCTTGCGCGGTGATCAATCAGCAGAGGCGCACGCCCGCTTCCAATGAAATCAAGGTCAATCTCGCCTTCATCGTGACCCAGAATTTCAACGCCCCAATAGGTGCGAATGGGTGCATCACTGGAAAACGAAAGCTCTAAAAGGTCTTCTTCCGCGCCCTCGCTAGCGCGCACGAAAACACCCTGCCGGAACAACCGCTCCGGCAGCTTCAATTCATGTGTTGGCATGGTGTGGTTAGTCCTCTTTAGGCTGCTCTTTTTCAGCAGGCGGAACCGTTTTCATGAAGGCAGAAAGCACCGCCTCAAGATCTATGCCGCGATCCTTGGCAAGTGCCCTTGCCTCTTCAAAATCGTCATAGATATCTTCAAGAGTGCGCCCACGCTCTGCAGCCACTTCCTGCGGGCTTTTAATGCGGGATTCCATGTTGGTTCTATTTGCGGCCGCATCATCTTTTGGATTGACTGATTGCCAGCCCCGGCCCGTCCATTCCACCGCCTGAAACC
>NZ_LMCK01000151.1:2058-2543 GCF_001623165.1 Pseudovibrio sp. WM33
ATTGGTTCTATTGGCGGCCGCATCGTCTTTTGGATTGACGGATTGCCAGCCCCGGCCCGTCCATTCCACCGCCTGAAACCGGGCAAGCTGCGTCATAGGCAAACGCACTTGCCCGCTCAGCATCGCCATGCGCAACCAGTCAGGAAAGATGGAACCGCAGTAATGATCTGCAAGCCAACCCTGCAGCACGCCCCATTGTTCGCGCTCTTCACCAAGCCCGGCCCGCAATGACGAGAAATTGGCCTTTTCCAAGTCGCTGGACAAAGACGAATAGGCCACATCAAGCCCCGAACAAACGCCGCGCAGCATGATCTTGATGAAAGGTTCCATCTCCCCACTTGGATAGGCCGGGTCAAAAGCTTTGAAGTCATAGCCCTGTGGCAGCTCTTCCAAAACACCGGCTTCCATTTCTTCAAGCCGGGGCCGTTCCTGCTCATCGTAGAATTCTTCTTCTTCTACGTCTTCCGCCTCGCCATTGGTCCCGG
>NZ_LMCK01000151.1:2553-3095 GCF_001623165.1 Pseudovibrio sp. WM33
AGCTTCCATTTCTTCAAGCCGGGGCCGTTCCTGCTCATCAAAGAACTCTTCTTCTTCTACGTCTTCCGCCTCGCCATTGGTCCCGGCCGCCTGACCACCGCCTAATTCTTCATCCGGGTCAGCATCTGCAGAGCGGGTGTAAAAGCCCATCTTCTGCGCACCATAAACAGCGTTCGCAAGGGCTGCGTCTTCAAAGCTGTTCATTTGCGCCAAGC
Organism: Pseudovibrio sp. WM33; assembly: GCF_001623165.1. NCBI lineage: Bacteria > Pseudomonadati > Pseudomonadota > Alphaproteobacteria > Hyphomicrobiales > Stappiaceae > Pseudovibrio > Pseudovibrio sp. WM33. The sequence continues at coordinate 2,769 of NZ_LMCK01000151.1, forward strand.
GCCGCAAAGCCGTGTGCGCCCATGGAACACCAATCACCGGGGCAGTTTGATCAAAAGGCAGATAAAGGTGCACAATCTCATCTGCAGGAATGCGAATACGCTCGCCACGGCCGCCATAATAAGAGCGGTTGTGCTTAAACATGTGATAGGCAACCGGGCGATCCACCGCGTTACATTCCACCCCGGCAAGGATGTAGTGCCCGTGATCCAGCTCTTTGTTTAGCTCCACATCCAGCATGGTGATATCAAGGTGCTGGATCTGGAAGCCAAACCTCCCAAACTCCGGCCCAATGTATTTGCGGGCTAAGAAATTCCCATCACGGGCAG
>NZ_LMCK01000151.1:3105-3569 GCF_001623165.1 Pseudovibrio sp. WM33
GCGCTCGCCACGGCCACCGTAATAAGAGCGGTTGTGCTTAAACATGTGATAGGCAATCGGGCGATCCACCGCGTTACATTCCACCCCGGCAAGGATGTAATGCCCGTGATCCAGCTCTTTGTTTAACTCCACATCCAGCATGGTGATATCAAGGTGCTGGATCTGAAAACCGAACCTCCCGAACTCCGGGCCAATGTATTTGCGGGCTAAGAAATTCCCATCACGGGCAGCGGCTGTAAGTGCAATACGCTGGCTATCAGCAAAAGAGAACTTACCGCAGGTGGTGCAGATCCCCTTGCGGCTCCATTCCAAAAATCCATCGCGGATAAGCTTGTTGCTGTCCCGGTCAATATTGCCATCACCAAGCCGGGCAACCGGCTTTATCTGCAAGCCAGTCCGGCCCACAACATTGCGCCGCAAATGGGAGTAAAAGCCTTTCAGGTAATCGTTGTTCTGGCTTTGCT
>NZ_LMCK01000151.1:3579-4058 GCF_001623165.1 Pseudovibrio sp. WM33
CGCTGTAAGCGCGATGCGCTGGCTATCAGCAAAAGAGAACTTGCCGCAGGTGGTGCAGATCCCCTTGCGGCTCCATTCCAAAAATCCGTCCCGGATAAGCTTGTTGCTGTCCCGGTCCAGATTGCCATCACCAAGCCGGGCAACCGGCTTAATCTGCAAGCCATTGCGGCCCACAACATTGCGCCGCAAATGAGAGTAAAAGCCTTTCAGGTAATCGTTGTTCTGGCTTTGCTCCCTGCTATGGGAAACCAGCCCCAACAAGTCTTCCTGGGCATCGCGCATCAAGGATGAATTGAGCCCCATCAACTTGAACTTTACAAGACGATCCGGGCGGGCCGCTTTGTATTTTCGCACCGCCCCGCCCGGCTGTTTAACAGGCAGCTTTGCAGGCTTGTTACGTCTGCCAAAAAATCTTGCAAATGCACCCATTATCTAAACTCCACCTTCCGCAAACGATGACTGCCCCGGCCCGTGCGCTT
>NZ_LMCK01000151.1:4094-4186 GCF_001623165.1 Pseudovibrio sp. WM33
GCGGCCCGCGATCTCATAGGAAGCAACACCAGACTTTGCGCGGCCCTCTAAGAGCGCTTCAATCTGTTCCAGCATGCGCCGGTTATGGCTGC
>NZ_LMCK01000152.1:0-65497 GCF_001623165.1 Pseudovibrio sp. WM33
CTGACGGTCGCTCCGCCAGCAGCCCGCTACGTAGGCATAGGTTCACAGTATGGGAGGAATTCAGAAGGGGCATAAGTTTTTTGAGACAGCCCGCCTCACCTGCCAACGCCAGCACGTATAGCACTGGGTACCGGATCACCGCTTCGCTCGTCCGGCATGACGGCAGTGGCATCGCAAGCAGTGGCCCAATCAACTCCCCAAACGGGAAAAGGAAGCGGCAGAGAACCTTGATGTCGATGGGTGAAAGCCCGATCCCGGCTCGGTCGCCTGCCACTGGTCTCCCGGAAGTGCAGTTCGGGAGACCAACTCCATCCTAACACACCTCATCACTAACAATCTCGGACCCCAAGCCGTGACCCATACAATGATTGCTGCATACCGCGAATGTAGTGCTCCTCGTGAGGTGGTTAAAGGTCCCGGGTCTCCGCTACGCTCCGCACATGATGACAGTGTGTGGGGGGGGAACAGATTGGCAGAGGAGCATTCCCCCTCGCCATCTTCCCGCACTTGATGCGGGATCCAGAGCCACACCCACCAACGCATCCATATACGCACGCAAAAACGCTGGCCTGCGGAGGGTGGTGGCTCCGCAGGCCAGCAGGGTGCCGCCCGCGAGGATGCGGGGTGTAGACGCGTCTCGCTTCCGGCACCGGAGCGGATGGCATTGCTGCCAAATGCTCTTACACAGTGCGCCAGTACATGCTCCACGAAGGTAGGTTCCCTTGCTTTATGGAGCCCATAACAGGCTTAATCAGGAAGCGGATTTTTGGTGTTTATCGGTTGCGGATGAGCGACCCGCTCTCCTGCGTATTCCCGAAAAGTACTAGCGGTTTTCGGATAGGAATACGCATTAGATAAAGTTCCGCAGCGTTTTTGGAGTGCTTCCAGTCGGTCGCGGAAGGCATGATGCAAAGTGAACAAAGCATCACGCTCGCTGCTGTGCTGTAGTCTCTCAGTCAGCAATAAGTGCTGGATATAGCTGAGATTCTGCAGGTCTGAAACAGCGATGGTGACTTCGTCTATTTCATTTTGGAAAGTATTTGTGGTGCCACAGGCACATGCAAGGTCGTTCATTTTCAAAGCCTCGTTGTTGGCTGTTGAAGGACCGCACGACAGATAGGGCTTTCTAGTGCCCGCTGGCGAGCGGGAGGCTAGAAACCTGACAACGACAGGCGAGTTTATTCCCTCCCGAAGGAGGTGTTGTATTCACCGCCCTCCCGCTCATAGCAAAAGCTTGCGCCTTCAGAAAAAAGACACAAAAAATCCGCTAGTTAACGGGAGCGGGTACCGCGTTGAGAGGGTTCTAGGCCTCAAGGTTGAGTGAGGAGTGAAAACCTATGGTTGTCAAATCGGCAGGTTTGACAAGGGTGTGGATGACGAGAGAAACCCCAGGCACCATCAAACAATACCAACTGCAGCACGCAAACCGGGCGTAAGTTGAAAGACCATGTAGGCCACGTAACAGCATAGGAAAAACAGACCTTCCCGGCGGCTCACCCGCCAGCCGGTAATGCAGGCAATGGCCATCAGCACAACCGTGCCCACCATCACCCAGATATCCACCTGCGCGATCTCAGAGGGAACCGGGATTGGCACAACAAGAGCTGTTACGCCGCCAATGCCGAATATGTTGAAGATGTTACTGCCAACAATATTGCCAAACGCAACCTCAGCATGGCCCCGTACCGCAGCAATGGCCGAGGTGGCAAGCTCTGGCAAAGAGGTGCCAATCGCAACCAGCGTCAAACCAATCACCGCGTCAGAAACCCCAAAATGCTTGGCAATCACGATACTTGAGGACACAAGCAAACTCGCCCCAATGACGATGCCAACCACACCCACAATAAAGATAGCAAGGCCCCACCATATGGTAAGGTTCGGATAGCTCACCTCATCGGCTTCAGCCTCATAAATCTGAGCTGCTGCTTTTCCTGCTTTGCGTTCCGACCAGTAGCTGAAGAGTGTGTAGGACAGCAGCAGAGCAATCAGAATGAAACCAGCCGATCGGGACAAATAACCCGTCAGGATAACGCCCAGCAAAATCAAGCTGGACACAACAAGCACAACACCATCACGTTGGAACGCTTCCCGGTTCACAGCAATCGGCAGGATCAATGCCGTGACACCCAATATCAGCAGCACATTGGCAATGTTGCTGCCCACAATATTGCCGACAGCAACACCGGGGTAACCGGCAAGTGCCCCCTGCAAACTGGCCACAAGCTCCGGCATGGACGTACCAAAACCAACAAGCGTCAGGCCAATAAACAGCTTTGAAACACCCAAACGCGTCGCAACAGCCACACTGCCGCGCACAAGGGCTTCGCCGCCAACAAGCAGCAGCACAAGCCCTCCAATCAACTGAAGGATCACCATGTCAGAAAACTTTCCATAAGCACAGGTCGCGCTCGCGGTTAAGACTGCTATGCAATTGGGGATCCCTTGAGCAGTTTACAAGCATGGTGCACATCACATTACATTCAGCCAAAGCTCTTTGATGATGAGCCCCAGACCGGAGAAAAACATCATCACCAACACGCAATAGCGGAACAGTGCCGGACTGAAATGTCGACCGATATAATTGCCGCTTTTGGTGCCGATATAGACAAACACCAGCCCGGTGATGGAGATGGCAAAAGCACCCAGATGCAGCAAGCCCATATAGGTCAGACCCAGGATCATCGTGGCTGTCACAACCGTGAAGAAGCTATTGATCGTTTGGATGAAATGGCTACGCGGGAGATCCAGAGATACCAGAAACGGCGTAATCGGCATCAACTGTGAGCCCGTCATCCCTGTCAGCAACCCGGTTGAAAACCCGGAAAGCGAACATCCCATCTTCTCCCAATGCATTCTCAACTTCAGGTTCTTGGAGAGCAGCGCATATCCCACAAACGCCATGATGACGAACCCCAGCAGGATCGTCAGCCAATGCGTGGAGGCCCACCCCAAAAACCAGAGCCCAATGACAACACCCGGCACCGAATAAAGATAAATCCGCCAGAAGCGAGAAAACGACTCCCGAAAATACCCGGCCTCATAAACCAGAATGAGATCACTGATGAGCCCCGGAACCACAATAAGCGGAATGCCCTTCTTCAAACCCACCGTGTAAGCGAGAACAGCAAGGCAGATTGTTGTAAACCCAAGCCCAGCAAGGCCTTTCACAAAAGCAGCAAAGAAGAACGTAAACATGATGATGACAATCTCAAAGGCCGTATAGCCGAGATACTCCGCCGCCATTGCCATGTCTGCATCCATGTCCATCATGAAGCAGAGCCTAGGTGCGAACTTGCAACAATCTCTAACATCCCCATCTCCAAACTGAAGGGATCCATCAACCACCAGTTAGCCTAGAGCGGAGCCACTAAAATCCTTTGACCAACAAACTCAACCCAAGCCCGAACAACAGCAGCAAAATAGACGCCCTGAAGACCGAGGGCGACATCAGCTGACGCACCGCCGAGCCCAGCTTGGTGCCCAGATACACAAACGCCAGCCCAAGCGCAGAAACACCAAGCGCACTCAGGTCAAGCAGTCCGAGATAGTAAAGACCACCCACCATCACAAAGGAGGACAAAGTAAAGGAGCAATTGATCGCCTGCACAAAACGCTCACTGTTCAGATTAAGCGACAACAGATAGGGCATCACAGGCATGATCTGCGAACCGGTAATGCCATTGACCACACCCGTAATAAAACCGCTGACAGGCCCAAGGAAGCGCTCCATCTCATGGGAGAGTTTCAGGTGCGGTGTGAAAAAAGCAAACAGGGCATAGCTGATAAGCACAAAGCCCAGCACAACAACAGCTTCCTCAGCTGGCGCCACATCCAAGAACCAGAGGCCCAACAGAATCCCCGGCACAGTTGCAAGCAACATCCAGCGAAAGCGAACCACCATCTCCCTGAAAGACCCGGCATCGACCATCACCAGAAAATTGCTGGTAATACTGGGCAGTAAGATGAGCGGAATTCCTCTTTTCAACCCCACCGCGTAAACCAGAAACGGCAGACAAGTCGTTGAAAACCCGAGGCCTGTCGCCCCTTTAACGAAAGCTGCAAAGAAAAAAGCGCCCGCAACAGCAGCAAGTTCCGTTGAGCTATACGCAATCTCCCACACAAAGAGATAACTAGAAATACCTTTAAACATCTGGCACAACACACCTGACCTATTAGGAAAGCTAATTCCCTATTGGAAAATCCATTAGATTTTTGTGAAAGCCCGTGAGCTATCACGTGGAGAAGAAATGCAACTCTGGTTTAGACTTATACTTTATTTCATTAAGTTCCCTTTTCAGGAAAAACTAGCAGACATGTTCAGCAAGTCTGTTGTCCGATTGCGCGTTCTCCCCTCTGACATTGACATGAACATCCACCTCACCAACAGCCGTTATCTGGCCATGATGGATTTTGGCCGTGTAGATCACATGGGCCGCACCAAGCTCGGCAAAGCGATTTTCCGCAATAAATGGACACCACTGGCCAACCATGCCACTGTCCGCTTTCGGCGCGAGCTCCCGTTTGGCGAGCCGTTCAAGCTGGAAAGCGAGATTGTGTACTGGACAGATGAGGCCTGTGTGATGGAACAACGCTTCATCTTCACCAAAGGCCCGAAGAAAGGCATCGTTGCCGCAACCGGTCTGGTGCGCGTCAGCATGTATGACCGCGCGCAGAAGGCTTTTGTCCCAACCACAGCGGTGCTGGAAGAGACCGAAACACTCGCGACAAAGCTCCCATTACAGCCACATATCGAAGCTTTTTTGAAAGAAGAGAAGGCAATTCAGGCCTATGAACGCAAATCTGCTGGTATTGCTCCAGTGGATTCATTAGAAATACCAGCTGCTGAAAACGATCAATCAAAGGCAGACAACAGAAAGCATGGCTGAGCAGACCTCCCTCCCGATCCTGTATTCATTTCGTCGGTGTCCCTACGCAATGCGCGCCAGACTGGGATTGGTCACAAGCCAGACAACCGTTGCCCTCCGCGAGATCGTGCTGCGCAACAAACCAGCCCACATGCTGGAAATCTCACCAAAAGGAACGGTTCCTGTCCTGCAACTGACGGATGGAACCGTTATTGAAGAAAGCCTTGAGATCATGCTCTGGGCTTTGCAGCAAAATGACCCTCAAAGCTGGCTCTCACCAGAGACGGGCACGCTGGAAGAAATGCTGCAACTGATTGAAGAGATGGACGGCGACTTCAAACGCAATCTGGACAAATACAAGTACTCCACACGCTACGAAGGCGCCGATCCAGACGAGCACTACACCCTTGCCATTCACGAACTCTCCAAGCTCTCTAAACGCCTTGAAAGCTCAACGTATCTGTTCGGAGACCGCCCGGCTCTCGCAGATCAGGCACTCTTCCCATTCGTGCGCCAGTTCGCCAATGCAGATAAAGATCGCTTTGAGAGAAAAGCCCCTGCAAGCATAAAAAAATGGCTGCTCGAACGGATCGACCAGCCGGATTTTAAAACCGTGTTCGGTATGAAATGGAAGTCATGGTCACCCGAGGATGACCTTGTACTCTTCCCGCAAGAAGCGACTACACACGCCCTTTAAACAGCGCAACTTCGCCAACCACTTCAATCGTCACATCCCTGAAATACGTCTCTAGATTGGAGCGCAGGTCATCAAGGTTGTCTTCAGCGTTCGAAAAGATGCCCTTGCTGTTGTAAAAGCCCATCAGCTTGCGCGCTGCCCAGTTTGGTTTCTGGCCTTCGCCCAAAATGGTTGAGCCAAACAAGATCCCACCGTCATTCAGCAGCGGTCTGAGGTTCTCAAACACCATATACTTCTGCTTCATGGTTCCCGGCAAGCAGTGCAGCAAGTAGCCCAAATTGATGCTGTCAAACTTGGCGTCGGTCCATTCAATCGGCTCCAGCACATCAGTCTGTGTCACGCTGACATTCGCCACCACAGAGCGCGCCTTGGCATAGTCCAGACAGGTTTGGTTGAGGTCCATCAGCACCAGACGCGTCTTATCCGGAAAGCGCCCATGCTCCAGAAAGTAGCCACTGCCAACACCCACATCGAGGTGATTGGCACTGACATTGCGATTGAAGAAGCTCAGCGCTTTTGAAGCGGAACAGCGCCACAGAAACGTGTTGGAGAACCGCAGAACCAGCAGGTCATAAATACGCAGAGTTTTGTCGGAGTAGACCTCTGCCCCTGCCGCGCTATCCAAATTCTCTTTGTTCATTTCCGCACCAATCCTGTTTTGCTTCACGCATGCATAGTTGCCATACTAGAACAACAACATGAGCAAAACCCTACGTCATGGTTTTACACAGAACAACCAAGAGTTTGCATCAGCAGCTTTTCTAGCTCCGTAACCGACACTTCCTGATCCCAGGAATGACGGTAAACAGCCTCTCCATCAAAGAAATCAGCCCCCTCACCATCAACGCTCACCAGCCCCCATTTTGAGGCGCCAACCTTGAAGGTTTTCGAGGCAAACGCCCCAATATCATCAGCACGGCGCTCATTCATGCGGATAACAAGATCATGAGCGGTAGCCGCGAGCTGCTCGCGCCCCTCATCAGAAGACAGCACATCCTCGGTATCCAGAAGGAACGCTTTACCAAAGCCGCCGTTCATGTTCACTCGCTCAACATGCAGGCGATACCAGTCGAAATCAGCAAAATCGACATAGAGCTTAGCCTTGGGATGCCGCATCAAATAGCGGTTGCGCAGCTCAGTGCACAGCGGATCCCCTTTGCTCAGTCGCTCAAAGCGCCCGATAACGGTCAGCCGCGGATGAGCCAGTGGGTCCCCTTTACCCGGCTCGCCAATCAGCAAAGACACCCGCTGATCTTGCTCAAGGCATTGAGAATGGTTGGAAAGGCTGGAAGCAAGCATAAACGGCGCACCAACAACATCCGAGCTGACACCAACACGGCTGACAATAGGGTAGCCGGTCTCTGGCTCCAGAACAGCAAGAGAAGCAAATCTGACAGACCTGATCAGCTTCTTGGCAAGAGCGCGTGCTTCATCGGTGGTTTCACGAATTGGATCTATCTTCTTTTCCATACCAACCTCATTTTTCCCGATCTGACCCTGCTCAGATTCTTGGGTCTTGTCTATCTCCACTTAAGCGTATTCCCGAAAAGTGGCCTCCATAATCTGGAGAGGACAACATACTGATTTAAGTAAGATGAATAACGTACTCAACTTAAAATTCGGTAAGAAATCAGCGTCTTAAACATTTTTTCAAACACCTAATGAGTTGATATATATATAGATTTTCTGGCCCATTCATCTACATGAACAGAAGATGAATGGCGCTCTCAAAGAAGGTTCAGGCCACTTCTGGTTAATTAGTCTCAACAAACACGAAATACCGTTTACGGAGACGAAAATGGCTAAAGCATCAGCAGTAATTTCAGTAGCGCTTGCAGGGGCAATGATGTTGCCAGTCGTTTCTGCAGCCCAGGCAGGCCCTAGAAACAATACTTATATTGAAAACAACACTTACGTTGAGAACAACTATTACCATAAGCGTAAGAAGAGAAAGCATAAGAAGCACGGCATCAATGCAGGTGAAGCAGCTGCAATCGGCGTTATCGGTCTGGCGGCAGGTCTCATCATCGGCAATGCAGTGACACCGCAACCTCAGTACGTTGCACCACCACGCCCGGCCTACCGTCCACCAGCGCCAACGTATCGCCCACCAGCCTACCGTCCGCCAGTGGTGCATCAGCCAGCACCGGTTTATCACGCTCAGGCTGTAGCCCCAGCCCCTTGGTCTCCGGCTTGGTTTGCCTACTGCACCAACAAGTACAGAAGCTTTAACCCGAACACCGGCACCTATCGCACGTACTCTGGCAAAAACCGTTTCTGCCAGTAAGCCCTGTCATCACAGAACACGCCCGCTTGAAAGAGATAAAGCCCCGTCTCAATCAGGTGGGCGTTCCCGCATCAAACTTCTGAAAAAGGATTGCGAGCCCGCGCCTTTATTTGCAGACGCGATATTTGCAGCCCTTGCCGTGACAGCCTTGATCGAAGTGTAAGTGGTCTCGGTGATACTTGTCGGCCTCTGGGCCAAGTACGGTCGTGAACCGCTCACAGGCTCCTTTATGTAAGCTGCTCAGGAAACGCACTTCAGCTGAAGATCCGTCCCAGCCCTCTTCAACAGTCACTTCCCGTCCATCAGACAAATAGAAACCTGCAATATCGATGGCGTTGCCCTTGCCATGCTCTGAGAGCTTCGCGCCGCGTTTGTTATTCCGGCCACGACAAGCATACCCTGCAGCCGTGCGAATGCGCGTGATGGATACACCAAGTTCCCGCCGTGCAGCAGGCACTGCCACATCCTGCAACCAGCCATCCAGCTTTTGTGCCAGCTCGCACTCAATCTGCACTGGCATCGTCAGGCCAATCTCTTGGCCACCACCAACCACAGACCGCAAAGAAACAGGCTGATCAATCCCACATCCACCCGGCCCGTCAACAGCGTTTGAGATCTCAACACTCCAACCACGGAGCACACACATCCTCGCATCGCTTGCAGGAGGAAAAACGCGCTGGTTTTCAAGTGGCACAGGAACGAGAGAAAGCGGCTTGCCCGCAGGAACACGCGAAGGCTGAACACTCACCTTGCTCTGAGGAAGAGGCATCGGAGGCAATAAGGTTACATTGCCAACATAAGGACGAGCTTTGGGCATCGGAGCAGCACTAACGTGTGCAGCGCCGATGCACATACCGATAACCAAAACGGCAGACAAAAGTCTTCCGGCAGCGTTCCCACCTGTCTTGTAACCCACCTCGAAATCCCCGATTTGAACAGGCGTTTGCCCGGCGCTGTTCCTGATTCAATGCTGAATATTTCCGTTTTCCCGCCTGAATTGTCATGAATGTTTTAAACTATCCACGCCCAATTCACCCCAGGAAAAGCATAAGTATAGCCCGACGAGTATTCGCGAAGCTGCAGAAAACCTGCATATTGATTTGACAGAGGAAACGCAAGAATTCCCTTGGTCTTTCACAAAACAACCAGAAAGTATCCTCCGGCTTTACACATATTATTCGCTACAGAAATTTTCAGTGATCCTAGGTGCTTTTCTAGCAGTGCCATGAAAAATGACATTTTTTTGCTTCCTAACGTGGCTTCCGTCACATAAGCTTTAAACAGCTAGTGAGTAACGGGAGATAAATCCATGACTGTCACACGAAGCTTTAACGCCGTCGCAATCACACTTGCATTTGCATTTGTTGGTGCTGTCGTTATCGGCTTGCTATAGTCCCCCTCCCCCACACTGACCAAGTCCTTCACAAAACAAAAATCGAAGGCAAGACTTACCAGATGCACAAAGAAACCCACCTTGTTACCAAGGTGGGCTCCAGTTGATTAATTGCTTTTGCGTATCAGTTACGCTGCCACAGATGTCAGGCCAACCATTGTGTTCTGTGCTTGTGCAATTGCTGCATCACGGTCAACAGCAACACCTTCCGCTGCAACAACTTCCACATAGCTCACACCAATAAAGCCAAGCACCTGCTTGAGGTAAGGCACTGCAAAGTCTGCTGGGGAGCCAACAGGCACGCCGCCGGCTGCCGCAACGATGTACGCCTTCTTGCCCGTCAGCAAGCCCTGTGGGCCGTATTCGGTGTAATTGAAGGTCACACCCACACGTGCAATCTGGTCAACCCATGCCTTCAAAACAGCAGGCACAGAGAAGTTGTAGATCGGCGCACCAATAACCAGCACATCTGCCGCTTTCAGCTCCGCAATGAGTGCATCAGAAAGCGCAAGATCTTCTTTCTGCTCTTCACTGCGCTGCTCGTCAGGGGTGTAAGCAGCACCAATCCATGCTTCGTTGATAAACGAAATCGGGGAGTTCAGATCACGCTCGATAACGGTGTCACCGTCATTGAAGATCTTGGAAGCAAGTTCATCAGAAAGCTGGCGGGTTACGGATGTTGCAGTTGCCGCTGAGCTATGGATTTTCAAAATTGTCTTTTTCATCGGTCGTCTCCTATGCCCCAAACAGGAGCTATTGTCTTCTCCTGAACATACATAATGGAACCACAGCGAATGATTAGATCACTATTTGGAAACAGTCTTTGCACGTCTCAGCGACAATCCGACAAAGAAAAAGGGCTGCGAAAACATCCGCAGCCCTTTTAAATTTCAGTGTCTCAGAGAATTACTCCGCAGCTTCGCGAGCCATCGGGTTGTAGTTCAGGATCGGAGCCAGCCAGCGCTCTGCCTTTGCCAGTTCCCAACCCTTACGCTTTGCATAATCTTCCACCTGATCCCGCTCAATCTTGCCAATGCCGAAGTAGTGGCTGTCCGGGTGGGAGAAGTAGAGACCAGACACAGCAGACCCCGGCCACATCGCGTAGCTCTCAGTCAATGAGATACCTGTCTGCGCTTCCGCATCAAGCAGCTCCCAAAGAGTACCCTTCTCAGTATGATCTGGCTGCGCTGGGTAACCTGGTGCAGGACGAATACCATCGTAGTCCTCTGCAATCAGATCAACATTAGACAAGCCTTCATTCGGCGCATAGGCCCATAGCTCAGTACGAACCAGTTCGTGCATCCGCTCTGCAAGTGCTTCTGCCAAACGGTCAGCAATCGCCTGACTGAGGATCTTGTTGTAGTCATCACCAGCTTCGCCGTAGCGCTTAGCAATTTCATCCTCACCGATACCCGCAGTCACAGCAAACCCGCCAACATAGTCCGGGATGCCGCTGTCAATCGGTGCAACAAAGTCCGCAAGAGCCACGTTCCCACGATCAGAGGAACTCCGGTCCATCTGCTGACGAAGGGTATAGAGACGGTTCAGCTCAGTTGTACGGCTCTCGTCGGTGTAAAGCACAAGATCATCACCATCCTGCGCACACGGCCAGAACCCAACCACAGCATTCGCTTGCAACAGATTGCCGTCCACGATCTCCTTCAGCATCTCCTGCGCATCATTATAAAGCGCCTGAGCTGCCGGACCATAACGGTCATCTGTCAGCACTGCAGGATAGGCTCCCTTAATCTCCCAGGTGGAGAAGAAAGGTGTCCAGTCAATGTACCTCACCAATTCCTTCAAGGAGACATTGGTAAATGTCTTGGTGCCGATAAACTTAGGCTTGGTTGGAGCATACCCATCAAAGTTCGGCTTGAAGCGGTTTGCACGAGCCTTCTCGATAGATGCCCGAACCTTCTTGTTCCGCGACCGCGCATGCTTTTCAGCAACATCCACATATTCCGCGCGAGTTGCATCATAGAGTGCCTCACGACCACCTTCACTCACCAGACGGGACGCAACACCCACCGCACGCCCAGCATCAGTGACGTAGATCGCCTGACCCTTGGAGTAGTTCGGATGGATCTTCACCGCTGTATGAACACGAGAGGTCGTCGCACCGCCAATCAGCAGCGGAATATCCAGCCCCTCACGCTCCATCTCAGAAGCCACATGACACATCTCATCAAGCGACGGTGTGATCAGGCCGGACAAACCAATGATATCAACATCGTGCTTGCGCGCTTCATCAATGATCTTGGCTGTTGGCACCATCACCCCAAGGTCGATAACCTCAAAGTTGTTACACTGCAGAACAACGCCAACGATGTTCTTGCCAATGTCGTGCACATCCCCTTTAACAGTCGCCATCAGGATCTTGCCGTTGGATGAGCTCTCATCCAAGCCACTGCGACGCTTTTCCTCTTCCAGGAATGGCATCAGATAGGAAACAGCTGCTTTCATCACGCGGGCGGATTTCACCACCTGTGGCAGGAACATTTTACCAGCGCCAAACAGATCACCAACCACGTTCATGCCGTCCATCAATGGACCTTCAATCACATGCAGCGGACGATCAAAGTTCTGGCGAGCTTCTTCCGTGTCTTCCACGATAAAGTCCGTGATACCGTGAACCAGCGAGTGCTCAAGACGCTTTGCAACAGTTGCCTCACGCCAGCGCAGATCAACCTCACGTTTCTTTCCACCCGGACCTTTAAACTTCTCAGCAGCTTCAAGCAGACGATCCGTGGAATCTGAACGGCGGTTCATGACCACATCTTCACACAGCTCACGCAACTCAGCAGGAAGGTCATCATAAACAGCCAGCTGACCAGCATTCACAATGCCCATATCCATACCAACCTGAATGGCGTGGTACAGAAACACAGAGTGCATCGCTTCACGAACCGGCTCATTCCCGCGGAAGGAGAACGACAGGTTGGAAACACCACCAGAAATATGAGCGTGTGGCAGGTTCTCAGAGATCCACTTGGTCGCTTCAATGAAGTCCAGACCATAGTTGTCGTGCTCTTCAATACCAGTCGCAACCGCAAAGATATTCGGATCAAAAATGATATCCTGAGGCGGGAAACCAACCTTATCAACCAGCACATCATAGGAGCGTTTGCAGATGTTGATCTTGCGTTCAAACGTGTCAGCCTGACCCGTTTCATCAAACGCCATCACAACAACAGCAGCACCATAACGGCGGATCAACTTAGCCTGCGCGATGAAGTTCTCTTCCCCTTCTTTCAAGGAAATCGAGTTCACCACAGCCTTACCCTGCACACACTTCAGGCCAGCTTCAATGACAGTCCACTTGGAGCTGTCGATCATCACTGGAACTTTTGCAATGTCCGGTTCAGCCGCAATCAGATTGAGGAAGGTAACCATGGCTTCTTCACTATCAAGAAGCCCCTCATCCATATTGATGTCGATGATCTGCGCACCATTCTCAACCTGAGAGCGGGCAACATCAAGCGCTGCATTATAATCATCGTTCTTGATCAGTTTGCGGAACCGTGCAGAGCCCGTCACGTTGGTACGCTCACCCACGTTAACGAAGTTCACTTCCTTGGTGAAGGTGAACGGCTCCAGACCAGACAGACGCATCAGGCGTGGCACTTCTGGCAAAGTACGCGGCTTCAAGCCTTCCATCGCATCCGCAAGGGCCTTGATGTGATCCGGCGTCGTACCACAACACCCGCCAACCACGTTGACCAGCCCAGACTCGGCAAACTCTTTCATGAGGCCAGCCATGTATTCCGGGCTCTCATCGTATTCACCAAACTCATTCGGCAGACCCGCATTCGGATAAGCACAAACAAGAGTATCCGCAACACGGGAAATCTCATCCACGTGCGCACGCATTTCCTTTGCACCCAGCGCACAGTTCAGGCCAACCGTAAACGGCTCCGCATGACTGACAGAGTTCCAGAACGCTTCCGGTGTTTGACCTGAAAGAGTACGACCAGACAAATCTGTAATCGTGCCGGAGATCATGACCGGCAGCTTGATGCCTTTTTCCTCAAACACCTGATCAATCGCGAACAAAGCCGCTTTTGCATTCAAGGTATCAAAGATGGTCTCAACAAGAATGAGATCACAGCCACCATCAACCAGACCACGGGTCGCTTCAGCATAAGAATCCTTCAGATCGTCAAAGGAAACTGCACGGAAGCCCGGATTGTTCACGTCTGGAGAAATCGAGGCCGTCCGGTTTGTTGGCCCAAGTCCACCGGCCACAAACCGGCGGCGGGATGGATCAATCTCCTTCATCTGCTCAACAGCTTCACAGCAAAGGCGGGCACCTTCCTTGTTCAGCTCATAAACAATGCTCTCCATCGCGTAGTCAGCCTGCGCGATAGAAGTGGAGGAGAACGTGTTGGTCTCGATGATATCTGCACCCGCTTTCAGATACTGCAGGTGGATATCACGAATGGCATCTGGCTGGGTCAGGATCAGAAGATCATTGTTCCCTTTCAGATCCTGGTTCCAGCTCTTGAAGCGCTCACCTCGGAACTGCGCTTCACTGAACTGCAGATTCTGGATCATAGTTCCCATGGCGCCATCCAGAACAAGGATACGCTCCTTGGCGGCTGCTTCTAGGGCTGCAAAAATGTCCGAACCGGTCTTTTTCACCTGCAAACTCATGGGATCCGATCTTTTCTAGTACTTTACTTTTGCGGGTCACGAATGGGGTCGTAATCCGACAAATATCTTTATATGTGCGTGGATTGGGTTCAGGCAGCGACAGATGCTTTCACATCCTGTTTTGCGCGAAGACCAAGCATGTGGCAGATCGCGTAAACGAGATCTGCTTTGTTCATTGTGTAAAAATGGAAGTCCTCGACACCATCATCCGCCAGGCTCATCACCTGCTCAGCAGCAACAGCCGCCGCAACAAGTTCACGGGTGCGTGGGTCGTCATCAAGACCATCAAACCGGTGCGCCAGCCAACCGGGAACAGATGCTCCGGTCTTCTTCGCAAAGCCGGAAATGCCCTTGAAGCTGGTCACTGGCACGATACCCGGAATAATCGGGATAGTGATGCCAGCGGCCCGAACACGGTCCACATAGCGGAAGTAATGATCATTATCGAAGAAGAACTGCGTGATCGCACGGGTCGCGCCCGCATCCACTTTCGCCTTCAAAACATCCAGTTCGGTTTCCCAACTTGGAGATTCCGGGTGTTTCTCAGGATAGGCAGAAACAGAAACCTCAAAATCACCGATGGAACGAATGGAAGCTACCAGATCAGCGGTAGACTGATATCCACCTTCATGCGGATGATACTGCTCACCAAGTCCAGCAGCCGGGTCACCACGCAGCGCCACAATGTGGCGAACACCAGCATCCCAGTAAGCGCGAATGACTTCATTCACTTCTTCCTTGGTGGCATCCACACAAGTCAGATGTGCAGCAGGCTTCAAAGCAGTCTCATTCACAATACGGGAAACCGTAGAGTGAGTACGCTCACGGGTCGACCCGCCAGCGCCATAAGTGACAGAGACAAAGTTCGGGGCCAATGGCTCAAGCCGTTTGATTGATGACCAAAGCTGTTGCTCCATCTTCTCGCTCTTAGGAGGAAAAAACTCGAAAGAAACGGAGATGTCAGAGGCTCCATTGAGCCTAAAACGGCGATCGATACTATGTTCGCTCATAACTAAGCAAGCTCCTTGGTCTGATCCGCTACAGGCAGGTCGGTCACAACCCGACGATCCTGAGCGAGCCAAAGGGTAACGGTTAATTTGTCTTTCTCCCCCGCGCCCGGGGTAAGATCATTCGTTGAAACAAGCTCCAGATCAGCCTCGGAAAGCCAATTGCCCACTTGTCCCTGAGAAAAGCCAAGACGACGATGCGCATGCTTCTCCCGCAAAAACTCCAATTCGTGAGGAGCAAAATCTACAAGCAACAGACGCCCACCTGGCCGCAAAGCACGGGCAGCTTCCAAAATCGCTCGCCCAGGCTCTTCCAGATAATGAAGAACCTGATGAACCACAGTCAGATCAGCTGTGTCTGGTGCAACCGGCAACGCGTAAATGTCGCCCTGACGCACCTGCGCTTTCTGCAAGCCAGCACGGTCCAGATTAGCCCGCGCAACAGAAAGCATGTTCTGGCTGGCATCAATGCCAATGCCACGCTCGTACTGTTCACTGAACAACTCCAGCAAACGGCCAGTTCCAGTCCCTAAGTCCAGGAGGGTATCAAAGGACTTGGACCCCACGAGTGCACGCATCGCAGCTTCAACGGCAACTTCCGGCACATGAAGACTACGCTCCTTGTCCCAGTTGTTGGCACGTGCTGCAAAGAAAGCCGCCGCTTCCTCAGCCTTTGCACGGCGCAACGAAACCAATCGCTCATGGTCGGCAGCAAGTACCGGATCATCCTGCTCGCTCTGCGCAACAATGCGCCGCGCCAGCTCTGCCGGACCACCTTCACCAAGACGATAATAAACCCAGGCTCCTTCCGGATACCGCTTGATCACCCCTGCCTCACAAAGAAGCTTGAGATGCCGCGAAATCCGAGGCTGGCTCTGCCCAAGAATGACTGTAAGATCCTTCACGGTCAGCTCACCAAGCACAAGCAAAGCAAGCAGACGAATACGCGTCGTCTCTCCACAGGCACGCAAGCAGCCCACCAGGTCCTCTACAGGGATTTTGCCTTCCGGTTCATTGTTCACTGTCGTTATCAAGCCTACTACCGCCACCAACTGATCGAATAATATGATATAAAGATATCTTTATACGTATAACAACTCGATGACAAGGAGGAACATTCCCTTCTCGCACCAAAAGAGGAATAGTTTTTCTGAGTTTTCCTTGAAAATTGGCTGATCAAAAATCAACTCTGACATTCCGGAGGGGCAAACAGAGCAAAAAAGCGTGGAATTACAACAGTTAGGTTTTTGGAGAGCCGTTCTGATCGTCCTCTTCAACCACAGGCAAAACAGCACCACCCACTGCCTTTTTCTGTGAGTCAGAGAAAGTTTGCCCACCAGCAGCCCCTTCATCAATCCTCACCTTCACCTCACGATGGGCAAAAGTGATGCCCTCGCGGTTGAAGATCTCCCGAATGGCCGGCCTTCTCCTCGCCCTTGACAATCTCCTCAACAAGCACCCAGCAATTTGTCAATGCTAATCGGCAGCAACCTGCACAAGTGATCTTGAGAACAGAAATCCAATCTTCTCGGCCCTACTCTCAGGCATCCCACGATAAAATCGCAAAAGCCTCTTGGCAAACAACTTGTCTGCAAACAGCTCAACCACAAAACCAAGCGTGACTGCCAACAGCGTCAGCGCAAATATCTGCCACACCCACGAAACACTCGTATCGGTCCGCGCCCGCTCCAGTGCATTATGGACGTGCCTGGGAAAGTTCCCAAGATCCTTCAAAACAGCATTCAGAGACTGGCTGGAGCGATCAATGTTCTCCAGAGAGAATAGCTCCAGTCCATTAGATAGCCCAAAAACAAGCGGTGCCCCTTCCATAGGAATTGGATCGCTTTCCATCACCATTTCCTGAGCATCAACCATAGGAGCTGCAACAACTGGGTCCTGCGTTTCAGGCGTTTGCGCAACAACGAAACTGATGTGCAGCAAAAGCCCCATACCAACCAAAACAGCGAGTGTCAGAAAGGAGATAAGGAAATTGAGAAAGCGATCCGCCTTAGAACTGTCAGAAGAAACTTTTTTGCTTTTTCTTATTTGCATCAATCCTGCTTTGGCTACACAAACCAATCAGCAGGAGTAAACACGAACAGCACCTAAAGTTGCTTTGGCAGAAACATTCGACTTTTGGATTAAATTGACCAAAGAAAAGGGCCGCACACGCGACCCTCACAAAACCACTGAAATTTTTGAATGGGTCAGGCCATCCATTGCTCTTTCCAGGTAATAAACTGCTTATAGGCTTCTTGTTGGTCAAGCACCTGATAACTCTTTAACGCAGTCTGCCGCTGAGAGTTTGAAAGACGATAACGCCATGGCCCAATCTTCAGAAGAGCCTGAACAGTCATCATCCCAAAACCAGAAGCCCGACACACCACAAGGAAAGGCTCAGTGTCATTTCGCACAGTCCAATGCTGCGCTTCTGCATGACCAATACCAGCCAGCATCGCAAACGCAGCGACCGCTTCAGCAAACCGGTCTTCCTCAGCATAAGCACGCAGAGCATTCTCAGTCAGTTTGCCTTCACGGACCAACTCCATGACGCGGCCGCGACCAGTCTCAAAATCATACCGGCCCAGCCAGAATTCGTTAGAAAGCTTGCCAGCTGCAATCCGAGCAGCTTTCGGCAGTTTCCCAGCAGCTTCAGTCGCGCCTTCTTTGATCAGAAGCTTGCGAACCTGCTCACTAGCGAAATTGATAAGCGCTTCAATATGAGCATCTGCCAGATCCGCGCGTTGGCCAAGGGCCAGCTGAAGGACTTCGTCCCCCTTCGCGTCAGTCATCAGCGAGTTCACACTGCGCTGACCAAGCACTGCACCATCATTCGCAGCAACAGTCTGTTTTACCTCGGTATTTCCAAGATTCACCAGCACATCACTGATATTCTCAGAAATAACATCCCGCTTCGCAATCGCCAGACGATGGTCATCGCTCTTGCTGCGCGCAATGCTCACCAGATCACTCTCGCGCAGAACGTTAGAGTTCCGAAGAAGTGGCTCTGCAATTTCGATTTCATCAAAGGCAAGTTTGCGAACAGTCTGCTCAGGCGCACGGCGCACTTCAGAAAGCTGTTCCGCCATATAACTCAGCGCATGCCGCTCAACCATTTCAGAGAGCCGCAGCATTACACCATCGTAAATATCGATCTGATCGTCAGAGCACCGTTCCCATGTCCGCGCAAACAAAAGCGCAACATGACGCGCAAGCTCCGAACGCCGCTCAATATTGTTCTCAAGCGCGAGAGATTTGAAATCAACGATATGAGAAGCCAAGTCAGATGACATTTAAAACACCGATGGGATACGCAAACTGATAAAAACCTATGGAACAGGATTAAACAAAACCTAACTCAATATATTCTACTTTTAGTTAATTTAGAAAAAACAACATGCGAATTGCATGCTTCAAAAAGCGGAAAAACCAATAAGTTTTCTCCCGTTAGAACAAATTTCAGAAATTTAATTAAAAAGGTAAGTGACAACAACGAGTTACAAAAATATCACGGAGACTTCACAAACTTCATCTATGTTGCGAGCAGACCCGCACTCGTTAATGACTTGTTTGCGACATGCGTTCTTTTTATCAAAGCGTCCCCAAATTTTGAGTAACAACATCAACGTTTAAGGCCAGTCACTCACCCCATTTCTTACCAAAAGGTCAATTTCGTAAAACCAGCCGTTTTGAGTCGCACCATGCTAGCAACTATGGAGTGCAATACCCCCTCATCATTTCAAGTCAGTAATCCAGTAATAATTAGATCAGAACATGTGAATTCAATTTCTTATATTGATAAGATATCCTGATCCTTATGCTTACGTTCAAACAACTCCGCTATTTCCTCGCCGTGCAACAGCATCACCACTTTGGTAATGCCGCAGAAGAAGTCTGTGTTTCCCAGCCTGCACTCTCCATGCAGATCCGGGATCTCGAGAAAGAGCTAGGCCTTTGCCTTGTCGAGAGAAACGCACGTTCAATCCGGATCACGCCGGAGGGCGAAGAAATTGCCAGAAGAGCCAATCAGATCCTGCGAGAAATGCAGGACCTTAAGGATTATGCCAAACACGCAGCATCACCGCTAAGCGGTATCATACGCCTCGGTGTCATCCCTTCACTTGCACCATACATTCTGCCCAAGCTGCTACCCGCCCTTATCAAGCAATATCCTGATCTTCAGCTCAATCTTCGCGAGACTTTGACAGCATCTCTGGTAAGCGAGCTAAAGCACGGCACACTGGATGTTGTCCTCGCAGCCCTGCCAATCGAGGAGCCAGAGCTTGAAGAAGTACCTATCTTTGAAGATCATTTCCTTTTAGCTGTGTCCAGCTCACGCAAAATAGATGAGCGTAAGAGGATGGGTCCGGATGATCTGCATGGTGAAAATCTGTTACTGCTTGAAGAAGGGCACTGTCTCAGAGATCAAACGCTGAGCTTTTGTGGAGCAATTAGTCAAAATCAATCAGCTAATGTGGGCGCAACAAGTATAGCAACTGTCCTACACATGGTCGCCGCCGGATATGGCGTCACTGTCCTGCCTGAAATTTGCGCAGATACAGAAATAGCAGACGATCGCATAACACTTTTGCGGTTTGCAGAGCCTCAACCTTCTCGTAGGATAGGTTTAATTTGGCGAAAAACCTCACCTAAAAGCGAGGATTACATGGCGCTTGCAAGGTGTTTGCGTAACGTCACCAACTAATGAAACGAATTAATTCAACCCGTTGCTGTGAATAACCGAAAAATATACCGTGCAACTACATACGTATTATCGATTTCTCACTAAGCTATAGAATGTGGATTAGAAGAACGACTCTTTTTAAGATGAACTTCCTTCCACTCAAATGCACACTATTACGCCATCAGCCGTTTTTAGTTGCTCGGTGTATAACAGGAATCCACTAGCTTGAACCAAGAGACCGCCCATATTGTAGACCAAGCATTCTGCAAGTTTCTTGCAGACAGCCTTGACCGGCTACAAAAGGGCGTGGCCATTATTCAAGGTAATGGAACCATCCTGCAATGTAATGAGTTTGCAAAGCGCTTGTTTGAGCAAACACCTCAGATCAAGGTCAGCACCGGACGGCTAGAGTTCACCGACCCGAGCCACCAGCGCGAGTTCCAGAACGCACAAAGTCTGGCCACAGCAACAATTGATCTGGATGTACAGCAAGAGCTTGTCCTCAGAAGAGATGAGGCATTTCTGCGTCCAATCCATATCGACATACGCCTGGTCGATACTGAGTTCGACGATCTGTTTTTTCTGTTCGTCACGGATCTGGAGATCCAGCAGCAAATCAACATCCAGAAGGCAACCGCCCTCTTTCGCCTGACAGATAAGGAAGCGATTGTCCTGGAACAGCTGTCTGGCACACAAACAGAGCCTCAGATTGCTGCTGATCTGGATATTACAAAGAACACGCTGCGCACACACCGTAAAAACATCTACGCAAAGCTCAACGTGAGCAGTCGCGTGGAACTGGCGATGCTTCTGTCAATTCTGGTTTAGGAAGAACGTGAAGTCGCGAGCAGCTTAGTTGGGTGAGACCTTATAAAGACAACGCCGGTCGCCTTTCAGGATATGCTCAACACGCTCGACGCGCACATCATCTCCCAAAACCTCCTGAAACAAATCAAGCTCTGATCGACAAAAATGTTGGCAGGACCGGGCTGCAGCACAAATAGAGCAATGGTTCTCTGCAAACAGATAGCCATCCTCGCCATCCTTCAGAACCTCAGCCATGTACCCTTCTTCATTGCGCTGTTCAGCAAGACAATGCAGCTTGTCAGACAGGGTCTTTGCAGACTTCATCGCAGTCAGATAGGACTTCCGGGATTGATCAGCCCGCGCATCTATGAGGCGCTGGAGTCCTTCTTCGCCGTAAAGATCTTTGATGTTGCCAAGCAGATCAACCAGCACACCGCTATGATTATCTGGAAATTTTCTGTTACCTGTCTCGGAAAGACGCCAGGTTCTGCGAGGACGCCCCACAGTCCCTTTCAGGTCTTCAAACTCAACAAGATCAGCTTCCAACAACGCATCAAGATGTTGACGTACTGCCACAGCCGTCACGCCTAAATGTTTGGCCATGGTTGCAGCTGTGTTCGGTCCGCGCGATTTCAGCGCGTACATCAAACGATCTTTCGTACGGTCACTCATAGGCATCTCATAGCACAATCAAAATTATATGAAAAGTTTTAGCTTTCCTAATAAAGTAAAAGCTGTAGTGCACCAACATTAGCAAACAACACGAAGGAATCACTGATAATTTACCCATAAAATAGTATTGTCTTTGAACTATAAGAGATTATGCATCATAATTACTCCCCTGCATATGTAATGCGCAAATAAGAAATTTCACTTTTCATATAAATCAGAAAAATAGAAGGTGCTTATCCCCATTTTTCTAAAATTTACCTAGTATTTTTATAGTATTCACATAAAGATTGCCCCTTAAATCTCACAGAGACCCCCGCTTTCCTTTTGCGTAAAAGCACATAATCCCTATCAATAAGGGCGTGGTAAATAATTGGTTGATAGTGGTGGGAATGATGTCTGAAGCAGGCAACACAAAATACAATATCGAGTACCCGGCATATAAAACAAACCTGCATCCAGTAGAGATGCCCCCGCTGCCATTCGCTCAGTCTGTCCTGCGCGTCTACGAGAAACTGTTCGAACTCCCGACCTTCATCATGGTCAATCAATCAGAGACAGAGAGTGGTTCAGAGCTTTTCGTTTCAGATAGCATTCACCCCTATAAGAACCAGCTCAACAATCTACTCTCCAAGATTACAGAACTCCCAATCTGCGGAGATGATGTGCAGATTTTCCCACATAGGTTTAACGGCGAAGACGCACCCTCAACTGTCAGATCACCGCATCTTGCAACGCAGTTCATCGCACTCATGCCTCTCTCCCTCCACGAGCGAGTGATCGCCGTCGTGGGTATTCTCTGCAAGTCCGATACAAACAACACTGCCCACTTACCCAGAACACATTTCCAGCCAGCCACGCCTTCAGATCAACTCATAAATGCAGACCTAACCAAAAAGCTCAAAAGCTTCAGAAACCTGGCAAGAATTCTGGTTCCCGGTCTGCTCCGCATCCTCTCAACAAACGATTTGTGCAGCACATTCTCAATCAATGACAAGGAGGCAACAAAATACTTGCTGCCACCAGAGCAAGCCAATCCGCGAGAAATCTTCACAGTCTGCAATATTGACCCGTTGACTGGCCTGCGAACCAGAGAGAGCTTTGAGCAACTTATCTCCGACGCCATTGAAAGCGTGACAAACCCAGATCAGCGCGTGGCCTTGTTCTATGTCGATCTGGATCATTTGAAAATCATCAACGATGCTCACGGGCACGCTGCAGGCGACGCAGCTTTGGTGGCCATTTCCGACCGTTTGAAGCAGATGGAATGTGAAAACGTCACGGCTCTCAGATTGGGCGGCGATGAATTTGCATTGCTCTTAGAAGACACTACATGTCATCAGATCAGAGTATTGCTTGAAGAGTTACCGATATCGCTCAGTCACCCGATCTATCATGAGCACAGCGAAATACGACCCAAGGTCAGCATTGGCGCTGCGGTATTCCCACGCCACGCAAACACTGTGAAGGAATTGCAGGATAGTGCCGACACAGCTCTGTATCATGCAAAAAAGAGGGGCCGAAATCGTGCCAGCCTGTTCAATCAGGTCATGCGCACCCGGTTGGAACGGCAGGTCACCCTACAGCAAACCGCAAAACAGGCACTCTTGCAAAACCAGGTCGGAACAATCTTCCAGCCCATAAGGTTCGGCCAAACAAGCCAAATACGAATGTTGGAGGCCCGGCCAGAATGGCCATCTCAGATTTTAGAAATTGCTCGGGGATGTGACCTTTCAAACATCTTTGACAGCGCCAGCTTCAGTAATGTTCTTGGCGAGACAACAATTGCAGCCATCATTCACACCATGCGCACCTGTCAGAACACTCCTATGCAACATTGGGAGTTCCTATTCCGCGTCCCCGTTCCCTCTGTGTTAAAGGAAGGATTCTGCGATGATCTCAGCTACCTTTTACAGGAAAACAATGTATCGCCAGACAAGTTCACATTGGAGATCCCCTCGCGCGTTCTCTTGAGAGCCAACGCTCATATCCTCATTGGCCAGCTGAATGAACTAACAAACACAGGCGTCAAGTTGTGCATCAACCACTTTGACTCCGGCGGACTGAAGATTGAGCATTTCCAGAAACTGAAGATCTCCTACATCAAACTACACGCAGGCTCTGTAGAACGACTGTTTGAAGACGATAAAACAGCACGATTGCTCTCTGCCGCAACTGAGTTCGCACACGCATTAAACATCGAGATCATCCTCTCAGAAATCAAAAATGCAAATACCGAAGAGAAACTGAGAAAATTAGGAGCAGAATACGTCCAAGGCGCATTCTATGGCCCAGAACAACGCTTTTCTGAGATTTACAAGAAGCACGTGCTCGGCATCTCGCCAGATCCAAACCAAAGAGTAAAAACAAACATGGCACGTAGAAGAATATCGCGCCTGCCATCATCCGTGATAAATTAGCCCGCAACACCAGCGCAAAGAGATCATGTGTGAGCAAGACCAAAAGACAACGAGCGATCAGCAACGCCCTCAGCACGCTTATTCCGCATGTTCCATTTCTGGATGCAACTGAAATACGCAGCAAAGCCAACCAACAACATCTTCGCCATCTACCAGCTCACATTGCTGTTTTCTTGGCAACCACCAGCTACGTCCGTCATCAATACACAGACTATGATGACCTGCTGAGGGAAGGATTGGATCGGGATGCCGCCCGGTATTGCGTAGCGGATGAGATGGAAGCCACCATCACATCGTGGCGTGGAAGCATTACCGCTGAAGAGCTGCTTGCCGCTCCCAATGAAAGCGGCGAGCAAGATCAGTCGCTATAAATTATCGGCAAACACCAATAATCCAAGTAAATGCAAGCGCTACGAGACACAGCGCAGGGATGATGATCGCAGCATACCCGAAGAATGCAATTGCTAAACCCCATCCAACAAAGAAGTTCGCGCAGAAATAGTATTTTGCTTCACTGTTGCCATGCACAGCATCTTTGAACAACCAACCGATGATTGGAACAAGAAAAAGAAGCTTAAAGAAGAGTGGATCATTATCCTGCTGAGCTTCAGCAGAAGACAGAGTTGTATCGCTCATTACAGTGCCCGTTATTGATTGATGGGGGAAGAACACAGAGTTGACTTACATCAATTTAACAGTCACGCGCATGCGTCACATCAGCACATCTACGTATGAGGCATGAATATAGATGATGGTTCGTCTCCCATCACCTGGCCGAAGTCTCACGTGTAGCTCTAAAAGCATTAACTAAAACACACTTACCAGATCACGACCTCTCCTGATTTTCGTCAGCTAAACGCGAGCTCATTGAGCACAAGAGAAAAAAAGGAAATCAGATGTCGAATAAAGAAATTGTCGGCTACGCTCTCAGCACAAATGCACAGCTCATCGCTGAAATGGCAGAGAGCGATTATACAACAGTCATTCTTTGCTTTGTCGTGAGCGATGAAGCCGGAAATCTCTCTCCAAGCACAGAACTTCAAGCCATGTTCAATGCACCGGACTTGATCAGCAATCTGAAAAAAGCTGGCAAACGTGTCTTGATTTCAATCGGCGGCGAAGTCTTTACAACCGCAGCTTGGGCCGCTCTTGCAAACAACCTCGACAACACAGTCCAACAGCTGACTAAGATGGTAACCGACCATGGCCTTGATGGTGTTGATATCGATTGGGAGGATACCAACTACTCTGGATATGACGCCCCAACTTTTCTGGTTGATCTATCCAAGGCGTTAAAATCAAAACTTCCTGAAGACCAGAACTTCTTAACACATGCACCACAAGCACCATACTTTTATGGTGGATCCGGGTACTTACAAGTGTACGTTGATGTGGCCAAGAATGCCGGAGACGCAGTCGATCTTTACAACATCCAGTACTACAACAATCAGTGGTATGTCGGTGAAACAGCTGAAGAGGAAACAGGAAAAGTCGCGGGTACTGAGCCGGTTGGCGGAAGTACGTTTCCTTCTAGCATTATCGGAATCGCATCAACCGGTGCTCCAATCTCCAAGCTTATTCTCGGCAAACCGACCACGCTGCAAAATGTCGTCGGCTCAGCCGCAGTAAACGGCTATCTGCCCGCTGATGAGATCGTAGACAACCTCATCACACCTCTACTCGCAAAAGAACCTGACTTTGCCGGCGTGATGGGTTGGCAATATCCTACTCAATACGGTTCAGATACAGGCACTGATGAATGGGCAGCAACCATGGCAAAGGCGCTTGGTAACTGATGTTGAGCAACAAAAAAGGCCCGCAAAATGCGGGCCTTAATTCTTTCAAGCAAGCTAGACTTAGCGAGTAAGTGGCTTGTACTTGATGCGGCTTGGGTCTGCAGCGTGTGCACCTAGGCGGCGAACCTTGTCTTTTTCGTAGTCTTCAAAGTTACCTTCAAACCACTCAACGTGGCTATCACCTTCAAAGGCCAGCATGTGCGTTGCAAGACGGTCAAGGAACATACGATCGTGCGAGATAACCACGGCACAACCAGCATAGTTCTCAAGCGCATCTTCCAGAGCTGCAAGTGTTTCGGTGTCAAGATCGTTGGTCGGCTCATCGAGCAGAAGAACGTTTGCGCCTGACTTCAAAACCTTAGCAAGATGCACGCGGTTCCGCTGACCACCGGACAGGTCACCAACTTTCGCCTGCTGTCCTGCACCCTTGAAGTTGAAGGAGGAACAGTAAGCGCGTGAGTTGATCTCTTTCTTATCAAGATAGATCACTTCAGCACCTTCGGAAATTTCTTCCCAAACGGTCTTGCTGTCATCCAGCTTATCACGGGACTGATCCACGTAGCCAAGGTGCACGCGGTCACTCACAACCACTTCACCGCTGTCTGGTTTTTCCTGACCGGACAACATCTTGAAGAGTGTTGACTTACCAGCACCATTTGGACCGATGATTCCAACAATACCCCCGCGCGGCAGTTTGAAGGACAGGTCATCAATCAACAAACGATCGCCAAAGCCTTTGGAAACGCCTTGAACGTCGATAACATTATTGCCCAAACGCTCACCAACAGGGATCAGGATCTGCTCAATAGAAGGCATACGCTCTTCTTGTGCAGTCAACAGAGCATCATAAGCATTAATACGCGCTTTTGACTTGGTCTGACGGCCCTTCGGCGTCATGCCCATCCATTCCTGCTCACGCTTGATCGCACGGGAGCGAGCCATGTTTTCACGGCCTTCCTGCTCCATACGCTTGGTTTTCTGACCAAGGTAAGTGGAGTAGTTGCCTTCATAAGGAATGCCCTGACCGCGGTCGAGCTCCAGAATCCAGCCAGTCACGTTGTCAAGGAAGTAGCGATCGTGGGTAATGATCAGCACTGAACCCTTAAACTCACGCAGATGGCGTTCCAGCCAGTGCACGGTCTCAGCGTCAAGGTGGTTGGTTGGTTCGTCAAGCAGCATCAGGTCAGGCTCGGACAAGAGCAGCTGACACAACGCGATACGGCGACGCTCACCACCAGAAAGGTTATTTACAGGCGAGTCGGATGGAGGGCAGCGAAGCGCTTCCATTGCCATCTCAACCTGGCTTTCCAGATTCCACAGATCCTGCGCATCAATGATGTCCTGCAGCTGAGCACCTTCATCGGCTGTCTCATCTGAGTAATTCATCATCAGTTCGTTATAACGATCCAGAAGAGCCTGCTTGTGCGCAACGCCTTCCATCACGTTTTCAAGGACGGTCTTGTCCTCGTTCAGCTTTGGTTCCTGCGGCAGATAGCCAACTTTGGCACCTTCTGCAGCCCATGCTTCACCGGTGTACTCTTTATCAAGACCAGCCATGATCTTCAAAAGAGTAGACTTACCTGCACCGTTTGGACCAAGGATACCGATTTTCGCATCCGGGTAGAAAGACAGGTGAATATTGTCGAGTACTTTTTTTGCACCGTAGGCCTTGGAGACCCCGTGCATGTGATAGATGAACTGGCGCGCCATGGACTGCCTGCATCTCCTGATCTGTGTAAACAATGAAATCTCTGGAGAGCACTCATAGTGGAAGCAGCGCCAAGGGGCAATCCATAACACTTCAGCGATGATCAAATCCGTCGCTTTTTCTCCTCAAACGAGGAATTTCACGACAACACCTGGTCACTTCCACGCAAGAAAAAGGGCAGCAGGTTTCCGCTGCCGCCCCAATAACAATCAAACTCGTAAAAACTTATGCCAGCTTCAGCTGCGGAACTACTGTCAGGTTCCGAACAATCGCATTGTCTTCAACCGCCTTGAGCCCCTTCACAGCAATGAAGGTGACTAATGGTTCACACGCAACAATTACCAGATAAGACAGAGCAAACTGCGCCCATGCCGTAAACGGCGTAGCAACTTCACCAATCATCAACCAGAAGCCAACCATGCCAGTCACACCAGCATAATACATCGCATCCAACTTCAGGATCTGCGCAAAAGTCAAACGTTTGGTCAGATCCTTAGCGAACAACTGACGGCCACTCAAATAATGTACAGAGATAAGCGGCAGCATCAAAGATAGGCTGTTGACCCCCAAATGGTACATGTCCTGCGGATCAAACGCGAACGCTTGCAACAGCAAGCCGAGCGCAAACCCAAGAAGAACAGGTGTAAATCCCAGCGTCAGATACATGGCCATAGCACCGATAAAATGGAGTTCGGATGCTCCAACGGACATATGGAAGCTCTGCATGAAAATAGAAAAGAAAACCGCAGCCAACAGTGTCTTTACAGGAATCAGCGGATCTTTCATAAATTCTGAGGCCTGCTCTTTGCAGCCCCACACAAAAACACCGACTGCACCTGCATTGGCAGCAATAACCTTGGCGGCGGAAACGTAACCCGGTTCAATATGCATATAATATGCTCCTCTTCGCACCCTCCGTGCGGTCATGAGTTTATGTCGTGTCGGGCAGGTTTCCTGGCTTATGGCTTTTGCGTCCTCCGCCTTCCCAGAGATCATCTCCAGTGGCTTTTAAGAAGAACGCACCACGTAACAGTTGCGGGGGCAGCTGCGGTTCGGGCCCATCTTTGGTCATCCCTACCGCATTCCCTTTTCATCCAAGAAGCTTGGCTTCTACAGAACCCAACAGCGGGAATATCCTAAATTACAGGAGAAGACACAACTAAAAATAAGAGGCAATTGGGATAAGCAACAATCAGAGGGATGCAATGGCCCTTTTAACCCGCCAGAGCTGCAGGCAAAAAAAGAGGCGTGTACCCGTTGGTACACGCCTTTAAGAAAGTTGACACTCCCCCATCCGAGTGCCAGCCGAAGCTGTAGTTAGAAATATCAGAGTGCCCCACCTCTTCATTGATCTTCATCAAAATAAATAAAATTACCTCAAAAACATCGTATATTATTCAACATTACAAAAGCGCTCTGATTTTCAATCGATTAAAACTAGAATAGATCAAATATATCTCACGTGGGTTGCAACGAAAGTCTTAGTATTTTCTATTAGTTCTTACTATAAGTTCTCTCCGAAGGTGCCTGCCACGAATATTTCCTTAGCCAATGCTCCTTAGGAGAAATCACAAAGCTCCATGAGTTTTGCTGCTCTCCAGATTCATCAGGAGTTGAATCTGCTGGGCGAATGGAAGCATCCTGACTGGCAGAAATCTGTATTTTGAGCACCCCCTCACCTTTGCCAGCAAGCTTCAGTAAGCCAAGATCACTGTGAGATCGTCCAAGAAAAATCTGAGGTGCTGTTCCTATTCTCTCCCAAATCGTTCGAGCAAGATCTGTTGAGGACACCGCTGCTGCGTGGGGAGTAACCTCGATAACCCGAAATCTTGGAAGCCCGTAGTTCAACTCCGCCATAGTGCGATCTACTTCATGGTCTCCAAAGCTTAAAACCCAGATCTGGAAGTGATGTTCTTTCAAAAATCCCACCAGCTCTTTCAGGGGCTGAAAAGCGAACTCTCTATACGTCGCGCCAACAGCCTTCGGCCCGTGTAATGACAGATGAGCGCGTACGCTTTCAGAATAAACAACGAAGCTTCCAAAACTACCGCTAGCTTCGGGCGGCATCACTTTATTGTCCGCACCAGCAAGTGCCTCACTCCATAAAGCCCCATCGCCAACCAATACAGCAACACGGTCATCGAGTTTCACATATTCAGGGCTCCCGGCCCGAGCCATACGCTCTATGCTTTCCACGATACCATGGCGCGTTGTGGTTGAGCTCCAACTCGGCAAGATATTATCCCGCTCACCGCCAGTTGGCTGCAAGACCGAAACCGCTGAGTATAAGAACAAGCTGGACCACTGCATCGCTCAAGACCACCTGAAAGTTGTTTCAGTAAGATGGTGAAATACAATGCACATCAATTGCCCATAAAAAATGAACTAAATACTGTTGTGAAAAGAGAAGAGAATCATAATTGACAGCCAGCCCCTCTTCTCTCTCAAATTGAAGATAAATACGAGTATTCACGTATATAGAAATTTCACTCAACGAAACATTTACTTACAATTTTCATGATTTTACTTTGAATGCATCAGATAAACGTCATATACGCCCCTCTTTTCGATGCTTTTTAGAATGGAACTCGGTTCATCCCTAGAATTCTTAATAGATGCGCAATAAT
Organism: Pseudovibrio sp. WM33; assembly: GCF_001623165.1. Lineage (NCBI taxonomy): Bacteria > Pseudomonadati > Pseudomonadota > Alphaproteobacteria > Hyphomicrobiales > Stappiaceae > Pseudovibrio > Pseudovibrio sp. WM33. Next base: position 29,614 of record NZ_LMCK01000152.1, read on the forward strand.
TTCAAACAATTATGCCGAGGAATTTCCTGGGGTACCCAAATGCATTTTCGAGCCCTCTTACTTCCTGTATTGCTCCTTTTCGTTTTAATTGGTTTATCGATACACTTCATGTCAGCGTCATCGTATGCATCGATTTTCGATCCTGCGACAGGTGGCCTGCACATTCAGCTCAATCAAGCTGAACTGCTCACTCAACAGCAGAACCTATGGACCATATTGTCTGTTGGATTGTTCGCGCTTGGTGTTCTTGGAATACTGATTGTCTATTCCAGCCTGTTTATTCAGGAGCGCATGCGGGCCACCCGCTTGTTCAATCGGGCCTTTCTCCTTATCGCCATCAGTTCGGCAGCATGCCTGCTCATCGACACAACGCTGAACTTGCCTGATGTAACTGCACAATTGATCCTCTGGCAGTCTGAAGTGGAGTTTAGACCACAGGGAGACATCCACGCCGCAGCAATCCACGCAGCGATGGCGGCGATGGCGGCGATGATCGCAGTCGTGGCTTATCTGCCTCTATCGCATCAACTCACACTGCGTGCGACGATCATTCTCGCACTCTCAATCGGCGGGGTCATCTACCCTGCCTACCTGAAGGGTGTCCAAGGGTTGCTGCTTCATCCGATTAGCCAAAAAACCGTTCTATCTGTCGGTTTCGAGCAGATTGGCGGCGGTACCGTAGTCACATTGCTCGCAACCTTTGTGGCCTTTTCCGGCATGTTAGTGACCGGACTAAGAAACTCACCAGCGTTACCTGAGTACATTCTGCGCAACACACAAAACTACAATGTGCTGCAGATCAAAGCAGGCGCAGCGTTGATGGCCGTTGGCGGCATTGGCTTTTCTGTCGGTAACACAAGCATTTACTCCGGAGAGCTGGGCAGCGCGATCTTCAACGTTCTTGTCGCAATCGGTGTCTCGGTACTATTGGGTGTCGCCCTCGGCTTCTTCGCACCGCGCAAGGTCATGTACCCAACCATTTTGCTGAGCATCATCGGCGGCTTGTCCTCCGTTCTCGGAAACGCCCAGCATCTGACCGTTGCAGGCATCGCTCTTATTGCTCTGACGGCCTCAGCTGCTTCTATAGCAGTCGCGCGTATTATCTATGCAAGGTCTAAGACCCACAAAGTCATCATTTACTACACCAGCCTTGGCATTGGCTCTCTGATTGGCCTTTTCGGCTTCACAACCGCACTACCAGCAGACCATGCGCTGGCTGGGTTCAGTCTGGATAACCTTATACTTCAGGCAGTTGGAGCTTTACTGACCATCCTTTGGGCCTTCTTGTCAGGTTTATTCCTGTTTACGGCCTTCAAATATACGAATCAGTTCCGCCAAGCCGACGAAATCGATCTGAATGAAACGCCGATTGTCAGCACCATCAGCCAGATGGAGAACCTGATCGGCAAGTTGGTTTGGCATGACGCCAAGCTGGATGAGCGCTTGCCGGTACGGGACAGTGACCCACAAGAACGCCTCGCTTCGCTCTTCAACACGTTCCTCGATAAGCTTCAGAGCGACGAAAAACGGCGAAAAATCAAATAGTAAGCAGCAGGAAGAACTCAGCAAACTCGCCGCATTTGCAGAAGGCGCATTCGAAGGCCTGGCTATCTCGACAGACGGTATTATCGTGGAATGTAACCACGTGCTCTACGAGCTGCTGGACTATCAGGCAGGTGAGATGCGTGGGACCAGCTTGCTGTCTCATGTCGCGCCAGACTTTCGCGAAAAAGCGCGTGAGAGCATTCTAGCCAATGAACCGACTCCGAACGAAGTCATGCTTTTAAGCAAGTCTGGCGAGCGTATTCCGATTGAAGTTCGTGGTCGCTTGATGGAAGTGGCGGACGAGAACCTTCGTGTCTCAGCTGTGCGTGATATGCGCAAGCAGAAGGAAGACGAAGCACGCATTCTCCATCTTGCTCAGCATGATATGTTGACCGGCCTGCCGAACCGCACCTACTTCCGCGAACGCTTCCAGAAAGCAATCGAAAACCAGGCAAACGCAGAAGAATCGATCTCAGCAGTCATGTTACTGGATTTGGATCTCTTCAAAGATATCAATGACTTATATGGTCACCCAATCGGTGACAAACTCATCCAGATTGTCGCCCGCCGTCTCAATGCATGCGTCACCCATCACGACACAGTGGCCCGTCTCGGCGGTGATGAGTTCGCAATTATTCAGGTCAATCTCAAGACAACGGCTGAAGTCGGCCTCCTGACCAACAAGATCATCGAGGTCCTGTCAAAGCCGATCCATGTTGGCAACAACATCACGGTCAGAACGAGCGCCAGCATTGGTATCGCGCTGATTCCGGACCATGGGACAGATCCTGATGAGCTGATGTCCAAAGCAGATATCGCTTTGTATGAGGCGAAAGAAGCAGGCCGAAACACCTTCGCGTTCTTCGAAGACAAGATGGAAGAAGCCATTTTACTGAGAAGAACAATGGAAGGCGACCTGCGTAACGCATTGGAAAATGAAGAACTTCAGCTCCACTTCCAACCGCAAGCTCGCTCTGATACCCGTTCCATCGTCGGCTTCGAAGCGCTTCTGCGTTGGAACCATTCGGAGAAAGGCCAAATTGGGCCGAACAACTTCATTCCGGTTGCAGAAGAAAGTGGTCTGATCATTCCGATTGGCCGTTGGGTTCTGAATGAAGCCTGTGCGCAAGCTTCTCAGTGGCCGGAGCGGTACCGTGTAGGTGTAAACCTCAGTCCGGTGCAGTTCTGTGATGAGTACCTCATACAGGAAGTTGAAGGCGCTCTGGCACGAAGTGGGCTATCTCCGGAGCGTCTGGAGTTGGAAATTACTGAGAGCGTGCTGATCCACGATGACCGCCGCGCGCTCAATACTCTGGGGCAACTCAAGGAGTTAGGTATTACCATCGCGCTTGACGATTTTGGTACCGGCTACTCCTCCCTCAGCTATCTGCGTCGCTTCCCGTTTGATCGTCTGAAGATCGACCGCAGCTTTGTCAGCGGTGTAACTCAGACGCCGGAACTGGCAGCAATCATCCGTGCTGTCATCGATCTTGGGCAAGCTCTGGGAATGGAAGTCATCGCTGAAGGTGTTGAAACTGAACCAGAATTAGAGCTGTTGCGCAATGAATCCTGCGATGAAGTGCAAGGCTTTTTGATTGGCCGTCCGCAAGTAATGGATGGTGAGATGGCAAAACATGTCAGCAATGCCAACCTGGAAATTCAGGCTTTAGACCAATACATCGCAGCACTGCAGGAAACCTCTCTGAAGCTAAAAGAGAAGGAAAAACAAGCAGCTGACAAAGCTCTGTGCATGATAGATGCAGGTGACTAACGCAGCATTTCAGCACTAAAACAACAAGCATCCAGCAGGACTTATCACCATCCTGCTGGTGCATTCACCGCCACACGGCTACGTCCGGCTCCCTGCCTAACCACCTGAACCTGAACCGGAATTCTGTCCTTCAGCGCTTCCACATGGCTAATGACGCCAACTTTTCTCCCCTGCCCCTGCAGCATCTCCAGCGCATCAATGGCAAGGTCGAGGCTTTCAGCATCCAGAGAACCAAACCCTTCGTCGATAAAGAGCGTATCAACGAACGATTGGCGGCCTTCCAAACCGGACAGGGCAAGTGCAAGGCTAAGCGAAATAAGGAAGCGTTCTCCGCCACTTAGCGAGCGTGTGGAGCGCGGTGTGTCGCCCATATCGCGGTCGATGACGAACAGGCCAAGGCCAAAGTCAGCCCGTTTCAGCTGGTACCGTGGTTTGAGCTGATGCAGCTGCTTGTTGGCCAGCTCCACCAGCAAATCGAGAGTAACGCCCTGCGCCACCTTCTGGAACTTGGAGCCATCCGCAGAACCAATCGCTTCCGAAATCGCACCCCATGTCTTGGCAGTCTCTTTCGCTTCCAACAACAAACCCATGATTTGCTGGGCCTTTTCCCGCGCTTCCGCATCAACTCGCAGTTTTTCAGAAAGAACGCCTTTGCTCACCTGCAATTCCGCAAGCGCCTGCTTTGAGGCTTCCAACAACGAGGATAACTCCTCCTGCGGCTTGTCTGGCAAAGGCAGAGCCTCAACCGCAACAAGCTCCTTCTCCCAGGTGGAAACAGCAGTTTGCGTTGCTAAGTAAGCGTCATCCAGCATCTTCAGCTCTGAGGCCAGTGCGTCCAACTCCTGAGAGCACCGCTCCTGCAATCCGTCATAGGCATCTTTCGTCAGCCCCAAGCTCACCAGTTCTGCATTTAACCTGTCAGCACAGTCGCTTAGCGCAGAAGCCGCTTTTGCCTCCGCAGCTTTTGCGGCTGCCAATCCAGCCTCAATGCGCCCGAATTCTTCTCTTGCGTTGTTTTGTGCGTTGCTAACGTTATTTTTGCGTTCTTTTGCGTTGCTGTGTTTTTCAGAAAATGCCGCCCGATGCGCCCCGGTCGCCATCCCGCCCAACAACAGTTTCCGCTCTGCAGAGCGCTCCTGATGCAACAGGCGCAGCTGCTCCAACTGCCTCAGCAACTCGCCGGAGGATTTGGCCAGTCCATCCCGCCGTTCACTCAAACCACTCGTTTTCTGGTCCAGAGATTGCAGCGCGGCAGACGTTGTTCCCTCCTGCTGCTCCAGTTGCTCCCAGGTGGAGATACGCTCCTGCAAATTCGCCTTCAGCGCTGGTAACTCGGCACCAAGGGACCCGAACACCATGCCACCAGCCAGCAGCGTTTCACCAAGCCGCTGTTCCAATCGCGACTGTGCCTCAAAGTTCTCGGTATGACGACCTTCCACGCCAGAAAGCTCTACCTTGATAGATGAAACCTCTTCAGCCTTGCGAGCCTGGTCACCAACTGCTTTCTGGTGTGCATCCCCCAACCCACGCAGCATGACATCCAGCTGCTCCAGCTCTTGACGCAGCACGTCTTCCTGAACAAGAACGGCACGTAGAGCCTCAACCTGTGTCGCCACTTGCGCAAGCACAGCATCCAGCAGGTCCGGCGCATCAAGCAAGCCATCAAGAGCAAACGCCACCTCAACCGGCGGCGCCAAAGCAGCCCACTGTTCTTCCGCCTCAGCCCGAAGCGCATCGGCCTCACTGGCATAGCGTTCCATCAGCGCAGAAGCATTTTTCTGCGATGCCTCACAGGCAGCAAGCTGGCCGTTGATCTCGTCTAGGTTTCGCTGCGCAGCTGCGCGAGCTTCTTCCGCTTCCTTGCGCTGTAGAAACACGTCGCCGAACAGCGTGTCCAACGCAGCCCGGCCCTCCTGTGTATCTACGGGGTGATGGTCAGAACCACAGACCGGACATGGTGCATCATCCACCAGCTCGGCACGCAACAGCTTCACCTGATCGCCTTGCGCCGCTTCAGCAAGAGTGGAAAGGCCGCGCGCTTTCTCAAGGGCTTCTCCCCGAAAAGTCAGCTCACTGGTTGCTTTGCCTTTCGCCTGCTGCAGCCCGGTCATCTGGTCCACCAGCTTCTTCCAGGTCTCACTCTCAGCCTGCTTGTTACGCTTGGCTTTTAAAAAGTGGCGAGACGTTTCCTGCAGTTTTTCAGCCCGCTGACGGAATGTAGAAAGCTGCTCCATGCTTTTACGGGCATTATCTGCACCAAGAGCGGAAATCTCGCCTTTCTTGGCAGCAAACGCGCCTTCACACCCTTCCAGATCAGAAACAAACTGCTCTAGCTGGGCAGAAAGAGTGCTCTGGATATCGCTCAACTCACTCTCGCGCTTGCGCATCTCCACAAGACGGGTCGCATCATTCGTAAGCGCAACCTGAACCCGCTCAAACTCATCCAGATCCGCAATCAGGCTATCCTGACGATCCTTCAAAATCTTGGTCGCACTCAGCCGTCCCATCTGCTCTTTCACAGTGGCTTGCAACGCCTTCTGCTCTTCCAGCGATTTTGTATGCTCTGCTAGCGCTGCTTCCGCCTGCCTGGCCTCCGCCGCAGCTGTGTCAGATCGCTCCCGCAGCTGTTTGCCCTCATCCTCAAGCTCACCCAGCTTGGTGTCCAGTTGTTCTGCCGCACTCCATTCCGGTGTCAACTTGGCGAGTTCAGCTTCCAGCTCATTGAAAACCGCATCAGCCTGTTTGGCCTGCTCTTCCTTGCCAGCAAGGTCTTTGCGGGCACCTTCCAGCATCACCCGGCTTTTTTCAGCAGCGGCACGCGTGCCCGCAACATCCTTCTCGGCCTCAACTACACGGTGGTTCACAGGCTCAAGAGATTTAATGCGTTCAAATTGCGCCTTCAGATCCCGCTTGGCCTTCGCATTTTCATGGCGGGCCTTCAACGCCACAAACTCATCCTGCGCAGACGCCAGCTTTGTCTTCGCTTCATCCAGTTTCTGCAAATGCCCCAGAGACTTGGCAATCGCATCCATATCTGACTGAACAGACTTGGATTGCTTCTCCAACTCTTCTGACTGCCCCACAAGAGCAGTGCGTTCTTCCTCTTCTAAAAGACCAGCCACATCAGACTTTTCTTCCAGTTTTGAGGCTACATCCTTCGCATCAGTAAAGCGCTGGAAAATCTGCTTGGAAATATCCCTGTAGCGCTGCGTGCCCGTCACTTTTTCAAGCAAGGCAGCGCGCTCGTTGTCATTGGCTTTCAGGAAGGCATCAAAATCCCCCTGCGCCAACAAAACCGTACGCTTGAACTGGTCATAGGTCAGGCCCAATCGCTCTTCGACAGCCGCATCCACCTGTTTGATGCCGCTCTCAACCGCAGCATTGTCTTCAATGCGAACCAGCGAGCGTTCCACATTTTGCAAACGTCCTGATGCTTTGTTACGAGCCCGGCGCACAGTCCAACGCGCGCGGTATCCCGTTCCATCCGCGCCAACAAAGTCCGCCTCGGCAAAGCCAGAGGCAGCACCACGTGTGAGTACGGTACGCGGGTTTGTTTCTCGAAGCTCAGCACCGGCAACGTCCGGCACACTGTCGCTGCTTCCCGCAGCGCTCAAACGCGGGCATTGCCCAAACAGCGCAAGACACAGGGCGTCCAGCAATGTGGACTTGCCCGCTCCCGTTTCTCCGGTAATCGCGAATAAACCAGCCCCGTTCAAAGGCTCCTGTTCAAGGTCAATCTCAAACGGAGCCGCCAGGCTGGCAAGGTTTTCGCCACGCACCGCTAGAATACGCATTACTCAACCTCCGCTTCTGCGATAGCGCGATAAAAATAGTCCAGATGTTTGGCTTCCGGCTCGACGCCGTGCACCCGCTCAAAAGCAGATTTGAAAAGCTCATCCGGTTGAACTTCCGAAAGGCGAATGAGGCTCTCAGCCTCCGCACTTATTGGCTCCTGCGGTTTTTGCCGCAACACCGAAACACCAGCACTGCGCACTGGATATTGCGCAAGGATCTGATCCACCTCAGCTTTCAAGCCACCAGCGGAAACCTGCGGTCGCAAGTCCACATGCACAAACGGCTGTTGCTCCACTGGCAGGTCCGCATCCAGTTCCAACGCATCCAGCGCAGGCACCAGCTCTTCAAGCAACAAACCACCATCGCCCTTCAAGCGATGGAAGGGCACAGGCCGTGTCAACTCGAGCCTCTCAAGCGAAAGCACGCCAGCATCAGAAAAGCTCAGCAGATTAACGCCGTGCTTGTAATGCTGCTCGGTGACAGAAAGAGGAAACGGAGACCCAGAATAGCGGATGGTCTCCTTGCCCACCTTCTGTGGCTTGTGCAAATGCCCAAGCGCCACATAGGTCAGATCATCAGGAAACTGCTCCCACGGCATGGCATGCTCACCACCAATCAGAATACGGCGCTCCGCCCCTTCTGATTCCAAACCACCAGCCACATGCAAGTGGCCCGTCGCGATAAGGGGCATCTCGCCAATCTGCTCACGAGCCTGCTGAACAGCCCCCTCATAAAGCTCCGCTACAGCCCGCACCACCGGTGAGCCCTCTTCAGAGGAGGAAAAGCTGAGCCCCGGCAAGTCTGTTGCACGAGGAAACGGCAGCGCCAGCACATAGGCTTTCACAGCACCATCACTGTCTTGAAGCGGCACAAGATGATGGGAAAGATCCAGCCCACCGTCTTGTCGGCGCACCATACCAACCGCCTGCACGCCAATCTTTTGAAACAGCACACCCGGCGCTTCCACACGTCCGGCAGGGTCATGATTGCCAGCAGTCAGCACTGTCACAAGATGCGGGCGCTTTTCCCGAAACCGGGCCAAAGCCTCATACAGCATTTGCGTGGCGTCTGCGGATGGGTTCTGGTTGTCAAACACGTCTCCTGCCACAACCAGCGCGTCCACCTCATGGCGTTCAATCAACTCTTCAAGCTCCATGAAGAATTGTTGATGCTCATAGGTGCGCGACCAGCCGTTCAGACTCTGGCCAATATGCCAGTCTGCTGTGTGCAGGATTTTCAACGCCATACTACCTGTTCCACGCTCCAAGACTTGAATGCAGCCGTTTTGAAGGACAGCTGCATCATGACTCGGAAATGTTTCATTAACCAATCCGCAAATTAGGCATAGGGTTTACACAGAAGTCTTTAAAGCGTGGCGCTAACCCACAGATTTAGGGGCTTTGGCACAAGTAGCGCACAGGAATCTGTTCTGGCACCTCCCCCTGCGAAATTTTCGTGAAATTAAGAGGCGATTTTCGCAGCTTCCGCAAACACACGCCGAATCTGTTCGTTCACTAATGACGAACAATCAGATCACCAAAGCTTACCTTGTTCATTCTGAGCACTAGAATATCTTTAAGGGCATGACGACACCACTGTAAATATTAAGAAATCAGGAGAGCCCCATGTCTACGATCGCAACTGATTTAAGAGTCAAAATTCGCCCAGCTCAGGAGCGTGGCCACGCCGATGCAGGCTGGTTGAAGTCCGCCCACTCTTTCAGCTTCGCCAGCTATTTTGACCGCAATAACATGAACTTCCATAATCTGCGCGTCATCAACGATGACTGGGTCGGCCCAGATGGTGGCTTCCCCATGCACCCTCATGAGAACTTCGAAATCTTCTCTTACATGCTGGAAGGCGCACTGGAACACAAAGACACCATGGGCAACGGCAGCACCGTGCACAAAGGTGGCATCCAGTTCATGAGCACCGGCACCGGCGTGCAGCACTCCGAGTTCAACCCATCCAGCACGGACGAAACGCACCTGCTCCAGATCTGGCTGATCCCAGACCGCAAAAACACCACGCCCCGCTATGAAATGCTGGAGCTGAGCGAAGAAGCCCGCAACGGTAAACTCCAGCTGTTCCTCTCTCAAGATGGCCGTGACAGCTCCATCCGCACAGAGGCCGCCGCCAATATCTATTCCGGCAAGCTGGATGGTGCTGACACCATCAGTTTTGAACTGGCAGATGAGCGTGCCGTCTACGTGCACGTGGCGCGGGGCGAAGTGCAGATAGGCGGCCAAACGCTGACAGATGGCGATGCCATTGAAGCAGAAGGCCAGGGCACACTGGAGCTGACCAACGGCAAAGGCGCAGAGGTCATTCTCTTCCACCTGTCACCACGCAGCTAAACACAGCGCACATCCCCCATCTGGACCACCCAATGCCTGGCAGGTTGGCATTGGCTTAAAGGGAGGGAGGCACTCCTCAAAAACAATAAATGCCTCCCTCTCCTTTCTCCTTCAAAAAACTCTCATTGCAATACTACAAGGATATTTGTAGTATTCTCACATGACTGAGAATTCTAAGGGTGATACCGCCACAGATTTACAGGAAGACGACGCCGTCGCAGCACTCGCCGCACTGGCGCATAAGGACAGGCTTGCCGCCTTCCGCCTCATCCTGACAGCAATGCCTGAGGGCCTGCCTTCTGGACAGATCGCCAAGGACCTGTCCATCGCCCCAACACGTATGTCCTTCCACCTCGCAACGCTTGAACGCGCCGGGCTCCTCACCGCCCAGCGCGAAGGGCGTGTCGTGCGTTATGCCATTGCCCCGCACACCATGCGCGGCCTGCTTCACTTCCTCACGCAGGATTGCTGCAACGGCGATCCAACCCTGTGTCTGGACTTCAACCCGTTCCCTTGTCGTTGACCGACCCCATCGGAGAGACCAAATGAACCCGACCATCTACCACAATCCAAAATGCGGCACCTCCCGCAACACCCTCGCCATGCTTAAGCAAGCAGGCATGGAACCAGAGGTTATTGAGTACCTCAAAACCCCACCTTCCCGCGCTACACTGGAAAAGCTGATCAAAGACAGCGGTCTCACTGTGCGCGAAATCCTGCGCAAAAAAGGCACGCCCTACGAAGAACTCGGCCTCGACGATGAAAAGTGGACCGACGCCCAGCTCATCGACTTCATCGAGCAACACCCAATCCTCATGAACCGCCCCTTCGTGACCACCGACAAAGGCACCCGCCTCTGCCGCCCATCTGACGTCCTGCTGGAAATTCTGGATGAAGAGCAGATCGGTGCATTCACCAAGGAAGATGGCGAAGTCGTCATTCCGGCAAAGGGTTAAGCCGTGTCTGAGACTTCTTTCGATCTGACAGATCTGCCAAAGGTGGAGGCCGACAGCTTCCACCCCATCAACACCAGTGCTTTGCGCAAAGACGACGCGCCAGACCATGCCCCGCGCATCCTGCTGCTCTACGGCTCCCTGCGCAAACGCTCCTTCTCTCGCCTCGCGGTGCTGGAAGCCCAGCGCATTCTGGAACAGCTCGGCGCGCAAACGCGCATCTTCAACCCAAGCAGCCTGCCACTGGCTGATGACGCAGAGCCGGACCACCCCAAGGTGCAGGAACTGCGCGAGTTGATGATGTGGTCCGAAGGTCAGGTCTGGTGCTCACCAGAGCGCCACGGCTCCATGACCGGCATCATGAAAACCATGATTGACTGGGTGCCCCTCTCCGTCGGTGCTGTCCGCTCAACTCAAGGCAAGACACTGGCCCTGATGCAGGTCAGCGGCGGCTCCCAAAGCTTCAACGCCGTCAACCAGATGCGCGTTCTGGGCCGCTGGATGCGCATGATGACCATCCCCAACCAGTCCTCCATCCCAAAGGCTTTTCTGGAGTTTGACGAAGACGACCGCATGAAACCCTCGTCCCTCTACGACCGCGTAGTGGATGTCATGGAAGAACTCATGAAGTTCACCCACCTCACCCGCGGCCACTCCGACTACCTGACCGACCGCTACTCCGAACGCAAAGAAACCGCAGCAGAACTTTCTGCCCGGGTGAACACGAAGTAAGACTGGTACACCTCACGGCAAGGGGCTCTGCTCTCAGCCAGCAAGCCATCACATCATAAGCGCGCTGCAGCCTCAAAAACCTCAGCGCGCTTATGGTCTTCGAGGAACAACACCGGGTAAACCGCTTGCTCATCAACAAACTGGTCAGCTAACACATCCTATTCCAGCCACCGTCAACACTCTCCCTCAAACCACCGCCCGCTAAAACTGACAAGTCTCAACCATGCATTAAACACCTGCTGCCATACACAGCAGTGGGATTGGAACAAACAGAGGCAAGCTTCATGGATTACATTCTGGGTGTTGATGGCGGTGGCTCCAGTTGTCGTGCTGCAATCGCAACGGCAGATGGACGTTTGTTGGGACGCGGCAAAGCCGGATCAGCCAACATCTACAGCGACCCGACCCAGAGCCTCAGCTCCATTCTCCATGCCGCCAAAGAGGCCTGCAAGGACGCAGGACTGACAGAAGAGGCCTTGCAACAAACATTCGCAGTACTGGGGCTGGCAGGCGCCAACGCCCACAATGACCCTATCGGCCTTGCTGAAAACCTGTCGTTCGCCGCCGTTCAGGTCGTCTCCGACAGCTTAATCGCATTGGAAGGCGCTCATGATTCTGACGACGGTGTCATCGGCATCCTCGGCACAGGGTCCAACTTCATGGCCCGCAAAGGCGAAAAGCACTATTACCTCGGAGGCTGGGGCTTCCATTGCGGAGATCAGGGCAGCGGCGCCAAAATGGGCGAACGCGCGCTGGAAGAAGCCTTGCTCGCCCACGACGGCCTGCGCAGCCTATGCCCGTTAACGGAGCACATTTTGCGCCAGTTTAACGACGATCCGCGTAAGCTTTCCGAGTTTGCCCGCACCGCAAAGCCAAAAGACTTTGGCGAGTTCATGCCCATCATCCTCGTCTATGCCAAGCAACAAAGCCGCCTTGCCCTCGACATTGTCGAGGAAGGCACCACCTACGTGGCCTCCGCCCTGCGGCTTTTAAGCGATGACGGCAAACTCCCCATCGCTTTGCTTGGAGGCCTGAGCCATGCCTACGACTCGTTTCTGCCTCCGGACCTGAAGCAGTTCATTGTGCCCGCCAAGAACGACGCCCTGCGCGGGGCCCTGGCAATGGCCGAACGTGAGAACGCCCTGAACACCTGAAGCTCGCCTCTGCAAAAGTCTGGCCAGTCTACTGCTGATGCACCATCACAGTATTGCCTGGCGCATAGACAGTAAGCGTATTGCCAGCAGCAACATCTGAAGTTTTAAGCCCGTTCCCACGCTGTGTGTAAAGCACATTGGTCCCGTTGCTCGTCACAGCAAGCCCGGCTTCGTTGTTATTGCCATGTTGCCATAACGTGCCCTTGGAACTGCTGCCAGACACCTCCACAGCCCCCTGATTGGCATCCCCCGTCTGGAACAGGTTACCGGTTGAATTATCACCCGAAATCACAACACTCGCATCATTGCCAACACCAGCAGCAGAAGGCGCGAGAAAGCTGTTGCGCACAGCAAGCGCAGCAACATTATCTGCTGTATCCAACGTGTTTTTGGAAGCGCCAAAAATCTTGCCAACAAACCATGTTCCGCGCAAAGCCTGTTGCCCCAGACCTGCAGCAAGAGTGTCTCCACCTTGCAAAACAGTAGCCTCACTGTTGCTCGCACTTTGCGAAACCTGAACTTCGTGATTGTCCCCCACCTGCCGGATGAGAGCCGTGTTCCCATCACCTGCAAAAGCCGCAGACTGCATCAAAACAGATGCCAGAATAAAACCAGCTAATTTCCTAAACATATCCATCACCCGAAAATTCGGAGCGAGGAGCCCACTGAAGGCTATTGCCCCTGCATGATACTCAGAGAATTTCCATCTCCAAATTGATTGAAGAGCGCGCGGTTGTTGTTCCCGAACTGCCCCACCAGCGCATTGTTGTTGTGCCCATAAGCTCTGCCAGAGAGCGCATTGCCATATCCATATTGGATAAACCCAAAGCCATTCCCGGTTCCCTCAGCCTCATAAAGCACCGTATTCCCGGTCCCAATGATCAGCCCCTGCCCGGCAACCGGAGAGTTAGGTACATCACTCACAAGTTCCGGCATCACGGGAAGGATCAAAGTAGCGTAACTTTCTTCTAGCCCCCGAAGACTGATGGTGTTCCCACCAAACTCCGTCACTTGAGGAATGTTACCCGTAAACACCTTCGCGCTCTTGTCCTCCAGTAGTTGAGAGGTTGAGGCACCCTGCTGATACCCAGAGACATCAACTTGCGGAATAACCGCCATTTCCTGGGCAGAAACTCCAGAAAGAGCACCACAAACAGCACTACCAAAAACGAAAAAACCAACACGCCCAAACAACATTGCAATGCTCCGGAAGTGGACTACGCCACTCCCATCACATCACAGCGGTTTCTATTTTTTCTGGATTCAGTCACTAAAACTAAAAAGACCCCGGCCCGTAGGCCGGGGGAAAAAGACTTACCAGTTGGAGCCCATCAATGTATTGAACGGAACAGAACTGTCAGTCACGATAGCTGGAACTCCCACACTGGCAGCCCCCTGATTAATGGTCGCAGAGTTGCTGTCACCCGTCTGGCTGACATTAGCAACGTTGAAGTCGCCCTTCTGGCCAACCATTGCTCTGTTGTGGCTTCCCATCACAGAGACGCCGGCTTCGTTGTAATCACCGATCTGCCCGACCTGAATGTGGTTATCATTGCTGGTAGAAGCGTCAGTCCGATTACCAACATTACCGGTGATAGAGTTGCCTGTACCGTTCTGGGTGAGGAAGATCTTGTTCTGATCACCATTAACGTCTTCAAAATCGATGTTGTTGCCATCACCACCTTTTTGAATGAACTGCAGGCGGTTATAGCTACCATCAACAACACCAACAGTTACGCCGTTGTCGCTTGTCGTCTGCAACACATAGAACTTGTTGAGGTTCGGACCATTCAAGCCATCAATGTAAACGCCGTTGTTATCACCAGACTGCTTCACAGCAATATACTGCCGATCGCCCCATGAATAACCGGAGAAGGCATTGCCAGCACCAGACTGCTGAATGGAAACTTTGCCGTTAGTACCAGCACCCACGTAGTCAACTGTGTTGGAGTCTCCAGCCTGACGCGCACGGATCATAAAGTTACTGCCGTTTAGACTGACATCAATATCCTGCATGTCACCAGTCTGGCGGTATCCAGCATCATTCATGTCACCTTCAATGACAGATTTGGTGTAGGACTGATTTGAACCAGCATCCTGAACCAGATCGACCATATTGCCGACACCTCTGGACTCAAGCCAGAAGTTGTTGCGCGAGCCATTCTGAAGAGCTGATGTGTCGTTGGCAGAACCAACCTGAATCAGCTTAGCACCATGGGATGGACCTTCAACAACAGGAGTACCTGTTCCTGTTGGATCTGGTGGAACATCATCAATATTAGCGCCGTTAAAGTCCCCACGCTGACGAATTGAAGCAGTGTTTACACCACCAGTTACAGAGGTATTTTCCTGCCTAACCTTAGCAACAACGTTGGTGTCACCACGCTGGTCAATTGTCAGGCTGTTCTGTAAGGCAACAGCACCGGCCTGACCGGTCTGATTTACACGCCAGACACGATGATCAGGAGTACGATCAGAAGGAGAGCCATTTGCACGCTGCAAGATACTTGCAGTGTTCTGGTCACCAGACTGACTAACATTTCTTACCATCTGATTGTTATCTTGGTTGATGGAAAGAGTATTGCTAGCGCCATCCTGCACCATCTGCCCGTCGTACTTACCGCTTGGGCTACGATTGCTACCAGCAATGTTGTTGCTGCCAGTTTGCAGCACAGTTGCGTTATTACCACCACCTGCAGTGTTGGTCTGCACTACAATCGCATCGTTGCTGTCGCCAATCTGGGTGATTGTACCCGTGTTGCCTGCACCAGCAAGATTTACCTGGCTCAGGGAAGATGCATTACCATCTCCCGCATGTGCAGCAGCAACTGAAAATGCCAAAGCTGAACATGACAAAATAAGAATTTGCTTCATAATTACGAACCTTCACCTATAATAGTTCGGGTGAGCAAAGGAGATTGTAACCAATCACATTTGCTCCGTTGCGACATGAGGGTGTGTGAGTTTTTGCGAGGTCGCACACCCTCTATTACCGTTTTTACGGTAACCGAGATCTCTTGCCACCAATTCTCATAGTCACTTATTTTCAATGGCTTAGAGAAATTTTGGATCAAGAGGAAAAAGATGGATGTTGTTCTAGAACTGCTGAACATTTTGCAACATCCTAAGATTTCTTATTCGCCCACAGGTTTGACCGTGCCAGTGGAACACTGCCTCTGTAAGGACCCATATTCGATGGGGGGCGAGCCTTTTTAACCTTTACACGCTGGGTGACCTGTGCCTTCTCAGATGTGTATTCCTGATACAAAGCATTGGCTTGAGCCGGGTTCTCAAAACTCCAGGCTCCAACACGCGCCCCTTCCATAACAATGGAGTAAACCGCCTTCTCAATAGCCTGCTGCACAGCAAGGGTGACAGGCTCATTCTTGGTGATACCAGCTTCGGCTTCTAAAATTTCATCCAAAGCGATGTAGCGGAACGCGCCGCCTTTCAGCCCGACAGAGACAACGGATTTTTGAACCATCACGTTGGCCATGACTTCACCGGTCCGTGTGCTGACAGCACGCAGCGAAACAGTCACGTCATCCTGCCGGTAATCCGCATTTCCGCCAATGCCCAGATAACGAGCCCCTAATCCGCCTGTTCGGGTGTTGCTGTCATACCCAACGACACCACCTTCAAACAGAACTCCCGCATAAAGCAGTGGTGGCAGAACCTTCGGATCAACTTTGTCTTCACCCAGATAGATTTTGCGGATCTGCGTAACGATCTGGCGTTCTTTCAGCAAAGCATCAAGATTGCCCCTTTCAACCACGCGGAACCATTTGCGATCCCCGGCATCCTGAAGCGCACGAACCAGCATCGTGTCAGCGCCCTGCGTCACAGATCGTGACAGTGTCTGGACCTTGTCAGACGGCTTATACTGGCCTGTCAGATCTTGATAACTGTAGACAGCAGCGTAAATCGGTTCCTTCGGAGCGGGCAGCTTTTTCAGCTTGCTGGCTTGCACCGAGATCGTTGCAAGTTGAGGTCCGGGACTAAATGCCATGCGTGTTACCGGCCCGCAGGCAGACAACGACAACGCCATGGCAACAACAATAGATTTCTTCATCATATCAATAACCTGGCATTAATTTATGGGAGTACCGTCCTGCAGGACAGGAACCGTGATATCGGTAATGGCACCCGTGCTTTCATCAATAATCTGCAGCTGAATGGAATCTGTGCCGCGAACAAAAGAAACCTTCTGGTCGCCAAAGCTCACAGTGCCGCTGTCTTTCGGATCATCACCAAAAATCGCCTGGGATACCTGATCCGCCAGAGCATAAATCAATCGGTTCTGCAGCTGGCGTACAAACAAATCAGCCAGGCTACTGCCAGAACCATCAGCACCGCTACCAGACCCGGAACCATACTTGTTGCTTCCTCCGACAGTTGCAGTTTTCTGGGCATTCGCCGTTGCAAAAAGGTGGGTAGTATTAGCCGCATATCCGCCAAAGCTCGGATTAGTCGGCTGATAAACAAGTTGTTGTGCGTGAGAGGAGCCAACACTGAGGACACACCCCAGCATAAGCCCGAGAGCAGAATTTAGTCTCATAGCAACCCCTAATCTAACGAGGACTTCACGATAAATTTCTGAGAAAGAAAGTGTCAGTTGTATCGATGTAGCTTTGGTATATTAGGGGAATACTATTGTGTCATCTCTCGACATATCGAGGTATTAGTTTCTTTTAACAAGGTAAGAACCAAGTGATTACTTTAAACTAATTTCACCTAGTAGATGCCTGATAGAATATCTCACATATAAATTCATAGTGGTATAAATATCAATTCTAATAGAGCCCCCACGATTACATCATGCAGATAGCATAAATGCATAACTTGAATGCAAGTTACATCAAGGCAGCCGTTCTAAAAGGGAAATGAACAAGATAGGAAAGGTGGTAGGCCCGGAGGAGCTACAAAAAACCAAAATAATTCAGTACATTCAATAAATGAGTGTCCCGTAATTGCATACAAAGCACTCTTTACAATTCAAGGAGTTAAATTGCAGGTGTCCCACGAGCTGCACCTATCATATCGGGTAGCAAGCCACATTGGCGCAAGCAATCACCTCAAAAATCGGTGGGTCCGAAAACTTCGGTCACACTGCTCGAAGAAGACGAAGGAACGCTGAAGATGGTTGACAACCCCGTCACCTTGGCAGACTTAAAGGAACTCAACGCCCCGGTTCGCGCTCACTGCGACAACTGCCAAAAAACTGCTTACGTCTCGACTGAGGGAATGCCTGAGCACACAATCGTAATTCATATTGCACGAAGGCTGAGATGCTCGCGTTGTGGATCTACCAACATTGTGACCCGCCCTTGCTACCAGCACATGGTGCCGCAACACCCCGGCGAGCAAAGCCGCTAATCTGCTGTAACCTACATTAGTAAACTGTTAGCTGTTTGCTGTTTGCTGTTTGCTATTCGCTATTGCCCGTTATTTGTAACGGATTGTCTGTTATCTGGTGTCTAAATACTGTTGTCTGGCAACTAACTTTTGTTGAGGGCACAGCATGACACACACAATCTCAGTAATTCAGCAGAAAGGTGGCTGCGGTAAATCCACCTTGACCGTCTCACTGGCGAGCATCCTTGCTGGAGAAGGACACAACGTCATCATTCCAGACACCGACGCCTTGCGCTCTTCCTCTTTGTGGGCAGAGCAAGAGGTTGCTTCCCGTGGCGAAATAGATCATGTCCACGAAACGAACGACAACGAAATCTCCGGCTTACTGCGAGAGCTACAAGGCCAGTACAATTACACCCTTGTAGACACAGCAGGCTTTAACACGCGTATCGCTGCATACGTCGCAGCCGCAAGTGATCTGGTCTTAATCCCCTGCACCGCAACGATTGCAGACATCCAAGGTGCGATTAACACCCAACGCTTCCTTTCCAAGCTGAGCGCTGAGATCGGCAAAGCAATCAATAGCGCCGTGGTCCGAACGGACTTCAAACGCGGTCAGATCAATGACGACGCCATCTCAGCTAAACTTACGGAGGAAGCAGACCTCGATGTTCTGGACGCAGTCCTCTGGCAATCCACAACCTTCAAAACTGCTTTGAATACTGGCCAGCATCTCAGAGGGCTAGCAAAGGCCCACTCTCAAGAACTAGTTCGCGAACTTCGCTCTAAGCGCCTCATTCCACCAGCGATCACCCACAAAGAAGCAGCGTGAGGTAGCTATGGGAGACTATAAAACACGAAAACCAAAGCTGATTGATCTTGACACTCCAAAAGCAAAGACCGCCCCAGAAGCCGCTACAGAGCCCACTGAGAGACGTTCAGTGGAAGAGATAATCTCACAGCTAGTACAAGATAGACCAAGCGAGTACGAGGCATTTGTGAACGCCTTACGCAAAGCTGAGAGAAGTAACGTCTCTTACTCTCAGGTTCCCATCCCCATCATTGAAATGATGGAAGCCAGACAAAAGGAACTAGGCTTGCAAAAGAAAGAATATTTCTACCACCTCTTGCGGAATGACGGCTTGAAAATCCCTAGCCCAAAAGAACTTGACGCCCGCAATCGGGGATGATTGCGAGCGTCAAGGTTTCTCATATAAACTGGGTGGTTGAGTTAGTTGGATATAATCAGCTCTGCCACCTTCTTTCCGGTTTCTTTACCGATTGAGTAATTGAGATGCACTTGCTCCAGGTTGAAGCCTTCGAAGGTTGTCCGGACTTCCTCCCGATCATTGATCGAGAGCAGAAAACGACCCCTTATCTCAGATAGTAACTCAGCCATTTGGGCAAAGTCCTTTCTTTCAAATACACCCTTCCCATAGTCCGCCTCACCTCCCCAATAAGGAGGGTCGAGGTAGAAGAGTGTTCCTGCGGAATCGTAGCGAGATAAAACCTCTCGCCAATCTAGATTTTCGATAGTCACAGAACTAAGCCTCGATGCCGCAAGCCTCAGGTTTTCTCGCAACTGGTTTATATCAAACCGCGATGGTCGATCTGGGGAGACACCAAAGGAACGCCCAGTCGACTTCCCACCAAACGACAAGCGCTGTAAGTAATAGAAGCGCACTGCCCTTTGAATGTCCGTCATGTGAGTAGGATCTGCTTTCTTCAAAGCATCAAACTCAGTCCTTGCGGCGAGCATTACACTTAACTCCTGCAGCAATATCTCAGGGTGGCTCCTAAGCACACGAAAGAGAGTGACTAACTCGGAGTTAATATCGTTAATCACCTCGGCTGTTGGCACAGACACCCGGCGAAAGAACACCCCGCCCATACCAAAAAACACATCAACAAACGTTGTGTGTTTGGTCTGCTGAATTCTGCCAACAATCGACTTGGCAAGCTGACTTTTACCTCCAAGGTAAGGCGCGATAGGCTCCGCCTTGACCGGCTCAACTTCTCCAAACAAATTCATAGAGGATAGCTTTCAGGCTTTGGCAATTTTCCCAATGCTGACGATTAACGGGTGTATAGTGTCAGTAGGGAAGAGCCTTTCAGCATTGCCGCAAGCTCTCACGGACTGAGCAATCAGACAGACCGTGGATGGACGTGGTGCAAACACGTCTATCTCCCTGACCATTAGCCAGAGAGAACTCGATCAATTTCGGTTTATCCTCGCATCTGAGGCAAGCCGTGATTAGCCGTCACCTTGCTCTAACTTTTCAATTTGAAGCATCTTTATGCGGGTTTCTAACCGCTTGTTGCGGACATCAACCCAGCGTCCCCAAGCGAGGAGAACTGCACCAATCAGAACTGCGATCAACAGCAAGAGTTGAAGTGCTGGATCCAGATAACTGCTTGCATATCCCAGCGCCCCATACAGGCTTAATCCCGTGAGCGCCCCAGCTTCAGTCTTCGGCGTCATTTCGCATCACCTTTCAAGTTGTCCTGCACGCTGTCGTAAAAGAGCTGCCACCCTTGGCGTTTGGCATCACAAGCGATCAAAGCTGCACGATGCCTAATGGCATCCAGCCCCTTGTCACCACTGATGCCAGGATCTTTACAACTGGCTGTGAGATCTGGTGGAGGATCAGGAAGTCTATAAAGCTTTTCGGAATTTAAGTGACCGCATCCGGTTAACGTAAGCGGGGTCTGAAGGACAAGCAGCAGCAGAGCCCCTCGCCAACTCAAGCTCATAATCTCTTACCTTTTCTTCAAGCCCCCTCATCTGCTGAATGCGCTCCAACAGACCGGAATTAGCTTGTTCTGCAATGATTTTATGGGCTGCAGTTACACGAGTGAGCGCCTTGTAATCTGCTCGCAGCTGAGCAACCTCGGCTTCCCGGTCATGATGAAGAGCAGAGAAGTGCCAGATCGAAACACACAGCAAAGAGACTGCAGCCAGTGTGGAAAGCCAATCAGGGGTGCGCGGATCGAAGCGAGCAAGAAAAGCCAGAGCAGCCCCAGCAAGAGCGCCATAGGCTATCAGTACAACAACACCAAAAGAGAGGAAGGACCCAATAAGCCCTATCATTCCCGCGCCCCTTGCATGCACATTCGATACTCAGCTTGTCGACGATTAACTAACCCCTGTACTTTCCGGCCACCAGCTCGATTAAACCAAGTCGCCGCCTTGCACGCCCCAACCCAATCACCCGAGTTCAGCCGCCGTCTAGCTGTCGATTTGCAAAACGCTCCAGTGCCAATGTTGTATGAAAGGGAAACCATAGCGAGGTAGGTTTTGATTGGTATCTGATCTGGAGGCGTCAAGCATTTGCGCATCCCTGCCTCATGCTCTTTAAGGGAGGCGTTTAGCATAGCGTCACACTCGGCTTTGGTCGCAGTGTCTCCGACCGTCACTCCCTTAGTTTCGCCATAACAAATCGTCGGAACACCAACGAGATCCTCATACGCGCTAGTGCGAAGGCCCTCCCAAGCACCAACGAACGAAACAAGCAGCACCGCAGACGCCCCAACTAGGCGGGTTTTGGTAGTTTTCATCGACATTTCTCCATGAAAAAAGCCGCCCTAAAAAGGGCGGCAGATCACATAAACAATGGAATGCTGGATGGATTTACTATTTCGCGCACAGCATAAAGCAATAGCTGTAATGGCTTGCGCAATCTCACACTCGCCTTGAAAGCGGAGTGTCACAAACAAAAGAGCTGCATATACTTGAGAGTATCCGAGTTATAAAAAATTGAGCTTATCCAGAGCGGTCTTAGTAAGATCACTTTCTGGATCTTGTTCTAAAGATTTTTGGTACATCTCGTAAGCTAGCTCGCTATCAAGTCTCTCAAAAACTTTTCCGCTACGCCGGTAAATCATACCCGCCGCACCCGGCGTAGCACTCACCCACTGATCAACAATTTCAAGCGCCTCTTTCACGCTGCTCTGATCAATATAAGTCTCTAGGGCTTCTTGCCATAATGCATGATTGCGGGATCGCGCATGCAACGATGTTTCTAAGACAATCATTGCTTGACCAAACTCTTTCAACTTTCGCAGCGCCTGAACTTTTAAAGGCTGGATGTTTCCATCAACTTCAAGATCAGACATGAGGTCTAACGCTACTTGTGGCTCACCTCGCTGAATAAGAACCCTCAAATACCAACGAAGAAGTTCCTCATCTGCTGCGATTATGTCTCGGTAATCTTCAAACAGTCTAGTCGCCTCACGCAGTCGAGGCCCAGATTGCAGTCTTTCAAGAATTTTATCTCGTAGGTCTACACCACCCTTTTGAGCATATGCCTTGATCATCCGAGCAACTTGCAGATCAATCACATCGCTTGTGACATGGACTTGATCATCTTCCCAAGCTAGCTTTCGATCTGTGATCATCACAGATTCATAGCTAGGGTAGTAGAACACGTTACCAAAAGAACACGTCAACTCTTCGGCCACAGCCCGTAACACCGACTTGGAGTATGTGTTGGCAACAGCGACATCCATATCTCTATGCGTTGCTTGTAATGGTACTGGAGACACTGTTAGCAGGATGTTCGGTTTACGAGCTTGATTATTCAACAACTCTATCGTTGCACAAAGGTGCTCCAGAACTTCAGCGTAACTAAGCACATGCAGCTGAAACCTGTCTGGGTACTGTCGCATAATGCGAGGCAAAGGCCCGACATTGAGGTAAGTGCTCGTCAAAGTATCAAACCAAACCTCAGACAGACCGAGTGTGATAATCACAGTTTGAGCTTCACAAACCGTTTTGTATGTCTCTGTAATCGCCGTTCGCCTTGAAACAACAACGTCTAATGGAGCGGGACGGATAGTATTAAGTACATGCAGGTCGATGTACTTATCATCTCCAACCTCACAAATGTTTGCGTCAAGATCGTATGAACGTTCAGGATCAAGCGCCCAAGCAAACTCGTTGTAAATTGAAGGCGCACCGAAATTGTTTATTGAGGCATACTGCAATTCTCTGAATTCTGGACGCCGAAACAAATCACGAGCTGGAAGGCGAAACCCCTCTTCAAGTAATCTCTGCTCAACGTATCGAGCAAAACATGAACCAACCGTGAAGATTGTAGATCCCGGTTCTAATGTAAAGCTAGCTTGAATGTCCGGGCGAGCAAGAGGTTCAAATCTATTGTTACGTCCTCTAGCAGGCCAACTTGAGACTGGATTTCCCTTTCTCGCGTTAACCGCATCCCGCCCAGAAATTACATGGAGTGGCATTCCGACCTCCTCGCCTGCAACATTACCAACTCAACGCTAGGTGTTGTTACGCACACATGTCAATCTGAGAATTGTTGAACTGCGACGTGCTTAAGGAACAGATCTTTACCGTCCAACCCATCAGATCCGCCCTGAAAAACACACGAGAACACCTGACTAGGAATGATCGCTGCTGAGAATTCAGCAACCACCTCACTGTCAATGTACATAGTCACATCACCAGTTTCGGAAATCACCATCAAGAAACGTCGATCTTTAATCGAGTTCAGCTGCAATCCGGTATCAATCGATTGGATCACGCCTTCCTTTACCGACAACGCAAAGATGTTTTTATCATCTGAAGCAAAGTCGTGAACGAAACCAACAGCTTCATTAACAACAGTCGTAACATCTGACCCGCTCACAGAAAACAATTTGGTAAACGATGGATCAGCACAAAGACCTGTAAAGCAGTAAGTGTTGTTCGTCGAAACAGCAACTGTGGCTTCCATTTGCAACCCACCTCGCTCTGGGAGCCATATGGAAGCACTGCCAATCTGAACTCCATTCTTCCCTATCGTGCGATCTACATCAGCTCCAGTATGAACTTTGAGCGCAGCATTGCTCAATATCGCCTCAGTTTGAGGATCACTCCCAATATTGAGCTGCCACTTTGTTTGATCGATCTGAATTCCCGTGAAGCTGTCAGATAACTTATCGAGATGACTGTCGGATCCAACAACGCTGTTAGCGTTTGTGGCTAATGGATGAGGTAGGTATGGCTTTGCTTTCTTACTAATCCTGAAAGCAGTATTGGGTGGCACATTGTTGATCGTCACCATACCAAACTCGATACCCTCCACAAAGTCTTGTGCCTCAACAACCGTCGCAAGATCCTCAAACTCAGCGGCAATTTTCAGGTTCTTCACACGCTCAGCACGAACGCCTATCCCGACAGTCTGATCTGTCTTCCCTCGAATATGCCCGCGTATATCAATATGTTTGGCTTGTAGGGAGGAGATATCAATTAAAGGATAGTTTGTATCCCAATTGTCTCCATTCCCCCGAATATGACAATCGACTTTCAGGTCAGAAATCGCCTTCACAACAATCGCTGAGCGCTGGTTACTTTCAAAGTGAATTCCACGTAACTCCGCTCGACGTGCCCCTGTTCCTGCAACAATCGGATTCCCATCCCAACGAATGCCTTCAAGGTTGGTGTTCATACGACCACCAATCCACGACAAGTTCCCATCTTGCGAAACGCGCATAGCTCCAAGGCCCTCTACACCATTAGCCAACAGGCCATTTTGTACCGCTGTTGTGGTGATGATCGGATGGTTGTTGAACATCATCTCGACGATGTACTCGATTGAAGCGTACTTAGTGTTATCAATCATCCAGTCATCTGGAATATCGGAGTAGTCAAGCATTTGCGATGCAAAGAAGGTACATCCATGGATCGCCATCACACCTTCGATATTGATGAAACGCACGGCTCCTTCCAAATGGATGTTCTCCATGCGTGAGCGATTTCCCGGCTTGGCGTTGTAGTTCTCCTGATCACCAGCTGTGAAATAGCAGTTTGTGATTCTATTCAGCCGAGGCGTTACACCACGCAAAGTAGAGCCGTTAATGGTACCACCACCAACCGCCTTGCCATGCTCATTCCAAAAAACGGTTCCACCGGCACAATCAATGGTCCCCAGGTCATGAACGGCAGCCATGTTCTCGCCTTCACAAACTCGCAAGAAGTCTTGAAACTTGTCCCTTTGATCTAACGTATCATGGTCTTTAAGCCCTAGTTGCGAAGCGCGGATCTCGCCAACAATTCCTCTCTTGAAACGACCTACTTTAGCAGGGGCATAAAGCGCATTCGGCAGATCTGAGTTATCCGAGTCGTAAAGAACAACCCCTTGCCCACCATCGCCAGCCGCCTCATTGCCGTTCACCCAAAACTCGGTAACACCAGCCGGAAGATCCAGAAGCTGTGCTGCAGCCAAGGTTGACAACACCTGAGCACTACCTCCAGTCAACGCATCATTTGCAAGGCTTAGAACTTCATCTCGCGCTGCAACTGCCGCCACCGCACTTTCTGTCGCTTGCTGAGCTGCGCCGACAGCATCTCCAGAAAAACTGCATCGCAGCGCCCCATCAGCATTCCGCGTAAGAAGGAAGGCCTTGCCAGCCACAAGATATCCAGCACCAAGCTCCTCACCAGACGGACCGAAGATTTCTTCTCGATCACCATCAATCGAGATAAACGTTCCACCGGCTTCATTGGTGTGTAGTGCTGTTCCAACCATGGCAACGGCGTGACCACTCTCTATCGACCCAATCAGAGTTGCTCTAATTTCCTGAGACGACCCATACACATCCACAAGTCGGCCAAAGGTCAAATCGAGAGCTGCCCGCTTGACCCACTTCGCAGCATTTTCATCCCATGAGTAGTAGCCGTTTTCCGATTTGTTATCAGCCCCTCGCACTTCGGCTTTAATATTTTTGCTGCTACCGGGAACCGAGGCTAACTCGGCTTCAGAAGAAGCGATCACACTCACACCAGATCGCTCCAACCACTTTACGTACTGTCGAAGCTGTGCAAGAGAAACCCGATGGACACCGCTGTCCGCATCTCCACTGACTACATTATCTCGCAAAAACACATCAGGATCATAAGGATGGTTCATCTGTAACCTCATAGAGCAAAGGACACTAAATAAGCGGAATGCTTGTTGCCTAAAACGCCGATGATGGAAAGAAAGTTCAATTTTTTCTTAGAGCTAAAACACTTCGAAGCTTTGAACCGGAGAGTAAGAAGAAGAGATGCCGGAGATCGTCAGCGACTTGGCGCGGACCTCGTAACTATGCCCGCCTATCAGTGTTCTTTGAGCACTCATATCGCCGGGTTCCAGCCAAATGTAAAAGACTTCCTCACCACCATCTGTAACATCAGCAAGTGCGATTTGATGTAACAACGACGCATTACTGTCAGATAGGGTGAAGGTCTTTTTCTGGTCACTACCGCTAACGGTTAGAGTGGGTGGATCTGGGTTGATCCCATTTTCCAGAGCAGGCAGAACCTCAGGAGGAGCAACACCATCCACCTCCTCATCATATTCAACATCTTCCTTTGTGATTGAGCGAGCTGAGAATGACACACCCACAAAATTCTCTTTGTCATCGATCAGATATTGGAGATCATTCCCAACCTCAAAGATGGCATCAACATCTTCAAGCGCACTTTGCAGCCTGATAAACCTCTCTCCAACAACAGCCAGTCCGCCAATATCAGCAACGCACTGGATCTCGTATTCGGCATTCAAACGTGCTGCTGTAGTTTTTTGTAGATGACGGCATTGACCGTGGTTCGAAGCCATCAAGAAATCAGCTGTCGTGATTTCTCGACCCAACGTGTCGGCATTGGGATGTTCAAACTCAATAGCATCTTGCTCGATGTAACCATGCGATGGGCTCACATACCGGCTTTTGATCACCGTCCCTGCACCAGATACGAACCGGCCTTGCGTAACTTCGAGAGATAATAAGTCATCGTCAGTCAGAACCACAGTTGGCTCTTGCCAACCTCCAACGGATAAACCGATCCTGCCGTTTCCAGTTAAGCGCAAACGTCCATCACAAGCCGTAAGCAGCCGTTGCAAAATGGCAGCTGGCGTTTCGTCAAACCGCGCCCACCCCGATAAGCTCCATTGATCGCGAACCGTATCCTCAGGACCAGCAACCTGAAGCCCGCTCAAGTCCGCAGCACTGGCAAAGTCATCCAGATCCAAAAGATCAACTGGTATCGCAAAACCGTTCTCAACCAACGGAGCTTTCAGGTGATCTTGTATGACCAGCGCTGCGTTGCTGCTGAACTTCCATGTCTCCGGATCATCAAGTGTCTGCTCTTGATCACGCTGATCAAATACAGGCGACAGATCGGCAATCGCAGAGAGTTCAGTACGCCACCCATTGGGAAACTTGGCGTAAACTTCATTAGTGCACCGCAGCTCAGCTGCTATCAAAGCCACCCCCGCACCCTGCCATTCCTCAGAATAGACCTCAGGGAACTCCTCTTGCATGTGCGTGAAGGCTGTTTGATTTAACCCACCTTCCCGTACATGAAGGCGCAAGTATCCATCGTATTCTTCATTGTTGACCTCACCGTCAGTGGACGAGACTTCCAAGCCATCAACCAAAAACGACTGCCAGAAAGAGACACGGCCATCACAAAAGGCAATCACCATGCAATAGTTGTTACCACTCGGCCACCGGCTACTCCCTGACTTCACAGCAGCAAAAAGCAACTGCCCTCCACCAACAGCCCTGCCCCATCCTTTTCGACGATATCCAACAGATTCTCTTACAATCTGTCGCTGACTGGTTGGCAGGGATTGCACGGGAGTCTGAGGAGCTGAAAGCAAAACACTAGCAATCGAAGCCCCGGCAGAAATGACAGCTCCAACTCCAATAGCGCCACCAATAGTACTGATCGCAGTCGCAATGGTTCCCACTGTAGCAGCCCCAGCCGCATAAGCCCCTCCAGCTCCTAAAGCGATCAGGCTGAGAGGAGCACTACCAATCCCGGCAGCAGCGGCTGCGCCCGCTATAAATGCTCCTATTGCTGGCAAGACCATTGGCATTCAGGAATCCTCCACGCTCTCAGACATCTCGCAGCTACCGGCAAAACTCCAAGCTCGCTGATTGTCCACCAGACATCGTCGCAATAAATCGCTCCGACAACACTGCGGCATGCCCGAGCCACAACGCACCCAACATCACCTGAACGAGGTTGACCAACCTGCTGAAGACCAGCAGACGTCATACCCAGATCCAGTATGTTCACCAGCCCGCCTGCTTCATGTACAAAAGCAAGAGCTTTGCCCTCGGTTTCATATCGCCCTCGCCAGCGTGCAGCCGGATCTGGACCGCCACAAAAAACAATCCAATCAGCAGGAAAACGGCAGCAGTCAACACAGTCTGGCTGATAACCAAACCCCTTGGCATAGGCATGCTGGAAGTAAGTCTGGAGAAGCTTCTCGCTCATACCAACTTGATTGGTGTTCCTCTGGCAATCACAGGAGCGTAGTTGAAAATCTTGTCACCAATATCTGGATACCGGCCCTTCTGGTCTGCTTCTGTATATCTGCCATAAGCTGCTTCAGCCCGATGCTCAAACACCGTCGCAACAAGAATTGAGAGGCTGTAACTTGGAGAACCGCCACCAACAGTCGGACCCTGACGTGCAGCCCTCAAGCGTCTCATCACATAAACCTGATTGAGAACCATAGGACCAACGAGCTGCAGCGTCCGTCGGTCCAGTATCATGGCATACTCAATGATATAGTTTCCATAAACCTCAGCCTGCGCATCCCACATCATTTTTTTGATGCAGGAAGGCAAACCATGCACCCGGAAGAATGCAGTTCCATTTTCCCCTTTGCTGGAAAACGGAACATTAGGCGCTTCAAGCTGCCCTCTCATCCCAAGGAACTTATTTGGATTGTCAGCAAACCGTCGGTCTACATTGCCATTCCAAATACAAACTGTCTCAGACGTGAAACGAAATTCCCAAGCCCTTGCAACACGTGCTTTGTTACGCCTGATAACTGCAATCTGCTCTTGCGAATATAAGCCCATCACTCACCTTCACTTGGCACATGCGGTTTCGTATTCTCAATGAACTGGAGCGAAGGCGCGGCATATCGGCCAAACTGCATCTCTACATTGAATGCAGCGCCATTAACAACAGTCACCATCACGACTGGACGCACAAACTCAACTTCATCTCTGATATAGATATCATCCCGAAGTTCTGGCCTGATCTGCACCTTTGCTGTCGCATCATCCTGCTCTTCAACAAAACGCACCTGATACAGGTGCCAGCCAACAGAGAACGCATGCCCAGGACGGATTTTTCCGCACGAGACTTTTTTGATACAGACAAAAACCGTACCGGCCTCAGCCTTCTTTGCAATCAAGGCTGTTGTGCCAGAGACAAAGAAACCTGCACCACCTTCAAACGTTTGACCGTTCGAGAATGTTGTGTCGCTCGGTTCTGACGCTTTGGGGTATCTGCCAAAATGATAAAACGGCAGCAGAACAGGCACATCTCGCCCATGCAATTGGGCCACGATGCCTTCGTATACATCTTGGTTCATGCGCCGAAGAACAGGTATCTCTACCAGTTTCGGACGCCAGATCCCCAATCCCGGCACCGAACCATTAGACAAGCGGCCAGTGAGCGACATGCGCTCTTCAGGGGTTTCCTGCGGATCTAGTCCCGACGCATAGTGACGCGGCATAAGAAGACAGCGTGGCCACTCAAGATAGGCAACCATCTAACCCACCTGCGCAGCAGTTTGGGCCTGCATAGCCGAGAAATTCTTTTGAACGAGTGCAACGCCAGCTTGTCCACCAGCGGCAATCAGACCAGCGCTTGATTGCTGCACTACCATTCCCGCAGTTTCTTGAATATGTGCTTCAAGAAACTTTGAAGTTTCTACTCGAATGCGCAGGCCAGACGCTAAACCTCCACCTCTAGCCTCAGGAAGCTTATGGAACGGAGTGATTGTTGCCGGCCCCTCAATCAGCTCAGGAACACCGCGCTCACCAGCAATGCCCCATTTGCCAGCCCCCAGGTTGCCCCCTTCTGCAAAAAAGCCTCCGAAGCTGGAGAGCAATGTTGACAGGACCCCCCCAACACCTCCACCGCCGCTACCAATTGAGCCAGTGAAGCTGGAAACAGAAGACTGCAACACCATCTTACCAATTTCGATGCCTATCCTGCCAAGCACATCAACGAACCGCTCCCCCTCAAATATGGCATCAGAGAGTCCGTTGGCGATGGATTGATTAACGCTCACCATTAATCGGCTTTGCCGAGTTTTCTCTTCAATTTCACCAGTTAGTCTGGAAACGGACTTGGCCCGCGCCTCAATCTCTTCCCGAAGCGTCAGTCCGGTTTGCACAGAGCGCTCATCAAGATCCAGTCCCTGCTGCTTTGCCATATCAAGCAGCTTGTATTTTGTAGTGAGCGCTGCAACTTCTTCGCGGGTACGGCCAAGCATCTCAACTCGGCGCTCAAGCGCAGTGACATCCTGATCACCCAGCCCCAAAACATCTGGACCCTTCTTGGTTGCAGGTCGTAAAGCCTCCTGAAGCCGAGCCTGTTCGCGAGCCATGCGGATGTACTCTTCGCGCTCTTTGGCAAGCTGTGTCCCACCCGTAGGCCCGACCTGCTGTGCAAGCGGATTAACAGTGCGATCAAATTCCAGAGCAGCCAATGCACCAGCGCGAGACACCGGATCATCATTGTATCTTAAGCGCACCTGAGCCTCTTCAAGCGAAGCCAGACCATTGAGCTTCATGGTCTCCATCGCATCAGCTGCGCGACTGATCTCATTGGCCATTGTGGTCGCATCTGTCGCAAGGTCTTTCAGCTGCACGCTATCGGCAGCATTTTTGAGGCGCTTGGTTGTATTTGCAGACTGGCGAGCAAGGCTTTCGACCTTCGCTAGCTCCAAGCCGACTTCTGCAATTTTATCATCAGGAAGCCCCGTCAGTATCGCACGCATCTTCGCAAGCGATTCAGCAACCTGCTCCATGTTGCCGCTTGCCCTTGCCCCGTCAAGCGTAGCCATCTCAGCAGCCCAGACCTTGACGAGATCAGAAGATTGCTCCAGCTCTGCATTGAGTTCCTTCAGTGTGTTCTCAACACCTTCAAGCCCGATAGCATCAATTGAGCGGGACTGACTGAGCGGGTTGCTCAACTGTTCAATACGATGCTGGATTGCCTGATACTTCTTCAGCTGAAGATCCAGCTCTGCAAAAGCTGCGTCTCCAGCTAAAAAATCTTCAAAGAAAGTATCTAAAGCAGTGTTGGTCTTAGATTGAGCGGTTTGCGCATCCAGCTGAGCCAATGCCCCGACCAGATTAAGCACAGCGCTTGTGACCTCACCGTAAGCGTCTCGCAAATTCTCCAGTCCATTCTTGGAATAATCAGAAATGGTACTCTTCGCTCGCGAGATCGCGCTTTCAGCTTCATTGAACGCCTTGGTGAAGGCATCAACTTTCTTGCTGGCGTCTTCTGCATTGTCACCCATGCTCAAGAGGACGCCAGCAAGAGGGAAACCAATCCCCGCAATCACCCCCAGAACAGGCATTAACAAGCCGACAGTACCAGTCAAAGCTCCAAAACCCGCTACAAGCTGCGGGATCTGCTGCCCCATGATCCGCATGGGATCAGTGCCCATCTCGAACTGCACCGCCATATCAGCAATCTGATTGGACGTGTTCTGGATGGCAAAGCGCCCACCTTTGGAGACATTGATGAAGCCTTGCATCTCCTTACCAGCACCTTGAGAGGCTTTCCCGATCTTGCCAAAATTATCGTTCATCCCGCCAGCAGATGCCTGAAGTTTCGCGAATTTCTGTTGCGTTTGCTCCAGTTGCTTCTGAAGCTTTTTGTTCTCCGCAGCCATCCGATTAGATGACTTAACCGCAGCAGCCGCGGAACGAGACATCTGATCATGGAACTTCTTATAGGTGACCTCAAGAGGGATAGTCAGGCCAGAATTCTTTCCCATCAATCAAAACCCTTCAATGCCCAGTTCCCGAAGCTCTTCATCTGAAAATTCACCGCTGGGGTTCCCAGATTTGCCACCATGGACCTCATTGTAACCCTCAACACAGGTCACATATTCCCATAGGCTCATCTGATCGATTTCTCGTGGAGTGAAGCCTATTGCGGCTCCTCGTTTGTAGAACTTGGAGAACTGCCAGAGTTCTCCTGTTGCCTCACCCCTGCCTGCTCCCCCACGGGATCATCATCCTCGCCTACGAGTGCATTGGTCAGGATCTCAATCGCAACAGGTTTGAACTCAAGCACCCCATGCAACTCAAACAGATGCAGAACCATCGGCCCTGCCTCTTTGTTTGACATTCCAGCACCGATCAAGCCTTGGCGTATGGTCTCAATCAGATCATCAATGAACCAGGTCCCTGTCGTGATGCGCAGGAGGATGACTTCAGGGCCAGCGTTGCAGTTCTTCTGCAACGCACGAAGCTGACCGATGTTCAGCACAAATTCGTGCTGCCCACCAATCCATTCAATGCTTTTGGCTTCCATAGATCAGGCTCAGGCTTTGTTTTCGATTTCAGGAGTGCCGACCATATTGATCTCAATAGTTTTCGTAACGCGCCCCTTACCATCAGAACGCGCCTGAGAGAGCTGAGACAAAATTGCAGGAGCCTTCTCCCATTCAGGATCGCCAGATGCCGCTTTTTTGTTCCCAAGACGTACCGGAAGGTGTTTTGCAGAATAAAACCAGTTCATCATCTTGCCGTGAGACTCCTGCGCCCAGGTTCCTTCTGCCGAAACAGAAACCTTCACAGAACGCACATCACTCAAGATCTCATTAGGCTTGCTCTCATCATCGCAATCCACGACCTCGGTCTCATCAACATTCGCCTGCCGCTGGATCGTAACACCCTTAAGGCCGCAAACTCTGGCGTAGTTACCATCTTCCGCAAAATCGACCTCAAGGACCATCTCCTCAAAACGCTCTGTTGTCGGCTTAGTCATGACAAACCCCTTTCGTTAGTGAACTTGGATTTCGAATGTGAATTGCAAAATTCCGTGCGTTACGCCCTCTTCTGGATCTGGAACAATCCGCTGAAGTTCCAGCTCGGTAAGCACGTTGCCAAAGGAAGGAAGAGGAAGCTCAGCACCGCTGAGTACATTGCGCACCGCTCGCAAAATCTGCTTTGCATGCACTCTGCCGGGTTTCTTTGACCAGCAATCAATTTGAACTGTGATTTCTTCTATGGTGAAGCAGTCGTGATGATCCTCAGATTCATCTTCAGGGCCAAGGCTCACATAACCTTGCTGATCCCCCCAAGGCGCTCCATCAGAGGAAGCTTTAGTGCTGTCATACACACCGTGCACCACCTCCATGAGCGCAGCGTCTCCCGCCAAAGCAGCAATCACGGCTTGCTGAAGCTCCAGATCTGGATTAGCCATCATTCAGTACCTTGATTGCTTTGTTAATACGCCGCGTGATCAGGGACTTCACAGCACGGCGCTGCGAGCGGTAAACGGGATAGAAGAAGGGATGGGATTTACGATCTTTGGTTCCAAACTCTTGGATTAAAGCATTTTGGAATTTGATGCCGCGCTTGTTGGTGACCATTGTGCTGGCGTTGCCTGCATAAATCACAATGCGAAGACCGCGCTCAGATGATTTCACTTTCCCAACCACCATGGCACCTTCAGGTGGTTTACCCCACGTCCAACCGATACTTGCAAGCAGTTCGCCCTCATCTTTGGGAACCAGCAGGCGCATGTACTGGACGATACGCTCTGCCCCTTCCTCCATAGCTTGCCGAGCAGCGTTCTTAACGGCATCAGGCAAGATTTTGCGCATGAACTGCCGAAACTCTTGCTCACCTTTAACCATCGATATCACCGCTTTCACAGGTCAGCTCAAAATAGAGCTGGTCATCTGTCGGGATCTTGCTGCGAATTGCGTAGATGGTACCTGAGAGAAGATCTTTCATACGCCAACTGGTTTGGATCGCCTCAGTATCTGGAGAGCGCCAGATAGTAACCACAGTCGGCTGAATACCTTCGAGGCGGGCACCGATCACACGCTCACCGCCGCGTAGAAACTTGAAGTGCGCACGCTCTTCAAAGCGCGGCTCGTAATCAGAGACATGGTTGCCATAACCATCAGACTTCGACACCAAAGCCTCGAACGAGACGACCTCCCGCATTGATTTACTGGTCATCCGGCAAGGTTCCTATAGGGAGCCATCATGACTTCATAAGCAGGAGGTGGAGGAGCATCACCACCCCGGCTGGTGTAGAGCGCAAACACATGCATGCTCAAACACGTCTTGATCGGCTCAGGAAGTCCATCTGGAAAGTCGGCCTTGAGATCTCGCCGCAGATATTGCGCAGCAAACCCTTCCGCCGTGCGAATAAACGTGAGGAGGAGATCGTCATCATGACCATGTGAAATGGCCAGATGACGCTTCACCTCTTCCAGCTCGATCAAAGACAAGATTACTCTCCACCCTCTTCGGATTCTTCCTCCCCTGCGTCTTCATTCGCAGGCCCGGTCAGATCGAGATACTTGATACTTTGCGCCTGCACTTGCTTGGCAGTCAGCCGCTTTAAAGGCGCATCATCACCTTCCATCAGCGGTTTGGTGACCTTTCGGGTTTTGGCGTCTTTGTCATTGACCTTGTAGACACAGCCAAACCGGAAGGTACCAAGGATGGTATGGCGTGTTGAGTTCACTTTGACGTACATGCTCATTCTCCTGAAAAAGGCTCTGCAATCAGAAGATTGCAGAGCCAGTTGGTGGCCTCGGTTATTCAAGATTACCCGAAGACGAAGTTGCCCTTCACCATCGCCGCAGCACGTTTGATCGCCAGAGCAACCCGTTTACGACCCTTCATGGTCAGCATGTCTTCAATGAAGTTGGTGTCGTGCTCGGAAGAAATGAGCACTTCAGTTTCCTGACGGTCATAATAAGTTCCCGCCATCGCCAGATCGCCAGTCAACCACTCGCCCGCAGACATGGTGTTGGATTCCACTACATCCTTACCCCAGAGCATTGGAGTGCTCATTGAACCTGGGTTACCGAAGATGTATCGGTCCTGACTATCTTTCAGGAGGTCAATTGCCGCCCAATCAGTCGGGTTCATCACAAAGGATGTTGAAACGTAATCCGCCAATGCGACCTGCAAAATGGCAAGACGCAGACGATCAATCCGCGTGGCATTGGGTAGGCCAGCAGCCGCAGCAAATGCCACAGCCTCAGTCAAAAGCCCCTTCAGGTTTTCACCCTGCCCATCACCAGCAAGGATCTGCTTTTCTTCTTCCAGATCCAGACCATAACGAAGCTCGGAGTCGATCTCCGTTTGCAGGAAGTCGGAATCTGCCAGAGCTTCCTCTGTGATATTGGTAACGTGGGCAATCTTTTTGACTTCAGAGGTGGCCTTCTCCCAACCAAAGCTGGATTCCGGCATTGTTCCCTCTTCGGCAACCATCGCCGCCTTACTGTCACGCACTGTCTGCTTTCGGTACTTCACCAGATCAGAACTGGTTTTGCCCTTGGTCAGCAGATCCCGGATAAGCAAGCGACGCCGAGGCATACGGATCGGATCACGTTCCTCTTCATGGTAGATCAAACCACCAGCCGAGCCTGCAGCAGTGGTGATTGCATTCGAGACGGTAATTCGCAGATTGCCTCGTGCACCACCATCGGCAAACGCCTTGATCCGGTCATCTTCCGCCACGAATGCCTGACCAAGTGTCATCACCGGAGTAGAGCCACCGCCGCCGTTCCCCTCAGCCACCTGCTGTGAGATTTCCAGCGTCTGGCTCTTGATGCCTTCCAGCGCGTTTTTCAGCTCATCAACAGTCTTGTTCAAAGCCGTCTGCTCAGTCAAAAGCTTGTCGGCTTTCTCTTTGGTTTCCTGCGAAACCTCGCCAGATTTCTTAGCCTGTTTGAGCGCATCTTCTGCTGTAGATTTCACTTTGTCGGTGACGTCATCCAGCTTCTGATTGACTTTGTCCAGTAGCGCTTCAGTGGTCATAGTGTCATTGCGTACCGACCCGACAACAGCATCAGGGCGAGCAAGAGCAAGTGCCGCCAAGCAAATGGCGGGCATGAGTGATTTCGTTCTCATGAATGTTCTCCGATTTACATGGAATCCAATTTATCGAGGAGGCTTTGCACTCCTGCTCGAACGGCAGCGCCAGACTTGCCGGATGGAGCAGCGCCAGACGTGCTCCCTTTCAAAGCCGCACAAAGTGAGCGACGTTTTGATTTTGGTACGTTGAGACGCGCAAGGAGGATATCAAGCTCCTTCTGCGCAGCATTTGGTGAGGGCTTATCGGAAGCTTGGCTTGGAGCCTGCTCAATCTCATCACTGGGAAGAAGCGTATCTGCAAACCCTTGTTCAACAGCACTCTCACCATTGATC
>NZ_LMCK01000152.1:65507-66567 GCF_001623165.1 Pseudovibrio sp. WM33
CAGTGAGCGACGTTTTGATTTTGGTACATTGAGACGCGCAAGGAGGATATCAAGCTCCTTTTGCGCTGCATTTGGTGAGGGCTTATCGGAAGCTTGGCTCGGAGCCTGCTCAATCTCATCACTGGGAAGAAGCGCATCTGCAAACCCTTGTTCAACAGCACTCTCACCATTGATCCAGGTCTCTTTGTCAAGCTGATTGCTCAGCTCTTTTTCCGGGATATTGGTGCGTGCGTGATAGATTCTGATCGCAGCGTCATCAAACGGCTCAAGCCAGTCGGCAACCTCACGAAACCCATGCTTATCACTACACGCACAAACCCACGTGTTATGGATCATCAAGAACGCCGCTCGCCCGATCTGAATTTCATCTGCCGCCATCGCAATGACAGAAGCCGCTGATGCTGCTAACCCCAGCACCTTCACAGTTACCTTTGCCTTGTGCTCGCGCAAAAGATTGTAGATCGCCAGTCCTTCGAAGAAATCACCGCCCGGTGAGTTGATCGAGACAACCACATCCTTCTCGCCAATATTGCGCAGCGCCGCAGAAATCCGCTTGGCAGTCACCCCGTCACACATCCAGCTTTCACCAATGGGATCAAGGATAGAAATGGTGTTTTCATCCTCCTCGCCAGCTGCTGCCCTGATGTCAGGGTTCCAGCGCTGCCGGACGCTTTCAGCAATCGCACTTTGAAGACCGCGCCCGGCCAGCACCGGGACATTTGGCAAATTACGGATGCTCATTTGTCGTCCTTTCCAAGCAAGTCAACCAGTCCCATGGAGGTTTGAACCACCAGCTCATCACTGTTGCCGCCGCGCCGTGGCAGATTGAGTCTGTCACGACACTCATCTCCAGTTATGATGCCAGCCATACGCAGTTTGAGGAAAAGGTCGCCTTTGGCCCTACTGTCCATTTGCAACATGGCTTCACGGTTATACTCCACGTACCAACGCCCGCGTTTTTCAACGGGAATGAGATCCTTCAGAATTCGAGCTTCGTTTTTAACCAGCAGCGGATTAATTCCAAGCGAGAGCCAGGACAACATCACCGCTTCAACACCGC
>NZ_LMCK01000152.1:66577-81779 GCF_001623165.1 Pseudovibrio sp. WM33
TTTCAGGATACGAGCTTCGTTTTTGACGAGCAGCGGATTGATACCAAGCGAGAGCCAGGACAACATCACCGCTTCAACACCGCTCCCCCACATGGTCTGGCCATCAGATGAATGGCCGATCACAATCGGCGGAACTCCAAACCATCTGCAAACATCTTCAACGCTAAAGCGCCGGGTTTCCAAAAGCTGAGCATCTTCAGGGTTGAGCTGGAGCTGCTGGAACTTGAGGCCAGATTCCAGCGTCAGCGTCTTGCCCGCTTTGCTTGATCCAATGAACTTTTCCAGCAAGGTTTGAAGTTGCCCC
The DNA here is from genome assembly GCF_001623165.1 of Pseudovibrio sp. WM33. Lineage (NCBI taxonomy): Bacteria > Pseudomonadati > Pseudomonadota > Alphaproteobacteria > Hyphomicrobiales > Stappiaceae > Pseudovibrio > Pseudovibrio sp. WM33. The sequence goes on from NZ_LMCK01000152.1 coordinate 66,882, forward strand.
CGCTGCTCTGCATTAAGCTTTTGCTCTGAGGTCAAAACACCAGCTGCCATCATCGCATTGGAAAATACACTGCCTGCCGTCTCATCAGCAGCCAAAGCCGCCCCAATTGAATTCGCCCCGTACTTGATGGCTGACATGCCCAAACCATCACCAGCGCCGAACCCGCGCAGATGGAAAACCTTATCAGCAGGTAATGTGCTGTGTTTGCCCCGGTCATAGACGCTGTATTCCAGCTTGCCATCCCGGTTACGTTTAGGTGTGACATTGAGCAAAGGGCGCAAACCAACCAGCCCTGGTCCCACAAAGAGCTTTTCCGCACAGGCATTGCCGCGCAAGGTTGCATGCGCCGTCATACCTTCCCAGAACTCAACCGCTGTTTGCTCAGGGTTGGGGCTCTTACTAAGGATCTCGGACAGGTCCTCTTCAATCTTCACCCTGCTGTTTTCAGCACCCTTTTCATAAAGAGCAAGAGGCAGTGTTGAGATCACTTGTGAAGTCTTGCGAACACAATCCCAAACAGCAGAAAACGCCAGAGCAGAGGACGCATTCACGGTTTTGCCAGCCGCAGAAGAATGACCTCCCCCAGTCCATGCATCCCCTCCATTAAGGTTGATCCATCCTGACTCGCCTGCACGCAGTTCCTGTTTAATGCCGCGAGCTGCTGCCTTTAAAAATCTGATCATATAACCATCACCGGATTGCTGAGGAAATCATCCAGGCCATCATTACCTTCAGCCACCGGATGGCGGCTCATAAGATCGAATGCATTGAACGCTGCAGTGAGCGGGTCAATTTTCATGGAACCGGCGGCTTGCTTGGTCACGTAATCAGCGTTGCCGCGCCTTTCGGTTTTGGCGTTGGACACACACCACGCCATCATCCGCGAGCCGCCGTGAACCAGAGATTTATCTGCAAGCTTTCGCGCCATGCCCTTGGTCACACCGGAAAGCTTATAGCCCTGAGGCACACCAACGATCTGCTCTTGTTTGACCTCACGCTCAATCAATTCATCAATGACTGCCGCAACTCCAACCGGGTCCAGCCCGATTGCGTTCTCTTTCGGGAACAGGCCACGGTCCAGAACTTGCTCCATGTAGTCGGCAACAATCAGAGCATCGTCCTCCGCATTCTCGCAGATGAACAGATCACCATCCTTCGCAAAATCCTGAAGAGCTGTTGCAATCTGCTTGCGCTTATCCAGCGCACTGTTATGGCAACACGCACAAGCCCAAAGCAGCCACCTGTTCTTATCCCTCTCACTTTCTTTTTCGCGCCCGATAAAACAAAGCCCTAAAAGGTCATCCATTCCGCCGCAATCAACCCCAGCAGTCACAACCTCACACCGATCCAGAAACTCTTCAAAATCCCGGATGGCAGTGAACTCAGCATCCCGCCAATAATCAGCCCCGGCCCACCGATCCCGTCGCAGGTTCATGCCGATTGGCACATTTAAGTGCTTGGCAAGGAAGCTTTGCTTGTCCTCTTCACCAGTGCCGTCCATGGCCTCGCGAAGTTTGGACTCCAGCCAGCTCTTACGTACGGAACGCCCAAGGTTGGGGTTGGTGATGTAATAGTTTTCCGGCTTCAGGTAATCCTTGTTTTTGAGCATTGCTTTCGGGAATTCGTAAAGCACACCAAGCCGCTCGGGATCATGGATCTTTCCGTCACGCACATCACGGTAATATTCAAGTTTGCTTTTCCAGACCCCTGCTGGTGGCTCATCGGAATGCGTCGTCAGATAGACAACAAACCCTTCAGGACGAGCAATTAATCCCCCAGTGGCCTCCTGCAGCATGGCTGCTGCCTTTGGCTTCTTGCCAAACAACCACAGCTCATCAACCAGAACAAAACCAGCTTTTTTGCCAGAGAGCGTGTCGCTGTCAGCAGCCACAATCTTGAGGTTCGAGTTTGTGGTCTCGTGTTTGATTGTTCGCTGGTGCGAAATCACTTTAAGAATGCTTTTGAGTTCTGGATCGTAGGAAACCATCGCTGCTGCTGGATCAAAACAATTGTTGGCCACCTCAATTGTAGGGGCAAGCAACAACAGCTCATTGAGGTGACGCCAGTTGCGAATGAGCGCCGTCACCATGATCCCAGCTGCAATGGTGGACTTGGCGTTTTTCTTGGAGATCAGGAGCAGGAACTCACTGATCAAACGTTGTCCTTCTCCCGCGTCATAGGCTCCAAAGATCGCACCAACAAAATCGAACACCCACTGGTCACAGCACTCACCAAATGTCGGCATGCCCGGAACATCAACCACCTTGAGCGACTTGAAGACATTCAAAGCTGCCTCTGCTTCCTCACAGAACAAAGGCTCGAAGGGAATGAGAGATTTCCCTTGAACAATGCGGTGTTCCCAATCCACGCAGGCTGTTGACCAGTGTTGAGCTTTCAAGACATATCTTTCTTAGTTGATCAGCTGAGGAGCTTGGGGAGGTGCATACTTCCCGTCATAGGTTTCTGCAGTTTTCTTGCGCTCTTCTTTTTTGCCGAGCGCTTTTTGGGATGCAGCAGGAACACTCTTTCCCCGATTGGCAATCGCCTCTGCCAGCTTGGCACGATCAGAGCTTTCAAGCCGGGAGAATATTTCCTTGATCGCTGACACTTTCCCGGCTTCGGCCATGTCCATGAGCTTGCCCAGAAGCTTGGCTTCTACCCTCGCCCGCGCATCATCCTTGACCTTGAGCTGACGAAAATAATTCTTGCGCAAAGTGGGAGCTGTGATCCCTAACGCTGCAGCGATTTCATCTTGCGTTTTCCCAAAGGCAAGTAACTGCATGACAAGTCTACGTTTTTCGTCACTCACCATATGAGGTGGACGCCCTCGTTTTCCAAACCCTTCAGGGATTGGATCGCCTAGCAGGTCAAATTCGAAGTCAGCCAAAAAAAAATCTCTCAATTATATTGGGGCGGGTAAGGGCCATTCAGCCCCCGGACTTTCACCCCACCCCCCATTTTCCCTTTAAAATCAATAGTTTGGCAGTCCAGCCGCTAAAGCCTTCACAGCCGCCTCAGAGGCGTTCAACAGCTCCCGAGCAACTCATTCAAACTGAATTTCACTTTATAAATCAATGGCTTGGCAACGTATCCGTCGCGCCTGCGCAGTCTTCCGATTGTGGCACCACGTGCAAAGGCACTGGATGTTGCCCGGATCGAGGTCAGCGCCACCATCCTTGCGTTCGACGATGTGGTCAGCGATGAGCTTGTGTTGCCGCTTCGAGAAGTCCTTGCCGCACATCTCGCAGACATAGCCGCGCAGCTGCTTGATGTACTTGGCGAGAGCCTTCCATTCAGCTGTGAGGTAGAACGGATCGACCGCCTTAGGCGCTTTGCGCAGCGTTGAGCCCAATGTGTTCAGGCGTGGCTTGATCGATTTGAGTGGCAAACTGTGAAGCCTTCGAACACAAAAAAGGCCCGCCTCTCAGCGAACCAGTTGACGCACTCTGCATGCGTATCGAAATTCCATAGAAGTCCTTCGCGCCAACTCCGCCATTCGGCGTCTTGTGTTGACTGGGCCCCGCGTCCAGCTCGCTCTGTTTGGTATGGCGGCCCTTGGCCTGCCCAGGCTCCGGAGATCCACGGTGGTCATCCTGAGCGACATGATGGTTAACGCAGCGCCACTTTGTCAAGTGGTACGATCACGTTTGTGCTTCGCCCGAACACATCCAGCTCCACTCGCAGGCTCTCTCCATTTGACTTGATGTCCTGAACTTGCCCCCTGCAATCAACGAAAGCACCAGCGATCAGCACTACGTTGTCACCAACCTCAAATGCCTGACCTTCTACGCTTTTCTTCTCTAGCTGCGCAGATTTCTCAGCCTCCATGATCAGCTCCATTTCCCTCGCAGAAACCAAGTACGCAGGAGCATCAGGCTCAGCTGCAAGAATTTTTTCCACACCATCACAGCTGCGCACCTGATCACAGGTCATTCCTACTTTGCGGTTCAACCCAACAAACAGGTAACGCGAAAACATTGGCTTGCTTGTCTCAATCGCCTTCTTTCCTCGTTTCCGCTTTCGTAGCGCAGGAATCATCGGCAGGTATGTAAGCGCTCCTGTCGCTTCAATCCCAGCACAAGCCCGTAACTCACAGCGAGGATTAGTCTGAACCACAATCCAATCAAGCTCGGCAATACGAACCAAGGCCTGCACAGTCGAATAAACTCTACAGATCGCAGTCCCACCAATGTCCCTCGGTCCGTTCATTCAGCAGCCTCCTGAGTTGCCGTTGTGGTGTTGGTGGTTTGGCCGTGCACAGCCTCAAAGTTTTCAAGAGCCCTCTTCACAAGCCCAAGCAAAACCTCAGGTTTATTGTCGTCAGTGAGAGCCATATCAGCCCCAACCAGCCGAGGCATGTAGACCCATTCCGGCAGGTCGCGATCAACCCCAAGCCAAGGCCAACCGCGCTCATCGTGCAACGCCTGCCATGCCCGCCAGAGGTTCGAACCAACCTCGACCTGAATGAACTCATCCGCCAGAGGCGCAAGCTCATTGGGGACAGTCACACCCTTGGAGCTTGTCTGCGCCCGATGCTGCATGGCATTGACCCGAGGCCAGCCGTATTGCGCCTTGCGTTGCCGCCTCTCCCGCTCAGACGCAGGCCCTTTCCCTTTCAAAAGCCCATCAAGGAAAGCCGATGGTTTCGGGAAGTTGCCGTAGTGAGGCTTGAGCAGATCAACAAACCGCTCAACACCCCAGAGCTTGCCGTATGGCTTGGCGTGTTGGGTGGTTGTTCCGCCAGCCGAAGTCGCAGGAAGCCGCTCCCACTTCTTCTCTCGGAGGTAAGTGGAGAACGCACAAACAGCCTTTCGTTTCAGCTCGTTACGGCAATGATCAACATAGGCCAAAGCTAATCTTTGCGCCTCGGTTCGCTCTGCTTCGCTCAGCGCAAACCAAGCTTTTTCGACCATCTCCGTGCTGTCGTCGGCATAGGTCGGCCAAGTCGCATGAACTTTTTTCAGCCTTCGAAGCCACGTTTTTTGAGCGGACTTGCCTGTATTGTCATTTTTATCATTCCCGCTCTTACACGCGCTCTCTCTCTTTTGGACTGGTATTGGATTGTTTAATGGACTGTTCTTATCTTGGTACACGTCGTGCACCACCTTAGGTTCATCAGGTGCACCACCTTCGTTCACGTCGTGAACCACCTTTTTTGATGGAGGTGGTACATCAGGTGCACCAGCTTTTTCCTCAAACTCAGCACTTTTATCAAGCCGCTCAGAGGTGCTTGGAGCAACCAAATCTCGCTCAGGCCATCGCGCCACATACTCGCGCCGCTTCCATCGTTGCCCCTTGAAGCCGTGCTGACTGATAGTGATCCAACCAGCATCACGAGCCACCTCGATATGCTTGAGCACCGCCCCCTTGCTCAGCCCGCTATACTTCATCAAATCTTCGATAGACGGGTAGCAACTCTCTCCCATCGTGTTCATGAACATACTCATGGTTTGCAGCAAGAGCCTTGTGGTCGCCGGAAGATCAGACCGGCAGAAGGCTTGCCGCCAACTCCAAGCCTTTCGATCATCGCTCATGCCGCACCTCCCACTTCAGGAGACTTGAGCGAATATTCGTTTCGCTTGAGCCGAGCCCCGTTGGCATCGTGGCGCTTGATATTGATCCAGTCGGCATCTTCCGCAAGCTTCAGGTGCTTCATCACTGAGGGTCTGCTCAAACCGGTTCGATCTGCCAGCGTCCCAACCGAAGGCCAAACAGCCGCGCCGATACGATCAGTGAAAAGGCTCAATGCAAACAACACGAGCCGAGTATTCCCAGCCAAGTCGCTCTGCGAGACCCCGCGATGCCACTCTTGAACATTCCGAAAATCACGCATTACACACCTCCATTGCCTCAGGGAGAGAAAACAAAGGGCCAGGTTGATCCTCAGGCTCGGGATCACTAGCCAAATCAAGGTCACTTAGTTTGGAGAAACGCCGCTTCGAACCGGGAGGCACCCATATGAGCTGGGTAGGGCTTGCCTCTTGATCTGTGCGGAAGATGATCCAGCAATAAGCCGTAGCTGTGCCGCCATCTGGAACGTAGCGCCCTTTATGGATGGCTACCCGTTCAGCAAAAACCGCAACGATTGCAGGTGGATGAACCATAAACAACGTTGCAACGCGTTCGATTGTTTCCAACCACCTCAACGGCACAAGAACAGCAACACCGCATTTAGGTTTGTGGGCCAAAGCTCGCTCAACAAACTGCTGCGCCAACACACCAAAAGGCGGATTGGTGATAATCCAATCAAACGTCCCCACTGGGAACTGCCATTCAGGAAGGACAGTTAGGAAGTCCCAAAACTCCCCGTGAGCATCGCCAAAACCGCGATTGAACAAGTCTGAGGCCCACACCAAATCGAAGTACTCACGAAGTGGGACTGCCATATGCCCGCCACCGCAAGCACATTCCCAAACACGTAAAGGCTCCCAACTGTCCTCCCCTACTCGATTGAGGCGCAGAAGAAACTCACACAAAGCCCGAGTAGCCCATGGAGGAGTTGGAAAATAGTCGCCAAATTTCTCAGGCTCCACACGGGACGCCATAACGGCAAGGGAGTTTCTGAGAGAGGTCATCAGGTGCCCTTCTCCTCGTATCGAGATTGCAAGCCACAAAGCCCTTGGATCGCGTCCTTGATCAACCCAAGATCAGCATCGCTATAGTCGTCACCATTCTCTGCCAGTGATTGAGTCAAAATAGCGACTAAGTTCAACAACTTCTGCGACAAATCAACAACTCTAAGATCAACCGCAGTTGTCTTTCGGCAGACCTCAGGAACTGGCACAAAGACACCGCCTGCCAACTCACAAAGCTCTGCTAAGAGCGGAGTGCTTTCACCAGCCTCTCTACGATCCAAAATCATGTCGGCGAGTACATCAACTGGCATGAACGTATCAAGGTGCCTAGGATTCCCCGTGTTCCCGTAGTCACTTAGCGTCTTCGGATTGACACGTGTAATAAGCGCTGCGCTCTCTTGCCCACCACAAAGTGAGGTTGTCCTATGAGTTGCCTGTTTGATTGCACGACGATTTTTGTCACTGGTCGGACGATCAAGCTTCATTTTCGACTCCCCAATTTGTGTTCTCATTGGGGGATGACGGAGCCACAATTTCGCAGCAGACTTCTGTGCGTAAATCGACAAGAAATTGCCTCTGCTCAGGAGTGAGCGCCACAGTCTCAACGGTGTGAGGGATGTCATGAACGGCACAATGAACCAGAATTGGGAAGATGTATTTCCGCGGAATTGCGCCGTTTGTTCCGCCTTTTTCGACAGGATTACGCCACCTCTTTATGGTGTGTACGCCTGTCTCAAGAATTCTTGAGGTAGCTCCTAAACCACCCAGATCTCTAATTACAGTTGTAGCAGGTTCCATCGATCATGCCCAATTTGTGCGATAATAGCCCAAAAAGAACATATATGTTCGATATTAGTCAAATAGAAAATGTTTCGTGTTGGTCTAAAAAAGCACAAGACAACAATAAAAACAGGGTGCATAACATGATTATGCCTACGACCACCGCGAGCGAAATCCTAGCCAAATGGCTTGCAGAAGCATTGGACAAAGCTGGAAAGAGCCAGTCCGATCTCGCACGCGATATTGACCTCAGCTCCCAGAAGATAAATCGAATGGTACAGGGCGCTAGGGAGATCTCTGGCGTAGAGCTAATTAAAATATCTGACGCGCTAGACGTTCCAATTCCGTCACTCTCAGGCAATTCTACCCCAGAAGTTGCAAAGCAGCCTTCTCACGACGCTGCTCAACCGCCCGCTCAAAATGGCACGGTGAGCAACTTCAGTGAAGAAGCTTACGACAAAGCCTTCACTGCTGCCCTTGAGATTGAGAAGCGCGAGTTCGGTGGCAACATGCCCCTTCAGGACTTCATCAACGCCGTGACTATTGGCCTCAAGCGCCAAAAGAACTAAGTCCTGTAACGCACATATTTATTGCTCACCTATGCAAGTTGTGCTCAGATATTACCCGAAAGGGCTCTCATTATGGACAGTTTTAAGAATTTCCCCGATCAATTAATTAATGTAAACAATCAACAATCATCTAATAACTTCGAAAAACTAAACTATCTTGCCAACATTATAGACTGCAATCACATTCTACAATGGGAATGTATACAAGAATTCGGCCACGGTGACTTCAATAACCTTAAGTCAGAAGACCAAGAGTTACTTTACTTTAAAAGCCGTAAGGCGGTTATCAAAGAACTCGAACGCATTAAAGCGATGGCATCATGAATTACACAGAAGCACTTCCAATCAGCTTGATTGAACGCGGACTAGCGACACCCCGCGCCCAACACCTTTACAGCATCTGGTCTTCAGAACACCAGAATGCGGGATTCCCCTCAGAGCTAGCCAAGCATAGCCCGCATTTACTCCTCATGTCTGGCGAAGCACCTAAAGGCGACAGCCCAGAGATCCTCTTTGTCGGACGCAAGACATTACTAGGAAAACTCATCCCCAAAACCCTCGAACCTGAAGACACAACCCCAAAAGCCCTTATAGAACCCAACTTCCGCCACCAAGTTCACCCAGGTTTCCTAACCGCAATTTCGGGAGACCCTGTTTATGAAGTTATTTCTTCGCTCTGCTACCCAGATGAGAACCCAATCCAGCTAGTATACGAGCGCATCCTTCTACCATGGCGGCTGCACAATGGCTTAACTCAAATAGTCAGCTACGTGATACCAAGGGAAATTCATCGGCTAGAGCATCCATCCAATCCAGCGCCCAGTCACGGCGGTTCAGCGCCATCACTAGGTCATTGTCAATCGTTGAAGGCTCCTCATGCCAGCGAACGCCAACTGGATGGACCGCTGAGAATCCATAAGCCAGAGGATATCGCTTACACCACATCTTCTGCCTTACCCAGCAATACAGCCAATCAGGATTCCATCGTTGCAGGGCAATTGCCATAGCCAAAGGAGAGAAGTGAATATGCACTTTTTTCCTCTGCCACAACCGAGCCACCCACAACTCCCCCAAGTAACAAACACGTCCGGAAACTTCCCGTAAGTACCTTGGCTGTCCCGCCGCCAATGTTGCCCCATTCCCAAACTGCCCCGGATAGCAACGCTTCCAGTACTTCGCCAAGTGCCTATCAAGCGTCTGCACCCCCAGCAGATCCAGACGAACCGCACCCAGAGCAACCGTCTCCCCCTCCTCACTCACAGCCCTCAACCAAAACGCATTTTCAGGAGTATAGGTATTTAACGCCACCTGAAAATGCTCCGACAAAGCCTGCTTGTCAGTCCCCTCAGCGAAGCGCTCAAATAGCTCAAAGTCGCTCCCATACTCCATCTTCAGCCCTAACTCGAACAAACGGCTCTCAAGTCCAAAAATAACGCGTGCAAACACGCTCGGATTACTCTCTCCAAACTCCGATTTTTCATACATCTCCATTGGTACCTCCATGATATTGGATATGAGTATGGTCTTTTTTCGCACAATTATGATTGACACCTTGTGCGAATTATGCACAAATTCTGTGCGATGATACTTCGATTTTCGAAGATATGCACAACCATAGAGTGAAGTTTGTGAATAAATCTCACTCATGTGCATCAACGTTAGATGAGTTTTTCTAGGTTTTTAGGAGGTTTTCCTGATGCATAGCGCCAAAATCGTTCAATTCCCCGCGGCCAAACAAAGACCAGTTCAAACACCGACCAAAACCGTACAGGAAGTGGGTGAAGATGCCCTTGTCCGCACAGGTGAAGCCCACGGAGACATCTGCATCTTTCGCTCTGATTTGCGCCTCATGCTGGAGCGCACCCCTAACGACCGCAAACAGATCTCGGCTCGCATCCTCGCCTTACGCGAGACCTTCAAAGAAGCTGAGTTGCAGCTCGTAAAGCTCCTGCAGGAAATGCGGACCGCCACCCCAGCAGAAGCCAGCTAACCCGGCACCTCCCCCATCTGACTACACCAAGACCACCTATCAACCCGAGAGGTTTGAGAATGAGCAAGTCCTTTGAGTTTCGTAGCTTTGCGGATCTTCTGCAAAGCCTCGAAGATGGCGAGTTGCAACGCGATGCAACCATCAAAATGGAGGAAGTCGCCTCTGCAATCACTGCTCACGTTGAGCAGCACGGCGGCAACCCAGAAGCCTCAATCAACTTGAAAATCAAGTTCAAGGCGAAGAAGGGCATCGTGGAAGTTACTCCGCAACTCACTAGCACCGTCCCGCAACCGCCACGCGCAGGCTCAATCCTTTGGCCTACTGGCAACGGCTTCTCCCCCCAGAACCCGCAGCAGATGCACATGTTCGACGGGCCTCGCGAGATTGAAACCAGCGAGACCGACGCCCGCACAATCTAACCCTCACCACCACTCTCACCAAAAAGGACACTGAGAATGGAATTATCCGCAGAAGCCATCCAAAAGATTGGAGACATGGCAGGCCAAAACAAAGAGCCTGAAATCGTCACAGTCAATCACTCGTCAGGCAAGACGCTGACTTTCATGATCTCACGCGACCATCAGGGAGGCATGCAGCGCACCGAACTGACAGCTGCTCTTGAGCGTTTTGACCTAACCCCACACCGTTTAACTGGCACTTCAGAGCATCTGACCCTTGAAAGCCTGATTGACCACGCGAACAGGTTCTCCAACAGCAACTCTGTTCTGTTTGCCGATATCCGCCCGGAACACCTCTCAATCCTGAGCGTGCTCAACTACCACGATGCACTCAACCAGATCGTTAGAGGAGACGGGGAAGTCATCGAAGCAGAGAAGAAGCCCCTGCCCCAGCATGGTGATCACAAAGGCCGCTATCGCTTCCCTCTCTCTGATCAATGGAAGATCTGGAACAAGGCATCCCAAGACGCCATGAGCCAAGATGAGTTCTCATTCTTCTTGGAAGACAACACCACCGATGTGATGGCTCTGCCCAATTTCTTAAAGGGCGACAGCAAAGACAAGTTAAGCGATCCAGACCGCCAACTTTACGAGCTGGTTCAAACTCTGGAAGGCCGTCCATGCGGCTCTGAGAAGCTCATGCAGCTGTCTAAGGGGCTACAGATCCACGAAGCCAACCAGATTGCTACAGGCTTCAACCGCAACTCAGGTGAACAACAGATCGTGTTCAAGGAAGAACACGTGGACGGCGACGGAAAACCTCTGAGCGTGCCGAACATGTTCCTGATCTCTATTCCGGTATTCAAGAACTCAGCTCCCTACCGGATTCCGGTTCGCCTGCGTTATCGCAAAGCTGGCGGCACAATCAAATGGCTGACCTCGCTTCACAACCCTGAGCGCATGCTGGAGCACGCCTTCAAGGAAGCCTGCGATCTCGCCAAACAGGAAACAGGTCTGCCTCTATTTTTCGGTGAACCTGAGTAAGCGCTAAGCGCTTTCCCCTTAGCAATCTCGCAAGAGGAACAGACCCATGAATAGCATTGATAATGACGTATTTAGTGATCGCTGCAACGTGCCCCTGTTCCTCTTGAACGAGGCCGCAAAACTTGCCGTCCTCATTCTGCTTGGATACGCGCTGTTAGTCCTGGCACCAGCACTCGACCAATCAGTGATCGAGGCTAAGCAGAGCATTCCCTCTGATTTCATTAGCTCCCAGCTCTCCTCCTTTGACGTCCATAACGAACGCTAAAAGGTTCATGCGCCTATGAAACATGAAGCGAAACTCCAGAGCGACTTATTCGCCCTCCCGATTGCACACCCACATCAGGAACTCATCATCGACTCCTTTGCGGGTGGTGGCGGTGCCTCAACCGGCATTGAACTTGCGCTCGGCAGGTCACCAGATATCGCGATCAACCATTGCGACAAAGCTCTTGCGATGCACGCTCAGAACCACCCGGACACCATCCATCTGCCTCAGAGCGTTTTCGAGGTCGATCTGCCAGCCCACACACACGGACGCCCCGTCGGTTTCCTTTGGGCATCGCCAGACTGCCGCCACTTCTCCAGAGCAAGTGGAAAGAAAATCCTGTCTCCCCAGGTACGCATGCTTGCTTGGGCAATCGTGAAGTTTTGTCAGAACCTAGGTAGGAACCGACCACGCGTGATCGCGCTAGAGAACGTCATCGAATTCTTAGGCTGGGGACCACTAGACAACGAAGGCCGACCAATCAAGGAGCGTGCTGGCGAAACCTTCAAAGAATGGTGTGCTGCGCTGAGCAAGCTTGGATACAAAATCGAGTATCGCAAGATGAAGGCTTCAGATTATGGGACACCAACAATCCGGACACGCCTCTTTGTTATCATGCGCAGGGATGGAAGAAAAATCGTCTGGCCATCTCCAACACACGGAGACCCAAGAGCATCTGACTTCGAAGGCTCAGGCTTGCGCCCTTGGCGCACTGCAGCAGAGTGCATTGATTGGTCAATCCCCTGCCCATCCATCTTTGAACGCAAGAAAGATCTTGCGGAGAACACCCTTAAGCGGATCGCAACAGGTATTCAGAAGTTTGTGATTGATGCCAAAGAGCCTTTCATCGTGAACATGAGCCATAGCGGTAGCCTTGAGCCACTCTCCAAGCCGATGACTACCATCAAGACCGAAAAAGGCGGATGCAGAGCGTTAGTTGTCCCGTTTGTCGATCGACAATTCACCAACTCTAACTGCGCCTCGATCCAAGACCCTCTCGGAACGGTGACTACCGAAGGCTGCGGAAAGTCTGCGCTAGTCACCCCAACCCTCGTTCAGACCGGATATGGAGAGCGTCAAGGACAAGCCCCTAGAGCTTTAGATATCAATACCCCACTTGGCACCGTTGTCGCTGGAGGAGGGAAACATGCTCTTGTTGCTGCCTTCCTTGCACAACATAACTTCGATGTAGCTGGAAGACCCGCCGACACTCCTCTTTCAACCATCACCACACGCGCAACACAGCAGAACATTGTAACCAGCCACCTTCAGAAACTTAAGGGCATCAGCCACAGTAGCGACCATAGGAAGGCCGTTCATTCCTTCCTCACTTCCTACTATGGCGCTTCCATTGGTCAGCCCATTAACGCTCCCATGGGCACAGTGACAACCAAAGATCGCTTTGGTCTGGTTACCATTGAGATTGCGGGTGAGCCCTATGTCGTCACTGACATTGGCATGCGCATGCTTACATCCTCAGAACTCTACAAAGCCCAAGGCTTTCCAGAGGATTACCGCATCAACTTCGATTACCAAGGCAAGCCATTCCCGAAGACCGAGCAAATCAGAAAATGCGGTAACAGCGTATGCCCACCCGTCGCCAAAGCTATCGTGGAGGCCAATGTTCCCGAACTCATGGCAATGGAGGAAGCAGCATGACTGATAGGCCTATCCTCTTTTCCAGCCCGATGATCCAAGCCCTACTCGAAGGGCGGAAGACACACACACGGCGCATACTAAAACCGCAACCAACCGCATGTGGTGGAAAATTCCCCGGCGCAATTTACGAGAGTGATTATAGCTGGCCAACCGGAAAGCATGGTTGCTTCACAGTGAGCTGCAAGCCCCATCCACCAGAAAGCTACCTCAAGGCCTACCCGCTTAAACCAGCCCCCGGCGACTTGTTATGGGTCCGTGAAACATGGGCACGGATCGAGGAAGTTGAATGTGGTTGCTCTGAGATATGCGGATGCCCGCAAGTTGGTGAAGTTCGTTATCGGGCAACTGTCGGTGATGATGAGCGGCGCTGGAAACCTTCAATATTCATGCCACGCAAGTATTCACGCATCACTCTGCAAGTGACCAACGTGCGCGTTGAGTTACTTCAAAAAATCTCAGCCAAGGATGCTGTTTCTGAAGGCATGCAGCTGAGGCACTGGATAACTGGCAACTATCCAGAACACGATATTGGTGTTGAACGCGAAGGCGAAGTTCTCCGAAACAAGTTTCGCAATCTCTGGAACACCCTCAATGAAAGTCGCGGCTTCGGTTGGAACGCGAACCCATGGGTGACCGTGACTGAGTTCAAAGTGCATCGCCGCAATATTAACGAGCTAACTAGCAAGGCCGTCGCATGACCTTCCTCCCTCTCATCCTCACAGTGAACACTATCCGCATGTGGCAGATCTACTGGTTTGGTCAGGAGCCAGTTCACTACGGTTCAACTTTGCCGCAGGAGACCAAGCAATGAAGTGCCCCAGCTGCGTTGGAACCGGACGTGATGACTATTTCCACCTTGCATTAAGCGAGTGCGAACGCTGCAACGGTACCGGCTCGCTCCCAATTGAAGACCTCAACCCGTCTGCCCTGAAGACTGCTTCGAAAGCTTTTTGGGAAACACAGTCTACGAGCAACCAAGTGCCGTTCGACGAACTCACCCTGAGCAATCAAGTGGACCTCTCTTGGCACGCTGCGAAGATCATTCTCGCCTACCAAGAACGCGACGAAGAAACACGGAGCTAACCATGCCAGTCTTAGCACCTAAAGCCACTGTATCAGCAGTCGAAACCATCAGAGATACAGCCAGAACCGCTGGCTATTCGGTACCTGCTTTCAAGCGGATCATTGATGAGTTCATCTACCCGCTTCGCTGGTCAGAACGGCAGTCTCGCCCGTCTCAAGATCCTTACTTTAAGACCTCAGAGTTCTACTCAAAGCCGCCTCTTATGCTCTACATGATCGTGCGTCGGGACTGGTATAACGGGAAAACCGATTGGCTTGCATACTTCCAGCGCGCCAACGGCATCTATTCTTCAGACAACAAACCACACAGCACATTCGAAGAAGCAGAAGCAGCCTGCAATAAGTACCATCGCGACCACGTCTTGAAACTTATCGACCTGGAGGCAGTCTGCAGCGAGGTCTTTGAGATGGTGGCGAACATGCTGGAAGCCCAAACCGGCACACCCGACAAAACCCCGTGCCCCTCCTGCTCTGGCAACGATGCAAACCGTTGCAACTGCGTAGAGGATTACTGCACCTGCACGCTCCCTCGCAC
>NZ_LMCK01000153.1:0-97138 GCF_001623165.1 Pseudovibrio sp. WM33
CCACTTTCACAACCTGTCCAAATTTCCCGAGCCAGCTCTTAAATTGAAAGTATCAAGTGCGAACACAGGAAAGGTGGAGAGGCCGTAAGGTAAAATTTTCCTAGCTTCATAATAGTCGACTGGCCAACACCCACAAATCTAGTTCATATCCTTCAACAGCCGCCCATGTTTCCTCGTTTGCTCGATGACTTCTCCGAAGGTGTTGAGGCCGTGGGAGGATAGGAGGGGGAGGAGTTTGCAGAGGGCTTGGGCGGTGGCCTGGGCGTCGCCGAGGGCTGTGTGGCGCAAAGCTATGGGGATTTCTATGCCAAGGCGGGTGCAAAGGGCGTCGAGAGTGTGCACCTGATCTGCGCCGAAAACGACCGCAGACAAGAGGACCGTATCAAGGATCGGATGGTCCCAGGCATGGCCGGACAAGTGGCCGTATCGATGTAGGAATGCCATGTCGAACGGAGCATTGTGCGCGACAATGACGGAGTCTTTGGCGAAAGCATGGAACTTAGAAATTGCAGTGATCGGGTCTGGGGCATTTGCCACCATGTCATCTGTGATCCGGTGAACTCCGGTTGAGGCAGCCGGAATGGGTCTGCCTGGATTGACGAGTTGGTCCACTGTTTCACCGGGAATGACACGTCCGTTGACAACCCGCACGGCCCCAATCTGGACAATGTCGTCCTTGTTTGGCATGAGGCCAGTTGTTTCTGTATCGAAAACGACGAAGCTCAGATCACGTAGTGAGCGTTCCTCAATTTCCTTTTCAAAATGGTGCTGGGCCGCTTCAAAATCATAAATCAGAGGTCGCGGGGCCTCTGGTGCGATGCGGGCGGTCGCATCGTCAATCAGGATCATGTAGCCCGACATCCCTCTGAGTTTTTTAAGGCGCAATTGAAAATTGAGGTTGCCACGGGCTCCTTTCACATCAACAGCAATTTCTGTTTTCAATTCGATCAACTGATCGTAGGCAGCGCGCACCTCTTCCTCGATAAAATAATCAAAGATGGATGCACTCAAACGTGGAACATGAACCTGCTCAAGAATGTCTGCGGCTTGACCGTCATAAAGCATGATTTTGTGCGTAGAGCTGACGAGCACGATGGCGACGGGGATCTCAGTTAACAGCAAGGCCAGCTGCTCGCGCTCGCTCGCCAGCTGCGCCGTTGCATCAGAAACCAACTCATCAGTTTCTGCACTGTCATTGGTTAAACGCCAGGCAACCGCATGAGCCGCAGGCGCAAGGTCACCAAGGTATTTCGCTTCTTCAAAATCAATTGAGGCATCAACATTAGCATGAGCTGTCGTGCGGATGGCAGCGGAGAGACGTTGCACTGGTTTGGCAACATTTTCGTCAAACAGAAGCCAGATGCTGACTGAGATCGCAAGAAGACCGAAAATGGATAGAATACCGGCCAACAGGAAGCCTGAGGCCGGTGTTGTTTCTGCAATACGGGTGTATCCAAAATAAAGCGCAGCCCCGACAACGGCACAGCTTGCTGCGGCAACACCCGCGAACAAGAGGAAAATCCGAAATCGTAAACTGAGGCCTGTTAACATTACCCCGCTCCGCATATTGTTGAGGTGATCCTGTCATTTTCGGGCACTGACACCCACTGAGCCCCAGAGATGCTTCCACCTTCCTCAAAAATGATACCGTCAGCCAATGCTGCCCGTCGGCTGGTGGCGCAATCGGTAAGCACAGGAAGCTTGTTCACCGGAGACCAGCGGCCAAAGAAGTAAGCTTGCGCCAGTTTCATGCCCGGCTGCTCTGGATGTGTCTGGATCGTAGCAGTATCAATCGCGACAAATCTTTCCGTGAAGGGAAACAGATAGGTCCATGGACGATAGAAGGCTTTGCTTTCTACAGTTTCAGCAACCACTATGCCATCAGGGAGCGTATCTTTGGTGCGCGAAAACCAGCTGTACTCGCTGGAGATTGTTGCCAGCAACATGGCAGCACCGGCAGCAACCGGGGCAAACCAGCGCGGCAAACGCCCACCAAGAACATGATTGATCAACATCACAAGACCAGCTCCGGCAACGCCTGCAATGAAGGTCCCGATCAATTCAAGAAACATGTTATTCCTCCCAGGTGACTGTGGTCGCTTTTGTCTCACCACAGCTTTGATTATTATTGGTCTAGAGCGGAGCGAATTCTTGTTGCTTGATTGAATCCAATCAAACAGAACGCCCTCTAGCTTAGCATTCCACGGCCATGCCCAACTGCTGACTGCATGGTTTTAACAACAACAAACGCATCCCGGACATGGGAGCGTTCAAAATCTGACAGGCTAGAAGGCTGCAGAAAATTATCGGGTTGAGCGCCTTGTTTAACCAGATCGGCCTGATGCTGGATTCGCGTCTCGGCGATCAGGTCATAAGCATCCAGAAGATCTCCTGCGCCTGATTTGCTCAGTTGGCCACTCTCACGAGCTTCTTCCAGCCGTGCGCGGGTATTAACCGCCCCGATCTGTCCTTGCAGCGCATAGATCCGAGCCAGATCAACCACTGGCACCACGCCGTTATGCTTCATGTCCAACGTGTTCTTATGCTCACCAGAGCGGATGGTTGCCAATCCGCGCAGCAGGCTGAGTGGCGGCGTATGCTTCAACGAGTTACTGACCATGTGCGCCACGAAAATCGAGTTACGGCTTGAAGCTTCCAGTGTTTGTGTTTGCAGGTCCTCAAAGAGCGAGACTTCGCCGCCAATTGGCCTGAGGTCAAACATGACAGAACTGAGCATCTGCGCTTCTGGGTCCGGTTTGTTGATCCACCCTTCAAAATAGGTTTTCCAGACAGATAACGGCTGGCTCCAGCGCGGGTTCGTCGCCATCATGTCACCTGGGCAGTAGATGTAACCACTGGTGTTCAGGCCATCACACACAAACTTTGCCAAATCAGCAAAGTACCCAAGCCGTTGCTCGTCGGTAACGTGGTCATCCAAAAACAGACAATTATCCTGATCACTGACCCCGGTCTGTTCGCGGCGCCCTTGCGAGCCACAGGCAAGCCAAAGATACGGGACGGGCGGAGAACCAAACTTTTCTTCCGCCAGCTTCAGCAAGCGACGGGTTGCAGCATCAGCAATATCAGAGATCAACCGTGTGACTATTTCGTGCCGACTGCCACCTGCCACCAGCTGCACCAGCAGGTTGGGTATCCGTGCCGTCACCCGTGCTATGTCATAGGCATCTTTGGCCCTGGCAACTTCGCTGACCAACTCAGCTGAACTGATGGCCTGAAACCGTGTCAAATCCGTTTGCGTCACCATGCCGACGAGGCGCTCACCCTCCACGATTGGGACATGACCAATGCGCCGTTCCATCATCAAATGTAAAAGATCCGACCCGATGGCTGATGGTGCAAGCACAATGGGATTAGCCGTCATGACAGCTTCAACCGGTGTCTCAACTGATAAAGCAGATGCCAAAACCTTAAAGGAGAGGTCCCGCACCGTAATGATCCCGATCAGCCCACCTTTTGCATCTGTCACACACAGCGAAGAAACGCGGGCATCCCTCATCTGCTGGGCAGCATGTTGCACTGTGTCGTCAGGACGACAGGTAATCGGGTTGGGCGCCATAAACGATTCAATTGGAATGGCGGCCAGATCATTTTCGCGGGTCCGCGGCTTCTGAGTCCGGTCAAAGAAACGGGCAACGGGTTGATGTGCTGCGATCAGCTCTGTCAATAATGCAGGCGGGAGCACCAAAAGGACGGTTGGCTCACCGGCTTTTGCGGATGTAACCGCGCGTCCGTCCAGAAACAGACCGCGCTCCCCAAACGAATTGCGAATGCCAAGACGGCTTATGACTGCATCATTCTTATCCCGGATTTCAACGCCGCCCTCGTAGATGAGAAAGAGCCCCGGCAGTTGTTCTCCAAGCTCATAAATATCAGCGCCGTGGACACGCTCCCACACTGTTATCTGATTGGACAACGCCTCTTGATCTGTTTCTGGAAGAACATCATAGGGATGCACGGATTTCAGAAACTGCAGGACTTGCTCTGATGTAAGAGGCATGGCTCCGCCTTCAGCTGGAAGAAATAAAGTCCTGCCCAGCATAGGCCGGGCAGGACAGGATCAAAAGACAGCGGGTTACTGAGGTTCAGCAACCCGCGTCAGTTATCAATGGTCCTGAGCTGCACCGGCTCCACGAGGGATGCGTACGCTTTCCACGAGGTCCTTGATCACCTGAGGTGTTTCCTTCGTCATGCCTGCAACAAAGTAAGCAACAGCGAAGTTCACAGCCGCACCAATCGCACCAAACGATGTGGACTTGATCGTACCAAGCAGCGGATCAGCATCAGAGAAGCTGGCGGTTCCTGGAATGAAGAACCAACCCTTGTGCAGGAAGATGTAAACAAGGGTCACAACCAGACCAGACAACATACCTGCAACAGCGCCAGTGTTGTTGATGCGGGTTGAGAAGATACCCATCATCAGCGCAGGGAAGATGGATGCTGCAGCAAGACCGAAGGCCAGTGCCACCGTTTGCGCCGCAAAGCCCGGAGGATTGAGCCCCAGATAGGTTGCCACTACAATCGCAACCGCCATGGCCACTCGGGCAGACATCAACTCACTCTTTTCTGAGATTGATGGCTTAATTGCCCCCTTGATCAAATCATGGCTAACCGCTGAGGAGATTGCGAGCAAGAGCCCTGCCGCTGTTGAAAGGGCCGCTGCCAAGCCGCCTGCAGCGACAAGACCAATCACCCAACCTGGCAGGTTTGCAATTTCCGGGTTCGCCAGCACGAGGATGTCACGGTTGAACTTTGTCAGCTCATTTCCAACCCAGCCTTTTTCGCCGGCAAGAGTTTGCATTTTTTCTCTCTTGTCGTTGTAGTACTGGATTTTGCCGTCGCCGTTCTTGTCTTCCCAAGCCAGAAGTCCTGTCTTTTCCCAGGTGTGCATCCAGTCGTATTTTGGGTCGTTCTTAATCTGTGCAACTTCAACAGCACCACCATTAATGCCGCCGTTTGGCCACATCATATCTGTGATGTTGAGACGTGCCATCGCGCCAACTGCAGGAGCGGTGATGTAAAGCAGTGCAATGAACACCAGCGCCCAACCTGCGGACCAGCGTGCATCAGCCACTTTAGGCACGGTGAAGAAGCGCATGATCACGTGCGGCAGACCAGCGGTACCGATCATCAGAGACAGCGTGAACAGCACCATGTTGAAGGTGTCAGCATTGTTCGATGTGTATGAGTTGAAGCCAAGCTCAGTCACCACCTGATCCAGTTTGGTCAGAAGTGGTTCGCCACTTGCAACATCATTGCCGAACAGACCAAGCCCTGGAATTGGGTTGCCAGTCAGCTGCAGCGAGATGAAAACTGCTGGAATGGTATAAGCGGTAATCAGCACCACATACTGAGCGACCTGCGTATAGGTAACGCCTTTCATGCCGCCAAATACAGCGTAAGCAAACACAACACAGGCACCGATCAGCAGGCCTGTTGTGTTGTCAACTTCCAGAAAGCGGCCAAAGGCAACGCCAACACCCGTCATCTGACCGATCACGTAAGTGGTTGACGCAACAATCAAGCAAACCACAGCAACAATACGAGCGGTCTGACTGTAGAAGCGATCACCGATAAACTCAGAGACGGTGAACTTGCCGAATTTGCGCAGATACGGAGCAAGAAGCAGTGCCAACAGCACATAGCCACCGGTCCAGCCCATCAGGAAGGATGAGTTGTCATAGCCGGTAAACGCAATAAGACCGGCCATGGAAATAAAGGATGCCGCAGACATCCAGTCAGCTGCAGTTGCCATGCCATTGGTGACAGGATGGACGCCGCGGCCCGCAGCGTAAAATTCAGATGTGGAACCCGCACGGGCCCAGATCGCGATGCCGATGTAGAGCGCAAAGGAGCTGCCCACAAATAGCAAGTTGATAGTAAACTGATCCATGATCTGAAAAGCCCCTATTCTTCTTCAACGCCGTGTTCACGGTCGAGACGGTTCATGCGCCAGGCGTAGAAAAAGATGATCGCCAGGAAGACCAGAATGGAACCCTGTTGTGCGAACCAAAACCCCAGATCAGTGCCGCCAACACGAATGCCGCTCAGCAGCGGGCGCAGCAAAATGCCAAACCCGAACGAGACCAGAGCCCATATAACGAGGCTTATTTTGATGATACGCATATTGGCAGCCCAATACGCGTTGTTGGATGAGTTATCTGACATGCTCTCCTCCCGTTTGGGCCGGATGAAATTCAACCGGACGGCATATGCCCCCAAATCTCAAACTGGATTTGCTGTTGATGACCAGTACCTCCCACTGGTCAGCTGGCTTGGAGAGTATTTGTTGATCTTGTTTGGCCTAACAAACCCCATCAAGAAAAGCCGCTCAGATGACGTTGAATCCCATCAAAAACATCACCTTTTTTAGAATCTAAGCTTTACATTTGCGTAGAGTTACGAGCTCGCAGACTTACACAGCTAGCCACTTGCTCCCTTAAACCCGCCCCACTTCATCAGGAGGGCGTTGCGTCAGTTCCCCAAAGCCGGAACTGAGCTATCACAAGATCCTCCAACGACTCCCACACAAGCCACCTTCAGCACCCAGTTTGTTCCCCCAAAGTCAACTTGTACACGCCTACTTACGTAGAGAATACTTATGTATTACAACCAAAGACTTTGAAACTACTTGCAACTTGGCAATCTCTGTAGGGGGCATATGTAGGTGAGATTGGTGAAGAGGTTGTCGTGTAATGTAACAAAAAAATTCAGTCTGCTTAAAGTGATCGAGTTAATGCTGCGATTGGTAGAAAAGAGACAATTTTAACATTGGTGATGGATCGATACCATTCAATATTTGATCAAAGCGACGAAAATCCAGTTCCAAAAACGCTTGCTGACGGAGTCACTACGAAGTACGCTTCATAGCATTAGTGGAGGAGGAAGAGTGCCGAGAGACGGCATCCTTTCATCCATCGAATGCTTCTGAATGTGTGGTTGTTTATCGGGATCTGGTAATTTAAGTGGGTGGGGCACTGCAGGGAATTTATGTTTCTGACGATAATCGTAGGTAGGTGGTTTGCACCAGCGCACCCAGGTCATGTGAGGGCGTTGACCGGCCCATGATAAAAAACACGAGCATCAGAGTGATGCACGTGAGCAGGGCAGATCTCAGCAATGTCATTAAACGAAACGGCATGCAGCTGTCGGTCAACTCTCAAACAAAGAATGGCGCAGAATAGTCAGAGGACTATGGCAATACCATGGAACTTGGCAGAGAAAAAGACAGGAAAGTTGAGTGCCTTGGAAAACCCATGCTACCACGATAGCTTATCAATGATTCTCGTATTTATTGCCAAGAAAAAGTTAGAAGCTTCATGCCCAAAATAAACAATACCGATGCCGTTGCGGCCAGCAAGTACCTAAGTTTCATCCTTCGACATAAGCCAGAGGAAATCGGTTTGCAGCTTGACCCGGAAGGTTGGGCAAACATCAACGAGTTGATCGAACGTGCAAAACCTCAGATCGAGCTGACATTTGAAATGATTGAGCAGGTGGTGATTGAAAGCGACAAGCAACGTTTTAAGCTGTCAGATGATAAAATTCACATCCGCGCAAATCAGGGACATTCCGTCAAAGTGGATCTGAAACTTATCCCCGTGACGCCGCCAGCCGTCCTTTATCATGGTACAGCTGAGCAAAACTGGGACTCAATTATGAAGCAAGGCCTGAAGGCCCAATCGCGTCATCACGTTCACCTTTCCCAAGACAGAGAGACAGCGATCAAAGTTGGTCAACGCCATGGCAAGCCCATTGTGCTTCTGATCGATTCAGAACGAATGCATCATAGCGGTGTGCAGTTCTATCAATCCGACAACGGGGTATGGCTGACAGATGTTGTCATGCCCGAGTTTATCTCGAGATAACCTTCGCTTAGGGTCTCTATTCATCGCCCGACTGACGTTGTATGCATAGGGGGTATTACTGACTCGCGTTTCAGATCTTGCGCATGGCGATGATGTCAGAGCGCAGGTGATTGAGCGTGCAGGTCACTCCTTCTCACCAAATTTCAGCCGGTACCCAATGAGCAAACCAAACATTCTGATATTTATGGTCGATCAGTTGAACGGAACTCTGTTTCCTGATGGTCCGGCTGATTGGCTGCAGGCGCCGAACCTTAAGAAGTTGGCGGAGCGTTCGACACGCTTCAAGAATGCCTATACAGCGTCGCCGCTTTGCGCACCGGGACGGGCCTCGTTTATGTCAGGTCAGTTGCCAAGTGCTACTGGTGTTTATGATAATGCGGCAGAGTTTGCATCCTCCTTGCCGACGTATGCGCATCACCTGCGCCGGGCGGGTTATCAGACTTGTTTGTCGGGTAAGATGCACTTTGTTGGCCCTGATCAGCTTCACGGGTTTGAAGAACGACTGACCACCGACGTCTATCCGCCTGATTTTGGCTGGACGCCAGATTACCGCAAGCCTGGGGAGCGGATTGACTGGTGGTATCACAACATGGGGTCAGTGACCGGATCAGGTACTGCTGAGATCACCAATCAGCTGGAATATGATGATGAGGTTGCCTACCACGCCACGCGCAAGGTGTACGATCTGGCGCGGGGCAATGATGAGCGGCCATGGTGCCTGACGGTATCGTTCACCCATCCCCATGATCCTTATGTGGCACGGAAGAAATACTGGGATCTCTATGAGGACTGTGAGCATCTTCTGCCGCAGGTTCCTGCAATGCCTTACGAGAACCATGATGCGCATTCAAAGCGCATCTTTGATGCCAATGACTGGCGCTCCTTTGATATCAAAGAGGAAGATGTCCGCCGGTCTCGCCGCGCTTATTTCGCGAATATCTCGTACATTGATGACAAAATCGGCGAGGTCATGACTGCACTGGAGAGCACGCGGCAAGAGGCGATTATCCTGTTCGTTTCGGATCATGGCGATATGCTGGGTGAGCGCGGTTTGTGGTTCAAGATGTCGTTCTTCGAAGGTTCAGCGCGTGTGCCGCTAATGATTTCAGCCCCACAAATGGAGGCTGGGTTAGTCACGACACCCGTCAGCAACATTGATGTGTGCCCGACGCTGTGTGACTTGGCTGGCATCAGTATGGCAGAGGTGATGCCGTGGACTACCGGAGAGACGCTGGTTGGACTGGGTCAGGGAGGAACGCGCACCTCTCCCGTTGCGATGGAATATGCGGCAGAAGCCTCTTATGCACCTATGGTGTCACTGCGAGAAGGCCATTGGAAGTTCAACAAATGCCTGTTGGATGAAGATCAGCTCTTTGATTTGGAAGCTGACCCGCATGAGCTTCACAATCTGGCTCAAAACCCTGAATATCAGAGGGTCACAGACGAGTTCCGTACAAAAGCCGCTGCGCGTTGGGACCTGGAACGCTTTGATGAGAATGTCCGTGCCAGTCAAGCGCGCAGGTGGGTCGTGTATGAAGCGCTTCGTCAGGGCGGGCACTACCCTTGGGATTACCAGCCCCTGCAAAAAGCCTCCGAACGCTACATGCGCAACCACATGGATCTGAATGTCCTGGAAGAAAGCCAGCGGTATCCGCGGGGGGACTAAGTTCAGCCGAACAGACAAAGATCTGCACCGCATTATACCGGAGCAACTAAGGTCAGTTGAGTAGCCCGATGAAAACGAGTTCCTCGGGCTATTCGATCAATCAATACACCTTAAGTGCAGATCAGACTGCTACGGGAGCTGAGTAGGGTGTGGCATGATCTTCAACCGTGAACTGACCCATCATGCCGCAATCCTCATGCTTAAGGATGTGGCAGTGATACATATACGGGGTCTTGCTGTCTGCTTTATGGTCGAACTTGACCAGAAGCTCTGAAACTGAGCCGGGAGCAGCATAAATCATATCCTTCCAGCCACTTGCGTAATCAGGCGGGGTAACGCCCATTTGCTTCAAAATGCGGAAGGAACACCCGTGAATGTGGAATGGATGGGCTCCATCTTGTGAGGTTACTCTCCAGATTTCGTATTCACCTGTGGGTACAGCTTCATTGATGAAATTCATGTCCATCGGTCGGCCATTGATCCCCATTGCGATTTGGTTTTTGCCATAACACCGATTGCCAAGGGTTGGAGCGATGGACGAAAAACGCTGAGGCACGTTTTCGCTTAGGTCAAAGCTGCGAATACGTTGAGCTGCTTTCGGTTCTGCAGCTGGCAATACGGAGAGATTGGTTGGGAGCGAACCTGTAAAACCACGTTTGTTTTTATCCGGAACGAGTGCGACAGCCATTACAGGTGTTGTTTTTGACGTTGTATCGACAATGCCTGGCTTTGCGATGATTTCCTCATCGTCAAAACGAACGGTCATCAACGAGACAGGATGACTCGCATCCACCAATATCTCATAGCGTTCGCCCGGAGACAGGATGATGAAGTCGGTGCTTACTGGTTTAGTCAGAAAACCACCGTCTGATGCAATGACATGCATAGGCTGATTTTCTGAGAGGGACAGTTTAATAAATGCGCCGTTGGAGGCGTTGAGAACGCGCAAGCGCACGAGGCCGGGTGCAACTTTCTGAAGCGTTGGAGCAAGGGTGCCATTCACCGCAAGTGTATCGTTGACGTTGGATGGTGAGAAAACAACACTGCCCGTTGAATCCAGCTTTTTGTCCTGCAATACGAGCACAAAATCATCGACACCCATCGTTTTGGGCAGGTCCGCTGCAAGGCTGTTATCATCCTCCACAATGAGGACGCCTGCTAAGCCTTGATAAACCTGATAGCCCGTGCTGCCATGTGTGTGGGCATGGTAAAAGTTCAACGATGCAGGATTGGCAATTGGCAAAACAGGTTTCCAGGTCGCTCCCACCTCCAGGGCCTGATGAGGGCCGCCGTCTAAACTTCCGGGAATATGCAGACCATGCCAATGGATTGCGGCTGGCTCATTAATTTTGTTGGTCAGCTCAAATGCAGTTTCCTGCCCTTTTCTGACGCGGACGATAGGCCCTAGGTATGTGCCGTTGATGCCAAACGTGTCAGAAAGCGTGCCATTACCAAAGTTGTGCTGTGCCATTTGCAGGTCAAGCCGGACAGGTGTCTCCGCAGAGTTCAGTGTGTCAATTACAGGAATGGGTTTGAGCGAGTGGTGACTGTTGTTGTTAAACGCCCAGCTTCGAGTTGCCAGCAGGCCACTTGTTGCAGCGATCCCGGCCATGAATTGGCGTCTTGTTGTTGTAATCACGAAGGTCTCCGTTCTAATCTTAATTGAGGTCGATAAGAAATGAAGGTCGACCCGCGAATATCGGTAAGGATGTTTGCCGACGGTGATTACAATGACCGTGAAGCTTAAGTGTATCTTAAGTGCTCGTTACCTTGGGCTTGCTTGAGAAACTGCTCATATTCATGCGTGTTCCTCGCGCACCTCTAGTATTTGGTTGTTTGTAATGAACAGCAAAATGACATGCCCTAGAAGTCCACAGGCACTTATGGCGAAGACGAACCAGTAGTAGTTTGCTGCGGGAAACCCAACGATGAGCAGGGAGAGCAGGAAGCCGAAGAGGGTTCGTTGGATGTAGGTCAGGGAGCTTATTACGGACAGGTAGCTGCCAAAAATGTCCTTTTCAACCATACTCATAACATATGTATTGAAAGCGACGCGTTCGGCAGATCCCATAGCACCAAGTATTCCCATGCCAATTACAATGGTCGGTAGGGTTGGAAACAGGCTGATTGTGAGTAGCGTTAGGGTATAGATAACTAGGCAAATTCTCATGGTCATCAGAGCAGATTGAGTGGTAACGATCCGGCTAACGAGAAAGCCAGAGAGTGCTGCACCTAAGCCAAATGAGATAGAGAGTTTAGCAAGGTCGGAAATATCCAGTTTGAGTACGCTGCTCAGATAGATAGGGTGCACTACGTTGAGCATCATAATAGCAACGTATGTAATGTTGGCGCAAATCCCAAGCAGTACCAAATCCTTCCGTTTGAGAATACTGCGGAAGACCATGCGCGAAACGCGTGCACGGGCCGGTCTTGCTTGCTGTGTATAAGGAATGAAGCACAGCAGAAATGCGGAAAGCAACATCAGGCCGCTGTTCAGCTGCAATAGGAACTGGAAGTCGTTGCTGTTCACGGCGTAGATCATCAACAGACCCACCACAAAGGTAGAAACCTGCATTTCCACCTGCATCCAGCCGTTGACTTTTCCGCGCTCACTTTCCGCAAACACTTCCTGAATGAACGCTGTCAGGGCGTTGTAGAAGAACAAAAAGAAGACCTGTGAGGCGAAGTAGAACACGCTCAAACTGGCGACTTTAAGAAATGAATTGCCATAGGCGACGGATGCAATCTGTAAGACAATCGCCATCATCACGATGCAAACCATCAGGGTTGATCGTCGTGAAAATCTGTCCACCACTCTGCCGGAGACCGGTGCTAGAAAGATCAGTAAAGCAGTGGCATAGGTTGCTGTAAAGGCGAGAACTTTCTCACCGCCAAGTGACTTCGAGAGCTCCCAGGGGACGACCGTAAGTGCGATCCCCATGGCAATGGATGCTATAAAATTCGAGAAGGTTAAAACAAACAATTTCATATCGACGTCCCCCTGCAGCTCAAAGGAACACATTTAGAAAGAAAAAACTATCTTTATTTGATAAAAATGATATCTCACACTAAAATATGACCCGAATAATTGTTCTATATTTCTCAATAGTAAGTGAGTTTGCGGACTGTTCAGCCTCAAGAAACCTATGGAGTCTATAGGCCCCTGTCCCTTATGCTGGATGTGTTGGGTTGAGGATATATCAAAATGGAACTTTGGATTCCGATCACCATTGCAGCGGCGTTTAGCCAGAACTTGCGTTCGGCGCTGCAAAAGCATCTAAAAGGTAAAATCGGAATCACCGGAGCCACGTTTATCCGCTTTGGCTTTGGTTTCCCCATCGCGGTGTTTTATCTTGCGGTGATCCTCAAGATAACCGGAGAGTCGGTTCCTGATGTGGGAACGACCTTCTACTGGGCCGCCGCGTTTGGTGGCTTAGCGCAGATTATTGCCACCTTTTTGCTTGTGCACCTGTTCTCCTATCGCAATTTTGCAGTCGGCACGGCGTATTCCAAAACAGAACCGGTTCAGGCAGCGTTGTTCGGCTTCATCTTGCTGGGAGAGCAATTGACACCGCTCGGCATGGGCGCGATTGCGTTGGGGATCATCGGCGTGTTGTTCATCAGCTTTGGCAAGCAACGTCCATCGGGTTCTATGGTGCTGTCTACGCTGGTTGGTAAGCCAGCGTTGATTGGCTTGGCGTCAGCTGCATTCTTTGGGGCATCGGCTGCGTTCTACCGCACAGCTTCACTCTCCGTTGAAGCCGACTCCTTCTTGCTGCAGGCGGCATTTACGCTAGTGTGTGTGACGGCCTTTCAGACCGTTGTCATGGGCAGTTGGATGACTGTGACGTGTCCTGCAGAGTTACGCGCAGCGATACGAAACTGGCGCTTGTCAGGTCTGGTTGGGCTTGCGGGCATTGCCGGGTCCATCGGCTGGTTTACGGCAATGACATTGCAGCAAGTGGCGTATGTGCGCGCGCTGGCTCAGATTGAGCTGGTGTTTACGCTGGCCGCATCCTGGATGTTCTTCCGTGAGAAGATTACGCCGATTGAGCTGGCAGGGTGCGTGCTTGTTGCCCTTGGTGGTGTCGGCATTGTTATTGCTGCCAGCTAAAGGGCTTTAACTGCCTGTACGACCAACAGCGTTGGTTGGCGTGCCCTTCTGGAAGCTTTCCATGTGAGAGATCAGCTGATCCCATAGGGTCTGCATGGCTTCTTCTGAAGCCCAGGCTACATGTGGGGTTACGATCACGTTTGGCCGCTCCAGAATGCTGAGCAGGGGATTATCCTCCTGCGGTGGTTCTGTGGTGAGCACGTCAAATCCCGCTGCTGCGATTTTCTGCTTGTCGAGCGCCTGAACCAGTGCAGCTTCATCCACCAGTCCGCCACGAGATGTGTTGATGAGGATTGGCTTTTGAGGCATCGCCTCGAACTCAGGCGTGGAGATGATACCGCGTGTTTCTGGAGTTAGCGGCGTGTGCAGGGAGATGACATCACTGCTGGTGATCACCTCTTGCCAGGCGGTGTAACCAGAGCGAACCTCCGTTGCACCCTTACGCTCGGCAAACACAACGTCCATGCCAAGAGCTTCGCCAATGCGTGCGGTGCCCTTGCCCAATGTCCCCGAGCCGATTATGCCTAAGCGGGAGCCTGCGAGATCCTTGATCGGGTGATTGAAGAAGCAGAACTTCCCGGACTTCTGCCATTCGCCGTTGATCACGTCTTCGCGGTATCCCGACAGCGAGCGCCGCAAAGCGAAAATGAGAGCGAAGGCATGTTCCGGAACGGTGTTGACCGCGTAACCGCGCACGTTGGACACCACGATGCCCAGCTCGTCACAGGTTGCGATGTCCACCTTGTCGTAGCCTGTTGCTGCAATGCAGATCAGCTTCAGGTCTGGCAGTTGCTTCAACACGTCGGCGGAAAGAGGCACCTTGTTGGTGATGCAGATCTGAACCCCGTGCAGCTTCTCCAGCACTTCCTCAGGAGAGGTGTTGTCATATTCCACCCAGTCATGCGGAAAGGTTGGTTTGGAGGTGTGGACGCTTGGTCCAATGGTCCCGCGGTCCAGAAAAGCAATCTTCATATGGTTACCCTGAAAATGTTGGAAGCAATGCGTCAAAGATGGAGGATGGTTCGGTGCTCTCATCATCCACGCCATTGCGGGCCTGCCCCCAATCGCTCAGGGCGTTGAGAACCGGAATAAGCGACAAACCGTCTTTGGTCAGCGAATATTCCACGCGCACGGGCACTTCAGCAAATACCTCACGGCGGACGATGAAGTGTTCTTCCAGTTCTCGAAGAGAACGGGTCAGCATCCTGTCGGAGGCGCCGGGCATCAGTTTCTTCAACTCGGAAAAACGCTTGGAACCGGTTACGAGATGGTAGAGCAGGATCGGTTTCCACTTGCCGCCGATGATTGCTACGGTGGTGGCGACTGCTTCTATTGAGCCGATATGAGCTGCACTGTCACTTGTCATTTTTGCTTACACGCTTGTTCGTATCACTCGTCATGCGGGTAGGACGCACACTTACAGGTGCTATATCAGCTTTTAATCAAAATCAAACGAAGTTTCAGTGAGCTAGAGCTGAATAAGCTCAGCCTAACAGTTAGCCTTGCGTAAGGCTTGAGCCCTCTCAAAACGCTCTGGACACGCCTTCAGGTTCCCGCCAATATCCGTAGCTTCGATTTATATGATTTGAGTTGGATGGTCCTTTGACGAGATACCCGGAAATTTTCGTGCTTCGGCATGGTCAAACAGAATGGAACGTAGCGGGCAGATTTCAGGGGCACCAGAATTCTCCACTTACGGAGAAGGGCAAGGAGCAAGCTCTGCTGCAAAACAAGCTGCTCTCAGGTGTTGAAGCCCTGCCAGCCACTGCGTTCGTCAGCCCGCAGCCCCGCACGGTGCATACAGCACAGCTTGCTCTGGGGCCTCAGGTTGAGCAGAAGCTGGATGATCGACTGAAAGAAATCAACTTCGGTGCTTGGGAAGGGCTGACCAAGCAAGAAGTAAAAAGTCTGGTCGGAGATGACTTCGAAAGCGGCCTCTGGCATTTTCAGAGCCCGCAGGGTGAAACCTTTGAGGCGATCTCAGGCCGCGTTCAGCATTTTCTGGAGGAGCTGACCGAGCCGGCCGTTGTTGTCACACACGGCATCACCTCCATCATCCTGCGCGGGCTCTATATGGGGCTCAACACACTGGAACTCCTGCAACTCCCCCGCAAACAAGGCTGCATCTATCACCTTTCCAACGGGTCAGAGCAGGTGCTGGAATAAGAACCTGCTTATCAGAGAGCGTTATGCATGGCAGCGAAATCGAAGCTGTCGTGCTTGCTCTCCCAGTTCAGCGCTTGCTTCGCATAACTGGGGGCGTAAACACGGTCGATT
The DNA here is from genome assembly GCF_001623165.1 of Pseudovibrio sp. WM33. Taxonomy (NCBI): domain Bacteria; kingdom Pseudomonadati; phylum Pseudomonadota; class Alphaproteobacteria; order Hyphomicrobiales; family Stappiaceae; genus Pseudovibrio; species Pseudovibrio sp. WM33. The sequence continues at coordinate 15,944 of NZ_LMCK01000153.1, forward strand.
GACCCGGGCAGTGTCCAATCTTGCGATTGAAATAGTTTTACAATCGCGGGGGATCTCCGGGTGATAACGGCAGGTGCATCTGTTTTAAGCTCCTCTGCGTCTTCGGGCAGGAAGGGCGTTTGGCCGGAGATGATGAAGCGGTCAAAATCGTTGCCGTCATCAGTAAGTGCAGCCACGTGCGCTGCCGCAACGTCTCGTTTGTCGATCCCGCGATGGAGACGATAGGCAGCCATAAGAGCAGGAGCCTCCGGAAAACAACGGGACATACGCAGGGCTCTCACCTTAAACTCACTGCTTGCCAGTGGAGCCAAACGGTCTTCTGCTTCAAGTTTGGTGCGGTGGTAGACCGTGCGCCGCTGGGGTGTTGTCTGCTCTGTAACCCAGGCTGCTGTATCAGCAGGTGTACTGGCAAAACCATAAAGTGCTGTCGTGCTGGTGAAGATGAAGCGTTGAGCACCCTCAGTCCGTGCCGCGCGTGCTAGGGCGACAGTGCTCTCAACATTGATATCGTGAAACTCTTCCTCTGAGAACACATCCACATGTGGTGCATGGAGAGCGGCTGAGTGTATCACCGCGAACGCACCCTGACAGAGGTGCTGCATCGTCTCTGCATCAGAAATGTCAGCAATGTGTGTTGTTGTTGGTGCAGCGACACGGTCTACGCTAACAACGCTGTAAAATGGCTTGAGAGCAGAGACGACCTCGCTGCCAATGCGACCGGAACTTCCTGTAACAATGACTTTCTGCATTTCTGGTGTTCCTGAAAGTTACCGCACCATCAAATAAGCACCGGAGATCAGCAGCATGGCGGCGAGGGCGCGGCTGAGGTCTATGGAGCGGATGGGCAGGTTGAAGAGACCGAAGTGATCGATGACCATACCAGCCATTAATTGCCCGACGATGATGAGCAGCACGGCAGAGGTTGCCCCCAACTTTGGCAGAGTCTGGGTGATGGTGAGGTAGAGGATCAGGCCAAAGACACCGCTGGCCAGCATGTACCATGGGATGGTGCGCCACTCGCTGATCTGCTCACCCTTGCGCGCAAATAACAGCGCGAGGGAAGCGATCAATCCGCCTGCATGGATGATGACGCTGGCAGCAACTCCACCAACGCGTTAGCCCATAATACCGCCCATTGGCGCTTGCAGGCCAACGGCGACACCGCCGAGCAGACCGATAAAGCAAATCGCGAGTAGTTCCAGCACAGATAGAGATCCGATTCTTGTAGAGATTAGAGCAGCTAATCCCCTCTGTATCGGTCTCCACCTGCTCTGCCTATGCAGAAATGCTGATCAAACCCTATAGGTTCGCTAAACTGCCGAAGCGGGTTGCTTGCCTGTTTTCCACTCGGCCTGGCCTTGAAGGTTTGGTCAGGTACCGGATGTTGGATTTCCGGCGTGCCTGAACAGCCTTTATCTTCTTGCTCAGCTGAATGTGAACGATCTCCAACAGCAAACCAAAAGCCATCGCAAAGTAGACATAGCCCTTGTTGATGTGGATCTCGAAGCCCTCAGCCATGAGAAGACCACCGAGCAGAATAAGGAACAGCAGGGCCAGCGCTTTCAGGCCCGGGTGCTTTGTGACGAGCTGGTTGATTGCACCAGCTGTCAGCACCATGACAACGGCAGATGCCAGAATTGCCGCGACCATGATGGGCAAATCATCTGTCAAACCAACAGCGGTGATCACCGAGTCCATGGAGAACACGGCGTCCATCGCCACGATTTGCAGCAGCACGACTGTCATGCCGTTTGCCAGGTGAGGTGCGTGTTCAGTATCACTCGCCACCAACAGGTGTTTCAACTCCGCCACGCTCTTGGCCAGCAGGAATGCACCGCCGCCAATTAGGATTAGGTCACGACCGCTGATATCAACGGTGCTGACCTGAAACAGCGAGTAGGTGAGGGACATCACCCAGCTGATGGAGAACACAAGACCCACACGAGCAAGCACGGCCAGTCCGATACCAAGGTTTCGGGCAATAGCGCGTTGGTGTGCAGGAAGGCGCTCACACAGAACCGAAATGAACACGACGTTATCAACGCCCAAAATCAGCTCTAGTCCAAACAGGGTAAGAAAGATTAGCCAAACCTGTGGCTCAAGGAGAAGCTCTATCATTGGTAAGGCTCCCTGATCAGAACCTCACCGGTGATCGGTCGACAACCAGAAGTGTCGTCCATTGTTTTTTGTACCTCGACAAAGGAAGATAGCCATATCCGCTGGCATTTGGGGCCATCACCTTGTGCTTCACTTGCCAGCGGCGGGCATATTCGTGGATTTTCTGATGTTGATAAATAGGTGTAACTACCTATTTTACTGAGGGGCGTCCTTAAGGCATCTAGAAGAAGCTTGGGAAGCAAACTGCCAGGAAATAGTGAGATTTCTGGTCGGAACAACAGCTCTCACACAGCAAAAAGACCAATGGAACCAATATGCAAGAGCTGCAACGCAAATTGATGGATTACCTCCGCCCTAACGTGACACGCGTTGAAATGGGCCGAAAAGCATCTTTGCTGGATCAGGGCGATGTGAGTCAAAAATTGTTCTTTGTCGAAGCGGGGTGTCTGAGGCTTTACCGCGTGGATGAAGAGGGCGAGGACACCACTCTGTTTTTCTTCATGGAAGGGGAAATGGTTGCTTCATTTGAGAGCTTTCTGCAGTCCGAGCCCAGTGAATTTGGCATAGAGGCCGTGGCGCCAACCATAGTTCAGTGCATTGAAAAGACAAGTGTTTTTGAACTTCTCGATAAAAATCTTGAGTTTCGCACTCTCACATTCGATATGCTTATCAGCCGATTGGCGTCCTATCAGCGTTTGTTTCTCAACACGATCAGAAACAGTCCGCAAAAGCGCTATGAAGATCTGGTGAAGTCCAATCCAAAGCTCTTTGAAACGGTTCCTCAGCACTACATCGCGTCTTATCTCGGCGTGACGCCGGTTTCGCTGAGTCGCATTCGGAAAAAAGTTTGAGCGGCGTTAACAAAGGATAACGCGGTTTGCGACAACTCCAGTCTAGTTTTGCAAAAAAGCAAAACAGGAGTGAGACATGCGTGTCCTTATCGTCTTCAACCACCCGTATGAGGGCAGTTATTGCCATGCGGTCCTCGGTTCCGTCATGAAAGGTTTGCTCAGTAATGATCATGAGGTGGATCTGATCCACCTGGACAATGATGAGTTTGATCCGGTGATGAGATCGAAGGATCTGAAAGCCTTTGTTTCAGCCAGAACTCAGCCGCAGGAATCCGCAGAATTGCTGGACCCTCAGGTGCAGGACTACAAGGTGCGTCTGCAAAGGGCAGAGCATATCATTTTCATCTTCCCCATCTGGTGGGAGCTGATGCCCGCGCTCACGAAAGGCTTTATTGACAAGGTGATCTTTCCCGGCATTGCTTACGACTATAATGAGCACGGTACGCGGATGCTCTGCAAGCTGTCTGAGCTGCGGGGCGTCACCATGATCACCACCATGAACACACCCGGTTTTGCCTATCGCTTGATCTTCGGCAACGCGATCAAAAAGGCCGTGCTGACTGGTACATTCTGGAAGATGGGCGTTAAGAACCGCCGATGGGTCAACCTAACCTATGTGAAGTTTTGCAAGGAGCGCAAACGGAAGAAATGGCTCTCCGATATTCAGCGAAGCATGGCCAGACTGACCTGAGTTAATCTCGCTGCAGTTTCGCGCGATTTCGGGGTGCTATGTCGCATTGTATGACCCATGGGGCATGAGGCTATGATAGCCTTATAGATATTTTGACGGATTGATTTGCAAGGGAGGTAATTATGACTGCTCAGGAAACAAAACTGCTTCTGGTGTGCGGAAAGATTGCCTCCGGCAAATCCACTCTTCTCACGCATCTGGTGAATGATCATCATGCGGTGCTGATCAGCGAAGATCATTGGAACGCTACGCTCTTTCCCGATGAGTTGAATACGTTGGAAGACTACGTGAAGTATTCTGCCCGCGTGAAAAAAGCGCTTGGCCCGCACATTGTGGGTCTGCTGCAGCACGGTGTTTCTGTCGCGCTGGACTTTCAGGCCAACACGGTGCGGGATCGCAAGTGGATGAAGAGCTTGTTTGAGGCTGCTAATGTCGCCCACGAGCTGCATTACCTCTCCGTGCCTGATGAGGTGTGCAAGGAACGCCTTTGGGTGCGCAATGAGGCAGGCGAGCATCAGTTTACGGTCAGTGAAGCTCAGTTTGAGCAGTTCACCAAATACTTTCAGGCGCCAACTGTTGATGAAGGTTTCAATGTCATCCTGCACGATTTTCAGGCCGCCTGACGAAAAAGGCCCCTCGGCAAAGAGGGGCCAGTTTTGCAAAAGTCGTTTGCCGTAATGAGTTTCTCTCATCGCTTAATGTTGCTGTAGGGCCGACTTCTACGTTTTGCGAATGTTTTTAGGCTGTTGCTTCCAACTCTTGCGGTTGGGTGGCAGGTGCCTTGCCCCAGCGCAGAGACGCTTCTGCAATGCGTTTACCAAAAGCTTCTGCGGTGCGATGGTCCGCGTTTGGTGGCGCGACCTCAGGCCCTTCGTCCACGTTGGCCTGCGCCATCATGCCCTGATAAGCGCCAAGGCGGTTGATGGAATCTGCGGTGCTGGTGCTGGAGTTGTTGCCCGGTGCATCATTTGCACCCACCCAGATCATGCCGTGCTGAGCTGCAAAAACAGACATCTGGATGATCGTGCTCTGCTTATCACCCGCTGGGGAGGCTGAGACAGTAAAACCCGCTGCCAGCTTGTTCTGCCAGCCGCGGTGCATCCAGATCTGACCGGTCGCATCCATGAACATCTTAAAAGGACCGCTGACAGACCCCAGATAGGTTGGTGAGCCGAAGACGATGGCATCGGCGTTGTTTAGAACTGTGAAATCGTCATTCAAGCCATTCACGTCAACCAAAACACCATCTGCGTCTTCAACCGAGTTGATGCCGTTTACGACAGATTTCGCCAGCGTTTCGGTGTGACCAAAACCAGAGTGGTAGGCAACAGCGACAGAAACTCTCTTATCCTGCATGTTTTGTTCCTTTGAAATTGAGAGTGTGCATTCTGCCGATACATGAGGGGCTGGCTTAATGAATACAAATGCATTAATTCAATAAGAACTATGCAGAAAATGAATTATTTAGGACTTGATGGCCGCGCCCTGATGATGTTGAAGCTGATCCATGAAAGCGGATCAGTGACGCAGACTGCCCAAATGCTGGGCGTGAACCAGTCCACCGTCAGCCATGGATTAGAACGGGTGCGGGGGCTTTTGGGAGACCCGCTGTTCGTCAAAGCAGGCCGCAACGTGGTGCCGACAGAGCGTATGGATGCTCTGATGCCCATGGTGGAAGAGCTGCTGCAAACGCTGGCGTTGATCGGTGAACCGTCAAAATTTGATCCGTCCACCGCAACCAACCGCTTTGTGATTGACTGCCGTGATGAAGACCATAACCTGCTGATCCCCTCAGTAATCAAGCGCTTACGGCAGGAGGCTCCTGGTGTAACTCTCCGTTGTCGCCTGTCTCATCGTCACGAGGTCGCCTCTCTGGTGGATGGCGATGCCGATTTGCTGTTCACCCCGCTGCCACCACCAGACTCCCATGAGTTTGTTGGGCAAACGCTGTTTGATGATGAGTTTGTGGTGTTCTACGACCCTAAAACGCGAGATGCTCCGGACACGCTGGAGAAGTATGTCGCGGCACCGCATGCCAACATGCTGGTAACCGCTGATGAAGTGACATTCATTGACCGCGCATTGGCTGAGTTGGGCCACAAACGGCAGACGGTCTATTCCGCCCCCAGCTTCAACGCCCTTGCTGCGACACTGCCAGGTACAGACCTGATTGCGACCATGCCCCGCAAACTGATCTGCGGTGGCATAAAGTCCGGCCTCGCCTCCTGCAAGTGCCCAGCCCCTGTCGTCGACGTTGGCATCAGCGCCATCTGGCACATCCGCAACCGTACCTCCCCCGCCCACAAATGGTTCCGCGACCTCATCCTGTCTCAGGCACAAGCGCTGTTTGGAGGTTGAATCTTTCCGCCGTTCTGCTGAAACGCACCCGAACCAATTGCGAGGCATTGAGGGGACGCTGGAGAAGGAGAGCATGTTTCTGCTTTTGATCACGAACATGGCGCCTGCATTGCGGATGAACTAAAACAGGCTTGCTTGGCTGAGAGATAAAGTGATTGATATGACCCTGACAACAATCGGTTTCACCAAAACAACAGCAGAGAACTTCTTTGGCCGCTTGCAAAGTGCGGGCGTCAAGAAGGTGATTGATGTGCGCCTCAATAACACTTCTCAGCTGGCCGGTTTTGCCAAGTCCAATGATCTGGCCTTCTTTCTGGAAGCCATTGGCGGCATTGGCTATGAGCACGAGCCATTGCTGGCACCGGATCAGGATATGTTCAAAGCCTTCAAGAAAGAGAAGGGCGACTGGACCATCTTCAAAGACCGCTTCATGGGCCTGCTCTCCCAGCGCAAGGTGGAGAGCAAGTTCAAAGCAGATATGTTCGAAGGCGCCTGTCTCCTCTGCTCCGAACACTTCCCCCACGAATGCCACCGCTCCCTCGTAGCCAACTACCTCAACAGCCGCTGGGGCGGAGCACTGAAGGTGACGCACCTTTGACTTCGGGGAAGCTGATTGGTTTCAGATTTCGTGAGTGCATCAATCATCGCAGAACTGCAGGAATCGATTTCTACCACTTGCAAGTGTTGAGAAATATTTATCCAAAACTCCAAAAATAAAACTTGATTATATTGCTCATGTTTTATAGTTAGAGGCCAGCCGCAAGCCAATCTCTCTTTCTATAAACATCGGTAATATAATGAAGTTCTCTCCGAGACCGGAGCAGGCTTGCAGCACCCTAGTGCTTGTCGCCTGCGCTTTTTCACTATCTGTGCAATCTGCTCAAGCTCAATCCAATAAATCGAAAGAAGGCGAAGATACCGACGCGCTGGACCCGATTGTTGTGACCGGGTCTACAGACAACAAAGACACTATTGCGCAGTCCGAAATCACAAGTGACCTGATTGACCGCACTCTGTCCGCGACGATTCCTGGCTTGCTCTCCAGCCTCCCTGGTATTGAGTTGATCGGCAACAGCCGTGTTCTGGGGCAATCCATCAACATGATGGCTTTTGGCGACTCTGAAGATATTGAAATCACCATTGATGGCGCTCAAAAGTCTTTTGAGAAGTACCAGCAGGGATCGGTCTTTATCGACCCAGAACTGCTTAAGGTCATTGATATCACCAAGGGTACTTTTTCCGCCGAAAAGTATGGTGCATTCGGAGGCTCTGTTGAGATGACAACTAAGAGCGCTTCGGACATGTTGCGTGATGGCCAGTCGTATGGTGCTTTTGCGAAAGTCGGCTTTGCTTCCAACGGCAATGAGCTCGTCAAATCAGCTGCCACCTATGCCCGCTTGGAGGAGCAAGGCTTTGAAGTGTTGGTTGCCGGAACGCACCGAACCAACGACGACTACTCAGTTGCAGGTAATGACGAAGATCTGACGCTTTCTGCAGGCAGTATGTTGACAGGCCACTTCAAAGCAAGCCTGGAGCGTGAGGACCACTTCTTTGAGTTAAGTGGCATACATTCTTACAGCGATGACTACAAACCATGGGCTGCCAGACGTGGTTTGATAACGGCTTCACAGTGGTCTTTGAATAAGTATGGCTCTTTGGAAGAATACCTGAAAACTCAGGCTGTTGACCGTGAGATGAAGGATACTTCATTGAGCGGGACTTATGAATATAACCCAGGCAGCGATCTTATTGATTTGGCGTTCAAGGCTTCTTACTCCAAGACAGCCCAGCATGACACGCGTCGGGTACCCGTCTCTGATCCGGACTACAGCGCAGGCCTTTATGTTGGGGGTGACGACAGCACACTGGACTATTCCATCTACAAACTGGACCTTCAAAACACCTCTGCCTTTAATTGGGGTGACTTTGAAAATACGCTGAAATATGGCGTGCAAATGCGCCACGAAATTCGCGACAGTATGGCTTTTAAGAAGAGTTATGTCGGGCGGCCTGAGTACAATGATGGGCACTTGCAGCCTTATAATATTCCGAGTGGAACGCAGACAATTTGGTCCGCCTGGGGTGAATACACGATCGGCTTTGCTGGATTAGAACTGACGCCAGGGCTGCGTTATGACTACATTCATTCCAAAGGTGAAACCAACCTTGCACCTAAATATAACAATCCGGAGATGAACCATGATTACGGTACTGTAGAGCGCTTTGGATTCTCTCCAAGCATTAGCGCAGTTTACTCTCTGACACCTAACATCAAACTCTTTGGTGACTATGCTTATAAGCTTCGCGCCCCACTGGTTGATGAGTTCTATGATGTAGGCAGCTCCCGCGCGACGGCAACGCAACTGCAAAATGAGCGTGTTTCTGCCAAACGCATCGGTGTGGCTTCAACCTTCAAGAATGTGCTGATACAGAACGACACGGTCACGGGTCGTATGGCGATCTACCGCAATGATGTCTCCAACAACATCTACCGATTGTTGAGTGAGAACTCGAGAAACTATGACGCTCCTGCGCCAACATATGGCAATCTTGCTGGCTACTATACGCAGGGCTTTGAAGCCGAGTTGTATTACGACAGTGAGCGGTTCTTCGGCAGCATTGCGTATTCCAGAATGCAGGGCAAACATGATGGGACGCTTAGAGATGTCAATGCAACGACGGGCCAGTATGTGTCTGAAGTTGCTCCAACAAAGTTGATCGTTAGCCTGGGTTACAAGGTGCCAGAGGCGGACATCACATTTGGTTGGAAAGGTCGTTTTGTTGATGCTCAGGACCGGGTGCCAGACAACCACACCAGCCTTTATAGCCCGAGCAAAGGCTATGCGGTCCATGATGTGTTTCTGGCATGGACTCCAAAAGAGGGGCGTTTTGAGGGATTGGAGGCCCGTGCTTCCATTGAGAACATGTTCAACAAAAACTACCGCCCTTATTTTGCTGATGGAGCAGCGCCTGAGAAGGGCGTCAACTTCAAGAGTTCAGTGAGCTACAAGTTCTAAGCGTTTTGAGAGCGGAGGTGATGAGCCTCCGCTTTTTTGTTTCACACCCTCACCGTCTCCCCCAACACCACCTCTCTTGTCACCCCAATACTCTCCAGAAACGTGGCATCGTGGCTTACTAGAAGGAGGGCGCCGTTGTAGGTGGTGAGGGCGGATTCGATGGCCTCAATGGCGGTGAGGTCGAGGTGGTTGGTGGGTTCGTCCAGGATGAGCAGTTTGGGGGGCTGGGCTGCGCCGAGCACGCAAGCGAGGCCGGCGCGCAGCATCATACCACCGCTGAGGGTTTGGACCTGCTGTGTGGAGGCATCTCCGCGGAAAAGAAAACGGGCAAGGATAGCACGGCAGGTGTTTTCATCCTGCTTCGGGTTCAACACGCGGAAGTTTTCCAGCACCGACAGGTCTGGGTTCAACAGGCTGACACTTTGGTCCAGCACGCGGGCAGAGGGGTGAAGCTGACAAGTGCCGGATAGGGGCGGGAGCTTACCCGTTATCGTCTTTAGCAGCGTTGTTTTGCCAGACCCATTCGCGCCTTTAATGGCAATGCGTTCTGGTCCTGTTATCACGAGTGAAAAATTGCGGAGCAAGGGCTGGTTTTTGTCATAGCCAACACTCAGTCCGTTGGCTGCCAGCACCCGTTGGCCGTTCGCAATGCCAGAGGAAGCGACGCTGATGCTCAGCTGTTCCAGAACTTCGATCTTCTCGCGGGCGGCTTTGGAACTTTGCTCTGCCTCCTCGCGCATTCGAGATGCAAGATTGGCGTTTTCTCCAAGGCTGTTTTCAGCCTTGTTGCGCATGGCGTTGAGAAGGATCTTGGGCTGGTCGCGCTTGGCGCGGGCGCGTTGGCCAGCTCCATCCTTGCGAGCTTTGCGCTCGGCAACACTCTGGATTTTGCGGTTCAGGTCGCCAATGCGTTTTTCAGCAGATGCCAGATCTTGCTCAGCGGCTGCCAGTTCCTGTGCTTTTTGCGCCTTGTAGAAGCTGTAGTTGCCGCCAAACACGGAGGCACCCAGTGTGGTCAGTTCTACAATGCAGTCCATTTGCTCCAGCAAGGCACGGTCATGGCTGACGATGATCGCACCTTTGCGCCACTTGGCGAGGAAGGTGCCTAGAGCCTCCCGGCCATCTGCATCCAGATTGTTGGTGGGCTCGTCCAGCAGCAGAAAATCAGCATCATGAAACTGAAGAGCCGCCAACCTGCAACGGGTGATTTGCCCGCCTGAGAGGGCGGAGAGTGGGTGATCAGTGGAGATTTCCAGCCCCATCTGGGCAAGGGCCGCTTCCATGCGACTTTCCAGCGTCCAGTCTGCGTGAGCCAACTCGTCCATACTGGCAGTTCCTGCCTCAGCCTTTTGCAGGACGCGCAGAGCTTCGGTGATGCCAAACAGGTCTGCGAGTGTTTCTTGTGGCCCGCTTTGCAGCTGCTGCTTTAGCAAGCCGATGGACCCTTGCACGGAGACTGAGCCGGAAGCAGGTGTCAGCGCACCGCTGATGAGGTTCAGCAGTGTTGTTTTGCCAGTGCCGTTGCGGCCAATCAGGCCAGTGCGGTGTTGAGAAAACTGAAGGTTGAGATCAGAAAAAAGCGCAGTACCGTCAGGACGTGCGCAAGACAGATGATTGAGTGAGATAGATAAAGGCATGGCGATGAACTCTTACAGAAACAGGGCAGGTTGAATGTGTTGTCCTGTTCTTGTTCATCGCTTTATCTCCTCGCGTTTTGATCGGGCGAGAGATTATGCGGTTTGCACGGGAAGTCAAGGCACATACAGCTTGCCCGTCATTGCCCCGCATCCTGTGTTGCTTTTGCCTCACTCCTCTGTGCGCTTAGCGCAAGCAACAGAAGGAGGGAGATGAAGAGCACCACAACGCCGGGAATGATGGAGGCACTGGAGAGGCTGAGGGTGGTGATCAACACGCCGGTTATAAGACTGCCAACAGGAGCACCGCCTTCATCACCCAGATACATGACGCTGAGCACGCGGGATTTGTGGGTTGAGGGCGCTTGTTCCTGCAAGATGGTGCGGCTCATGTTGAGGCAGATGCCACCGCCAACGCCCCAAAAGAAGATGCTGCCAAGAAAAGCCCAGTAAGGTGGAGACATCGCCCAAAACAGCAGTGCAAAGCCGCCCATACTGTAACCCACAACAAGCGGTGGGACTGGATTTCTGATTGCTCCCAGTTTGAGGAGCAAGCCGCTGGAGCATGCCCCGCCAACCATGAAGACAGCGAAGGCAAATGCGAAGTCAAAACCTGTGGCGTGATAGGTATCCCGTAACATAAGCGGTACCAGAACGGCATAGGGACCGCCCAGTATGAGGCCGGCTGAACTCATCAGAAACACAGGCAATCTCAGAGTTTTGGAAGACAACACCAAAGCCAGTCCCTCACGAATTTCACTGAGGATGCTGGGTCTGTCTTTTTCCGCAAGTGTTGGCGTGTCTGGCAAACGCAGGCTTGTTGTAATGCCAACCAGAAAGAGCGTGCTGGAGATGGCAAGCAACGGTGCAACACCAACCCACTCCACACTGCTGGCAAGTGCAAAGCCTGCCAGCGTGACGAGGTAGAGCATCCCCACGGAAAGCGTCACGCTGCGCCCGATGTGCATGGATGAAATGTGGTTGAGCATGCCATCCAGCGTAGGCTGAACGAATGCCAGTGTGGTGCCAAAGAGCAGCGCAAAGAGGAGCAGGCCTTCAAACCCGATAAAGCCGAGATGAAGCAGCACAGTCAACGCTATTACGGGGACCGCATTGGCGATGTGTAGCAAAACAAGCAGCTTGCGCTTGTTGAAGCGATCAGCGACGGCCCCGGCAAACAGCAGCACAAACAGGTTGGGCAGCATAGAAGCCGTCATTGCATAGCTCACCCGTTCCGGGCTCTCAGCAAGGTAGACAGTTACAAGGTAGGGAAACAGTACACCCAGCATAGCACGGGGAAAGTGAAAGCTGGTGAGGCTGAGTTGATAAAACAGGATGGGGCGTGCAACAGACATCAGTAAAATCTCAAAGAAATAATCTTTGAAGACTATCGGCAGATCATGGCCCTGTCTGCAAAACCCAGCGTTTCTGCGAAATAAAGCACGTCTGTTGCCCGTACAGCACGCTTTGCGTGAAGGCAGGCGCTCTGTCGTATTCTTGGGGAGGACAGAGCGCCCTAATGCCTTTGGGGGGATGTGATTTAGATGCTGGATTCCACAGCAATCGTGAAGTTTGGCGGGATTACGTCTGTGCGAAGGTGTTTGATTGCCTGGTATTCAGGGGAGTTCCAGAGCGTCATGAGCGCGTCCATGCTTGGGAACCGGAAAAGCGTCAGTTGCGCGTTTGTGTTCCATACGCCTTCCAGATGTTCAAAAGGCTGATCGGGTCCGCCAAACACGATGCATTCTCCACCAGCAGCTTCAATAAGAGGAACGGCTTTTTCGCCGTATGCGTCGATAGAGCCATGCCCTTCTGGCATGAAGCTGCTGGCAACAAGGTAGGCGACTTTTGGTTCACTCATGTCAGTACGCCAGTTTTGTCAGGTGAGGCAAAAGCACAGAATTGCGCCAATTGGGGGGAACAGCCTCAGCCCGCTTGTGATGAGATGACACTCAAGTACTTCCTCAAGTTAAGTTGAGGTCAAGCGCTTTTTCGGGAGAAATGAAAAATCTGGTGCGCATAAATGTCACGCTGTCCTGAGCAGGAGATTACAACAGTTTAACTTGAAACTGCCGTAATGTGCCCTTAGGTTGCAGCCATGTTTCGTGTGCTGATCATATTATTGACGCTGTTCGTCACCACGCCTTATGCCATGAGCATGCAGGGTGAGATGGCGTCTAACAGTGCAGCACAAAAGCTCGCTCTGGCTGAGCAGAATGCATCAGCCATGGAGCATATGATCTCTGACAAATCATCTTGTTGCTGCTGTGAAACAGAGACAGCCATGGCAACAGGTATGACTGCCTGTATGGCGACGCTTGGGCTGCTGGATCAGACCAATGCAGTCTCTCCTTTATACCGCAGCTCCAGCATGTCTGTGCCGGTTTTGTTACCGTTGTACTCTGCTCAAACCAGCGGTATAGACAGGCCTCCAATCCATTCAGTTGCTTAGACCTCAAAACTCTAACTAACTGAAATAAATAATAAACTGGATTGGATAGACTCATGATCTCCAAGGGTAACCTACTTGCTGGCGTGTTCACTGCTGTTCTTGGTGCAAGCGCTTTAACGCTGCCTGCTCATGCTGAAGGCGATAAAGACGTCACGCTTTACAAATCTCCAAATTGTGGATGCTGCACGGCTTGGGGCAACGCTCTTGATAAAGCGGGCTTCAACGTGATCGTGAAAAAGACGGATGACCTTTACCGCGTCAAGCAGCAGGTGGGCGTACCAGAAGATTTGGAGGCGTGCCATACCGCGATCGTGGATGGGTATGTGATTGAAGGACATGTACCGCTGGATGCTGTAAATCGCATGCTGACGGAGCGTCCGGACATCAAAGGCCTCTCAGTTCCAGGAATGCCAATGGGGTCTTTGGGCATGGGTGAGCAAACTGAAGACACTCAGTATACTGTGTTTGCAATCCCATCCGTGCTGGGCGGCAAGCCTGCTGTTTACCAAAAAATCGGCAACTAATCTCTAGAGTTTGCAGGCAGGAGTGGCGTTGCTTCTGCCTGTTTCTTTGAGGATCCCCTCCTACAAATCCCAATGGAAATTGGGGAGATTGCGCTTGTCTCTTGCCTGTTTGACTCTTCCAAAATCGCCAAATCAAAAGGATGCGAATTATGGATGAGAACTGGCTCCCAACGCTGCAAACAGCCAACCCGCAAGAGGGCTATGAGCTTGCAGTAAAACTTTCCCGCATGGCGATCAAATTCATGCAGCCGGATGCCGAAGTCCGCTCTGCCATGCGTTTGATGTATGAATATGATTCAGAGGCGCTGATCGCTGCTTCGCAAACCATTGCTGAGCACTTCAGAACTGTCGCTGCGGCCAACAACTACTGGAAATAAGCTGGTTTTCTTGCGCTGAAATACATCCCCGATGACCATGCGGTTTTCGGGGAACTGTTGTGTCATGCTCCAACGAGGGCGGGAGATTTCAGCTCGCACAGGTTCCCATCCGGGTGCAAGTTAGGTCGTCTTATGGGCCTAGCTAAATGGGCAGTCGGGAAGCCATCGCGCAATTCCAACTAATCATCAATAAAAAGGAAAAATGAGTTATGTCAGACATCAATAAAACCCGAAATCTGCCCCGGATTTTGTTGCCAAATCTCATAGGCAACCGACGCGTAATGATCCTCGGATCTATGGCTGTTATCGGTGCTGGCTCTGCCTTCAATTGGAACTGGCTGACAGCTGTCGGCGCAGCCCCCCTTATTCTTGCCCTAGCCCCCTGCGCCGTTATGTGTGGCTTGGGAATGTGCATGACGGGCGGTTCGAAGTCTTGCAGCAGCAAGACCAAACTGGCTGAAACGCCGGATCTTGAAAAAGACTGATATCTACGTTGGCGGGCACTTCAATTGGGAAAGAGCGGTGTTGTACAGTTCGAACTTAGCTCAACATTTGCCCAACCCCAAGAACTTGATTACGCAGAAATCTTCTCGAACACCGGGCGTATAAGTAAACTCACTTTGTTCAAGACGGAGACGACAATGTGCGCCTCCGTCTTCTGAGTGGCTAGAATGTACTGGTTTCGCGCAGCAGGATCGCCTCCACCTGAAGGTTGAGAACAGCTGTTTTGGGTGGTGGTATGATGGCCTCAACGATGCCAAAACGAGCTGTCAATTCTTGTCGCGCTGCCCATTCATATTAGTTCTGCGGTTGAATGAAGACTGCGTATTGCTTAGTCGGCATCTTCCATTGTTCCGTCAGGAGCATCGGCAGTCCGTTTCCAGGCTTTAGCAACGCTGGAGTAATTGAGCTTGGGTGCTTGCTGCTCAACGGGGTATTCAGCAGGCTTTCCCCACCACCAACCGCGATTGTCCCACATAGGGTACTTCGTCGCGGCCTTTCCGTTGGTGGATGGACGGCCCCAACCTGTATCTGGGCCAAAGCGCATTACACCGAAGGTTTCTTCTGCATCCTCCTCCCAAGGACGTTCTTCATTAAGGAACACGCAAGCACCAAGCATGTTGCCTTCAGAGCTGCCGGGTTTTGACGCTGCAATTTGCTCGCTCATCCACTTGGCTTGGTTCTCCTCGCTCCCGGTTTGCTTAATGCTGGAGCCCAGTTCTGTGAACATCACAGGGGGTGAAGGAATGCGGTTCTTCTTCCAGTATATGGGCAGGCGGTTCTCAAGGTATTGCTTGATATCACTACCTGGGTTTTGTGGGTTGGTTGCAAAAACCATGCGATTGCGCCAGAAGGCCGCCGCGTTTGTTGGGCCTATGTTTCCCCAGCGCATCATCTCGTCGTAAACATCGCGCATATAACCTGCGCCTTCAATGCCGTCTTTCATCCCAAATGATGTGCAGACCATAATGGGCAGGTGGCACTCATCGACAGGAGTATAGGCATCGAAGTCTGCTATCATCTCAAGAACATCAACCACATACTTTGGGTTGCCTCCATACGAAAGCTCATACTCGTTGAAGACCTTGATCATCCCCGCCGCAGGATGCGGATCGCTTCCTACTTCTTTCAAGATGGCTCGTACGTTTTCTTCGGCAATTGGGCGGTTTCCTCCGGCTAGCAGCTGCAATGTGTAATTGCTGATCGGAATCGTCATCTTCATTCCAAGACCGTTGCATGCCTTCCAGAAAGGCTCATGGACCAGGAGTTTTACTTCGTTTCCATGCGCATCCTTTTGAACGATAGGTTGTGACCAGTCGTAACCATGGATGAAGTTTATGCCCAATTGCTCTTTGAAACGAAGCAGATCCCCACGACCCTGCACGCCGTTTTCGTTGGGTTCGGTCGACCATAGCTGTGTGAACATATTGTTGTAAAAATCGGACCATGCATACAACGTGTCAGGTGCGACACTCTTTGAGTAGTTACTGGGTCCGGGGTGATAAGCCATCCCTTGAATATTATCGACACCGAAGTATTTGCAGCGTTGCAAAGCCGTCATTACCATAACAATACCTCCCAAAAATATCCGTTTAGAATATGAGGCTTAGCATCTGGATGAGAATGGTATGTCCAGCGGTGACAGAGAAGCCAAGCTTTAAGAACTAGCTGGTGGCAGGAGTGTATTCCCTAAGGATTTTGGCAGGTATTATTCATATTGCGTTGGTCATCAATCGCATTGCCTGTCGTGTCAGGTTTTACTTACCCAGCTTGGTACCCCCCCCAAGTTTTATGGGCGCTGCAAGGTAGAAAAATGCCGCTACTGTGAAACTGGTGGTCGGGATGACCAGAACGCCATGGAAGGAGAAGAAGAGTTTGAGTGGAAATAATGATTAATATCAGATGTTTAATAGGTAACCGTATGATTACCTTACCTGTGAAATTTTAGAGGCGATCAGGGCGCGCTCCGAACCAATGAGTTCTCATGTCATCTGCCAAGGCACCATTAAAACTTATTATTTTCTTGTCCGCTTCGGCTTGTGCAAGTCATCAGGATAAGCATGGGTTGTTTGATAGTCCATCCATCAAAATACGGGCCGCCAGTCAGGCTCCGTTGGAGGAGGGTACCAAGCTCCCATCCGCATTCCGCAAGTAATAAGCCCCCCCGAAAACATTTACGGCGGTGGAGGTTTTGTCCTCTCAGTAGCAAGATGAGAACTACCCAGTCAGTAATGTGGCCCCAGCAACTGGCGCTTTATTACATTTGCGGTCAAGATTAATGATGGTGCTAGTCGGTGCGGGGCGCTGATGTTTTGCTGGAGCATGCCGCAATGGCGACAACACGGCCTCAGGCGTTTTCCGCGCTTATCGTCGTGGAGATGCTGGGCCTCTTGCATGACCTCGTCTGTGTGGAAAATCATCACAGCCTTGTGGTAGTGCACCAGTCCAACGGGCATGCAAACATCGTGTTGCCCTATGATTATATGAGCTGGACACAGTCCAACTTGCATAAAATCTGGACAATGACACGAAGTCTTCGGGCAGCAGATGTTTCTTCAAAAAATATAGATTTTGTGCTTGCCGGAGACCTTTCCGATCAGAGCTAGAAATGGAGCGTCCGGACTTTAAAGCCGGACTATGATTCTGGCAGGGATGTTTGGTCATGGTGGTCTCCTATTCTTGGCATCATGTAAGTTTCAGACGCTGAATCCACTTAGACCACCTGTCCAAATAAACTGAACCACCTCTGTCTGTTAAATAGTTGTGTAAGTAATAATCTGAGATGTTAGTGTATTTTAAAGGGAATCTCTCTGTTTAAAGAGAAAAATTGGATAATATGATAAGTTAATATCTAGCTATGTGGATATATTTACGTGAAAAATATTCATGTTACTAGAGTGATTGGGAGGTGATATTTTGAAATTACTTTATTGGAGTTTGGTAGCCTCAACGGCCTTAATGGGCTCAACCTATGCCGCTGATCGTTCTGCAATTGTTGCTGAGTTGGAAGCAAATGGGCAAACGCTGGCACAGCAGCAAAGCTTCACGTTTCGCCTTTTCGATGAACCGACATCCTTGGATCCCGGCTTGCTCCAGGATGCTATTGGTGCAAATGTTGCTCGCCAATTGTTTGAAGGTCTTTACGAACAAGACAATAAAGGCAACATTATTCCTGCTCTTGCTGTTGAACATGAGGTCACACCTGACAAGAAAACCCATGTTTTCACATTACGCCGTGATGCGCGCTGGAGCGACGGCAAACCGGTAACAGCCCATGATTTTGAATATGCCTGGAAGCGGGTTGCAGACCCGGCGACAAATTCGGAAGTTTCCTGGTATATCGGCCTTATGTCGATCAAAAACGCGCAAGCTGTGATTGCTGGAAGTAAACCGCCTGAAGAGCTGGGAGTTGTTGCCGTTGATGATTACACACTTCAGGTCGACCTCGACACGCCCATTTCATATTTTCCTCTCATGTTAACACTTTCTACGACGTTTCCTGTCCCGGCCTGGGCGATTGAGAAGCATGGCGATAAGTGGGTACGCGCTGATAATATTGTGACAAATGGCGCTTTTAGACTTGAGGCGCATGTTCCAAGTGAACGTATTACGATGGTCCGTAATGAAACGTACTGGAACAAAGAAAATACCATTTTGGACAGGGTCAATGCTCTTGTCATTAATGATGCAAACATTGCGCTTACACGGTATCTTGCCAACGAATTAGACTGGACTGAAGCCCCTTCAGGACAATTCCCGCGCTTGAAAGAACAGTTTCCAGATGAAGCAATAGCGTTTGCCCGGTTTTGCACCTACTACTATGCATTCAACCGAAGTGAGACTGGGCAGCAAGAGCTACAGGACGTCCGCGTTCGAAAAGCGCTTTCCTATGCTGTTGACAGGGAAATTTTAACTGATCAGGTTTTGCAGGGTGGGCAGGTTCCAACATATACATTTACCCCAAAATTTACGGCAGGTTTTACTGCACCTGATTTGCCGCATGAGGGGTGGACTCAGAAAAAACGTAATGAAGAAGCCCGGAAGCTTTTGGCTGATGCAGGCTTTTCCGAAGACAATCCACTTAAACTAAACCTGCTTTACAATACCGGGGAAGAGCACAAGAAGACCGCTGTTGTGATTGCACAAATGTGGAAGCAAATTCTGGGCGTTGAAACCACGCTTGAAAATCTGGAATGGAAAACGCTCCTGAACAGACGTTCGCAAAACAACTATACACTGACACGTCATGGATGGTGTGGTGATTATAACGAACCCTCAACCTTCCTGAACTTATGGTCTGATGTGCCTGATGAAAATGTTGGAGGGTTCTTTGATCCGGTCATTGACGGGATTATGAAGGAAGCCAAAACCCTTGATGATCCGCAATCTCATTACACCACTGTTGAGGCGATGTTGCAGGATACGGCGGCGATGATCCCACTCTACAATTATTCTGTTGCTTTCATGCTTAAAGATAATTTGAAAAACTGGCCTTTGCAGAACATGGAACAACGTTGGTATGCTAAGAATTTCTATAAAATAGTAAAATAATCAATATGTTATCTCAGTTCAGTGGGTTTATGATCGTAACCTGACAGCAAGTCAATATATAGCCTAAGCGGAGTTATGATGTTATTTTGACATCATAACTCTTTATAGAACGTCGCGTTCATTTGCTCTGAGCACCCTGCCAGTTTTAGGTGCTAAATCCACTTAGACCACTTATCCTAAATCCTGAGGCGCTCTTATTGTACATCCGCTGATATTTCATGCAGTATGGGTCTACGTAATATTGCGAGTAGGCCGCACCTCATAATCAAATCTCCAAAAAATCTTGGGTCTTTTCATCGCAGATAATTTCCTGCCGCACCCCGGCAACGCCAGACATTTGTGAGAGTTACCTGATGGTTTCTGAAGAAAAAAGCAGTGTGCCGACCCCGTCCAAGAGCCACAACGCCCCGTCACTGGATGACAAGTACACCCAGACCAGCGGTGTTGTCTTTCTCACAGGCAATCAGGCACTGGTGCGCCTTCCGTTGCAGCAGCGCATGCGTGATGAGCTGGCGGGGCTGAATACGGGTGCTTTTATCTCCGGTTACCGCGGCTCTCCGCTTGGGCGTTACGATATGGAGCTGTGGCGGGCGCAGTTGCATCTGGATAAGCACAGCATTGTATTCCAGCCGGGGGTGAATGAGGATCTGGCGGCAACGGCGATCTGGGGCTCACAGCACGTGGGCAACATGAAGATGCGCAACAAGGATGGCGTGGTTGGCTTCTGGTACGGCAAAACGCCGGGGGTAGACCGTTCTGGCGATGCCTTCCGTCATGCCAACTTTGCAGGCACCCACCCCAAGGGCGGTGTTGTGGCGCTGTGTGGGGATGACCACGCGGCCAAGTCCTCCACCGTGGCAGGCCAATCGGACCATGCGTTGATTGCCTCTGGCATTCCGGTGCTTTACCCCGCCAACCCGCAGGACATTCTGGACTACGGCATTCTGGCCGTGGAGATGAGCCGTTACAGCGGATGCTGGGTGGGTGTGAAGCTGGTGACGGATGTGGTGGAAAGCGCCTCCACCGTGGAGGTGGATCTGGACCGCATTGAGGTGGTGAAGCCGGACCTGAAAGACCCGCAGGGTGGCGTCTGGATTCGCGAGATCGATCTGCCCGTGCAGCAGGAAAAGCGACTGCTGGAAGAGAAGATTCCACGCGCGCTGGCCTTTGCGCAGGCCAACAACATCAACCAGATCACCCACGATGCGCATGAACCGGAGGTGGGCATCATCGCCTCGGGCAAATCCTATTCTGACCTACGCCAAGCCATGAATGAGTTGGGTTTGACCTCTCTTGAAACAGAAAAGCGCCGCATTCGCATCCTGAAGATCGGCATGGTGTGGCCGCTGGACCCGAAGATCATCGAGGGCTTCTCCAAGGGCCTGAAGAAGATCCTCGTGGTGGAGGAAAAACGCCCTGTTGTTGAGGACCAGCTGAAAACCATCCTGTTTGATGCCGGTATTTCGTTAAAGGTGCAGGGCAAGGGCCTGTTGCCGAACTCTGGCGTGCTTGCTGCCAATCAGGTGGCCTCCGCCATTGCAGAGTTTTTGGAGGATGACGGGCTCAAGGCCAAAGTGCCGGTGCCGATCAAGCTGAAGCCGGGGCCGGTGCGTCGTCCCTCGTTCTGCTCCGGTTGCCCGCACAACACCTCCACCAAAGTGCCGGATGGAAGCCGTGCGCTGGCGGGTATTGGCTGCCACACCATTGCGTATTTCAATGACCCGGTGAAGACCAAGGCCCCCTCCCAAATGGGCGGTGAGGGCATGCACTGGGTGGGGCAGGCGCCGTTTACGGATGAGCCACATGTGTTCGCCAACATGGGCGATGGCACCTACTTCCACTCCGGCTTTCTGGCCATGCGTCAGGCTGTGGCCGCTGATGCAACCATGACCTACAAACTGCTGGTTAACGGCTTTGTTTCCATGACAGGCGGACAGCCCGTTGATGGCGAGCAATCCGTGCCGCAGCTCATCACCGCCGCGCTCAATGAGGGCGTGAAGAAGGTGGTGGTGGTGACCGAGGATGTGGAGCGGGTGCAGGCTCAATCCATTCCGGCTGGCGTTGAGGTGCACCACCGCCGCGAGCTGGAAGCGGTGCAGCGAGACCTGCGTGAGATACCGGGCGTGACGGTTCTGATTTATGATCAGGCCTGCGCTACCGAGCGCCGCCGCTTGCGCAAGCGCGGTAAGTGGGAGGATCCGAAGGTCCGCACCTACATTCACCCGGATATCTGCGAGGGCTGTGGCGATTGCGGCGAGAAGTCGGGCTGTCTTTCCATTGAGCCACTGGAAACGCCATTGGGTCGCAAACGCCAGATCAACCAGTCCAGCTGCAATAAGGATTTTTCCTGTGTTGAAGGCTTCTGTCCAAGCTTTGTGACCATTCACGGTGCAGAGCCGAAGAAGGCCACCACACCTGCGGAGCGTCAGGTGGAAAGCGTGGGTGATGAGTTGCTGACAGAGCCGGAACTGCCCGCCATCAACGGTGCGACTGGGCTGCTGGTAACGGGCATCGGCGGCACAGGCGTTGTCACCATCGGCGCGATCCTCTCCATGGCTGCGCATTTGGATGGCAGCCGCGTTTCCACGCTGGACCTGACGGGCCTTGCGCAAAAGTACGGGGCGGTGATGACGCATATGCGCATCGCCAACTCCGCCGATGGGCTGCAAAGCGCACGATTGGCGGTTGGCGAAGCGGATGTGGTGATCGGCTGCGACTTGGTGGTTACAGCAGGTGACGAGACGCTGACAACACTGCGCCAGGGCTCTGCTCAGGTGGTGGTGAACACGGAAGAAGTGCCGACCATTGACTTTTCCAAGAACCCGGATTGGGACATCAACACGCCCAACCTGCAGGCGCGGCTGAGCGAGGCTGTTGGCGACCGGCTGGATTACTTCGACACCACGCAAGCGGCGAAAGACCTGTGCGGCGATGCGGTGATGGCAAACATGATGCTGTTTGGCGCGGCCTGGCAGTGCGGCCTCATTCCGGTGACACTCGGTTCCATCCGTCAGGCCATTGAGCTGAACGGTGTGGCCCGCGACAAGAACTTCGAGGCCTTCAACTGGGGCCGCCTGATGGTGCTGGACCCGGAGCGGGTTGCCAAAGCACGGGCACCGGTTGCGCAAGTGGTGAAGCTGGATCGTCCGCTGCCGCTGGAAGAGCTGATTGAGGACAGGGTGAACCGCCTCAAGGATTATCAGGGCAGCAGCCTTGGCAGGTTTTACCGTCAAAAGCTGGTTGCGCTGAAAAAGGCTGGAGCAGGCGAACAGATACTTCGCACCGCCGCGACGCAATATTTCCGTCTGCTGGCGCATAAGGACGAGTTTGAAGTCGCGCGCCTGTTCTCACAGCCACAGTTCAAGCAAAGCCTTGCGGAAACTTTCGAGGGTGATCTGGAAGTGCGCTTCCACATTGGCGGCGGCCCCTTTGCTAAAAAAGACCGTGTGACCGGCCTGCCAGTGAAGACTGAGTTCGGGCCGTGGATGATGAAGTTATTCTCGGTCCTCTCCAGCCTCAAAGGTCTGCGCGGCTCGTTCCTTGATCCGTTCCGCAACAATGAGGAGCGCGTTCTGGCAAATGAAATGCGCTCCTCATATGAGGCGGACATGGATCTGGTCTGCACTCGTTTGGCGGAGGCTGGTGAGAAAGCGGCGCATGATCTGCTGAGCTGGCCAGTGAAAGTGCGCGGGTACGGCCACGTCCGTGCGGGCAATGCGGAAAAAGCGTTGAGGCTGCGCGAGCGACGCAAAACAGCGCTTAGCAACGCACAAAACAACGCAAAGCCGGAGAAGGTGCCTGCATAAGCGTAACGTAATGATATGTTTGATAGAATTGGGGTGAGGCCTGCGGGTTTCACCCCGTTTTGGTTTTGGAGCTTACATAGCAACGCAAACGGGCTCAGCGATTTTTTTTAGAAAATTGGCCCCCTCTGCAGGATCGCACAAGATCATGCAGTTATTCCCTCACTTCAAGACATGCAGCGGAGTTGTGGCAGCAACCTGCCGTTGATGAGATGCCCTGAGCGCAAGATGTAGGTACTAATACCATCTTAGTTTTGAGTTTTTCAAAGATTAATTCCAAAATGTGTATTATGCACTTATGGATAAACCCTAATAGTGATCCCAGTTTTATTTTAGTAGTCTCCAATAAAACGGGTTCTCTGTCAGGGGTATAAACTGATTTAAGCTTATCTTTATTATGTATTGTGATGATAAATTCAGTTAAATATTAACAAAACTATAATAATAGTGACTGTTGTATTTACGCAAGGAGAGGGTTAATCAACCAGAGGTGGTTGAAACCAGCATCATATGAGTGAGAGATGGCGGAACCCGTACTGATTTCTACAGTATGGCGAAGCAGAAAATGAAACTAAGTCATCGCATTGTCAGCGCATCAGCAGCGGTTCTTCTCGTTGCCTCATCGCTCGTAATTTCGATCGGAACCTACCTCAGCATGCAAACCGCTGAGCAAGACAGCCGCGCATTATTCAACTCGGTTGCGTCCGGGCTGGCTGTCACAGCGCAGGATCTCTTAAAAGAGTCACAGGTTATTTCCACAACGCTTGCAAACACTTACGGTGCTGAGATCGACAGTGGAAACGCTTCGCGTACCAATATCGCTCAGATGACCGAAGCAGCTTTGCGCGGCACAACGGACATTCTCGGCATCGCCGTCTTCCTTCAGCCAGATGTTGCAGGCAAGGATGCTGATTACGTTGGCAAGAAGTATGCTTCTGATACCGGCCAATTCGTTCCTTACTTCTATATGGAAAATGGCAGTGTCCAGTCCCTGACAGCAGACATTGGACGCGCTGATGTTCAACGGCGTATGCGCCGGGCGATGCAGCAGAAAAGCCAATTCGTGACTGAGCCTTACACCTTTGATGTTGAAGGCAAAAAAATCCTCTCCGCCTCCGTTCTGGACCCAATCCTGAACGCAAAAGGCGACGCTGTTGGTGTTGTGGTGATTGATGTTGATTTCGACAAGCTGCAAGAAAAAATGGGCGCCGCCAACTTCTATGACACTGGCCGACTGGCCGTGGTCAGCGAAGACGGACTCTGGGTCAGCCACAGTGACCGCTCTGTTCTGGGCGAGAAAGTCCGCCCGGTTATTGAGAGCATCATGAACGGTGTCCGCGACAAAGCGAACGTGCAAGAAGTCGGAGACCGCCTGTTTATTTTTGAGAAGTTTCAACTGGGTACGACGGATCAGTACTGGTTTGCCGGTATGTCCGTTACCACTGAGGAGCTGACAGCTGGTGCCCGCAACACCCGCGATATGGCGCTGATTGCAGCAGTGGTTTCCGGCCTGATTGGTTGCATCATCTTATGGTTCATCGGCAATTCCATTGCCCGCCCAATCGTCAACCTGACACACCGCATGCAGTCTCTTGCAGACGGCAATGTCTCAGATGAGGTGCAGTACACTGGCCGCTCTGACGAAATCGGCCAGATGGCTAACGCCTTGAAAGTGTTTGTAACTGCGGTCTCTGAACGCCAGAGCTTGCAGTCCGAGGCCGAGAAAGAGCATTTGCGCGAGGCGGAGCGGCAGAAGCAATCGGCCAAGCTGATTGAGGCGTTCTCCGGCACTGCAGAAAACGCTTTGACGGTCATTCATGGCCGGTTTGACGAGCTGGAGCAGACCTCTAAAGAACTGGCGGATATTGCCGAGAACACAACCGTCCAAACCACAGCAACCTCTGCGGCCTCAGAAGAGGCAACGGCGAATGTGCAAACGGTGGCCTCTGCTTCTGAGGAGCTTTCAACCTCCATTGAAGAGATCGCGCAGCAGATCGCCCGCACCAACAAGGTGATCACTCAAACCAACGATGCAGTACAGGCCACCAACACCAAGGTGCTGGATCTGGACGGCACGGCGCAGCGCATTGGCGAGGTGGTCAATCTCATTCAGGACATTGCCGAGCAAACCAACTTGCTGGCGCTCAACGCGACTATTGAAGCGGCCCGTGCAGGTGAGATGGGCAAGGGCTTTGCCGTTGTGGCAACCGAGGTGAAAGAGCTGGCGAGCCAAACCTCCAAGGCGACTGAAGAGATCTCTCAGCAGATTGCGGAGATTCAAGGTTCTTCCAAGGATGCTGTTGAAGCTATTCAGGAAATCACCTCCAGCATCCGGCAGGTCAACGAGTTTGCATCCAATATTGCGGCCTCTGTTGAGCAGCAGGGCGCGGCCACTGCCGAGATCACTGAGAACGTGCATCAGGCAGCAACGGGCACGCAGAACGTTTCTGAAAACATGGTGCTGGTGGCACAAGCTGCAGAGAAAACCAACCAGTCCTCTGATCTGGTCTCCAAAACCGCATCGTCCGTGCGGCAAGAGGTTGTTGACCTGCGCGAACAGATCGACGACTTCCTGTACAAGGTACAGTCCGTATAGCGCTGTAGCATAACGATAAATCAGGCTGGTGAAGTGATAGGCTTTGCCCGCCTTTTTTGATGCCGGGATAAAGCGGCTTGCACCTATCCCTCGCTTCATCTGCGATATGAGGTCATCTCGTGAAATAGCCTGACTTCACAACGCTTTCTGTTTCCGAATGACCCGGGATAACGGTCGCAAATCCCTCGATGACCTGGCTGCTGAACTTTCTAAGCTCGATCATTTCTTCTGAATTGTAGAACGTCACAGCAGCTTCAAAACTCTCGAATCTGTACATCACCATATTCGTGTAGGATGTTGACCCCGCAAGGGTTTTCATTGGGCTTGCGACGATCAACTCGCCACCATATTTTCGATAATAGGAAGGGATCTGGGGCCGAGTTCCTCAATGCGTGACCTGTCGATAATGTTGTAGTGGTGAAGAACATAACCAGCCATTTAAAGTGTCCTGAAACTATAAAGTGAGGCGACGCATACATCACTGCGCCTGCTAAGCAAGCCCGGTTCGCCTAAATGGTGCTGGCCAGAACAGTGACTGTCTCTTCCAGCTCTGCCAAGGGCGTGCCGCCGCGCACCATGACCCGCAGGCCGAAGTAACCTGCAGCCAACAGATTGGCCTTCTGCTTTCGCAAAGCATCATCACTCTTGTAGGGCTCGGAGACGGCGAGGGCGGTGTTGAACAGGTCTTGCGTGCTCTGGATACCTTCCTGCGCGTTGAGTTGGATCTGCGGATCATCATGGGCGTGCTCAATTGCGGAGTTGCACAGAAAGCAACCGCTGCGGTCGCCGTTGCGCACGGGCTCCAGCACAGCCTCAAACAAATCCACAAACCGTTGTTTTGCGTTGGGTGCCCGGCAGATGACCTGTGCCAGATGGGTGATATCTCGCTCGTGATAGAGCTTCAGCGCCCGCGCGTACATGGCGTCTTTATTGCCAAATTCCCGGTAGAGCGACTGCTTCTTCAGCTCGGTTATCCTCTCCAGGTCCTGCATGGAGGTGCCATGATAGCCTTTTTCCCAAAAAGCTCTCTGTATTCTGTCCAACGCAGTTTTGGGGTCAAATTCCCGAGGTCTCGCCATCACATTAATTCCCGCTCACAACAATGTTACCGATCAGTCCGTAATTCATTATGGACACATCGGTCCGTAATACATATACCTAAGCGCACAGGCTGGCAAGACCCGCCGCAACACACTACCAAATTCAACACAGGAGGTTGAAATGACTGATCTTACTCACGCGTCTGCCACTCAATCAGATGACAACGCCGCCCTGGGTGCTTTGTTCTCCGATATTGCGAAAAACGGAATCTTCGCCGCCCTTATTCTCGTGTTCCTTTGGTTTGGTGGCATGAAGTTTACGGCTTATGAGGCCGGAGCAATTCGCGGACTGGTCGAGAATTCTCCCTTTCTTGGATGGCTTT
Source organism: Pseudovibrio sp. WM33 (assembly GCF_001623165.1). Lineage (NCBI taxonomy): Bacteria > Pseudomonadati > Pseudomonadota > Alphaproteobacteria > Hyphomicrobiales > Stappiaceae > Pseudovibrio > Pseudovibrio sp. WM33. Next base: position 42,840 of record NZ_LMCK01000153.1, read on the forward strand.
ACTCATTCCTGTCCGAAGGAGCTGTGTCCAAACTCATCGGACTTACAGAGCTGACCATCGCGGCGTTACTCACCACCCGCTTCTTCGCGCCTAAATTCGCGGTCTTCGGTGCGCTTGGTGCTATCGGCACGTTTCTGTTGACCTTCAGCTTCTTCTTTTCCACGCCGGGTGTGTTCATTCCGGACACTGGCGTGCTGGCGATCTCCGTTATTCCGGGACAGTTCCTTTTGAAAGATATTGTCCTGCTGTTCGCATCCGTGTTCGCCTTGGGCAATGCCCTCAGTGCAACTGCAAAATAAAGAACTCCTCACTGTGCACTGAAATGGGGGCGTCAATGACGCCTCCATTGGGCTGTCTGCTGTATGCTGGTTGAGAGAGGGGGATTACTTTCCGCCCGTCTTCATTCTGCTCCCCAGCACCTCCAGCGTAACCTCAATTAATTTAAAGAGTTTTTCTTGCGGCGTGCCGAACTTCACCATCTCATACATCCCCTCAAAGACCATAATAAAGTAGGTGGTGAGGATTTCGATGTCTTCCGGGTTCTTCAGCTCATCCTGACACTGAGTCAACTTATCCCTGATCTGATCTTCCCAATCAAACTGCAGGTTCTGAAACTCCGTCCAGAGGTTTTCGTCTACATAACCAAGGTCCACAAGTGTGGGCCAGAAAAGACCTTTTTCGGCTTTCTGGTCATCGCAGCACAGCTCGGTAAACTCCATCAGCACCCCTTGCAGCGCCGAGTATGCATCCGAATGCATTGCCATAACCGACTGCATTTGCTGGCTGTATTTTAGGTAGTACGACCGCAGCGCAGAGACCGCCAGCTCCCGCTTTGACCCAAAAGCAGCATTGAGTGTTTTCGTAGAAACACCAACAGCTTCAGCCACATCGTCCATAGTGGCCGTTACAATTCCATTCCGCAGAAACACACGAATACTCGCGTCAAACAGACTTTCGAGTTCGGGGATTGGAATGTCTGGTTCAATTGGTTCATCCGAGCTCATTTTGAGACTATTGATTATTCAAAAATGCCCTCAACACAGATGCTCGGCTTTAGAAAAAGAAACGCAAATCCAATGAGCTGGATACATTTCAATTTATGCCAATTCCGTTGAACTCCACCGGACCGACTGCACAATAAGGCAGATTTGTGTTGTTTATCTTTAAATACTAAAAATGTAGAAACGGCCTGTTACTCCGCGTCTCTATGTCTATCATAGGTTGACTTAAGGTTATCCTGCATACGCAGGGTTATAATATTTCGCAGAAAGCTAAGTATAGCACCCAATTTACTTGCGGCTGTTTGGGGGCAACTATCACTCAATGAGGCGGGAAGGGTATTCTTGGCAACTCGACCTACAGGTGGGTGCTTTTCGCGTTCTGCGCTTCATGATTTGAGTCAATTGGAGGTTCAGATATGTCTATCAAAACAGTCGTCACCCTTACCGACACGTCCGGTGATCAGGTTGCATCCCGCGTTGCCGTTGAACTCTCCAAGCTGACAGATGCCTATCTGATTGGCGTCGTGCCCAACTACGAGACCTCCTACTACCTGTGCACCGCTGGACCAATGCCGCCAGATTATGAACAGCGCTTGCAGGAGCAGTCCGCCGCGACACTCAATAAGTCATTGGAAGGATTTGCAAAACACTTCGATGGTGCGGGCATAGATGGTGAAACGCGCGTCACAGACATCACCCTTGGCGGCACGTTTGACGAGCTGATGCATCTGGGGCGTTTGAGTGATGTTATCGTGATACGACAGGACGATCCTACCAAGCCGGAACCGATGCGTGCTGCCATGATTGAAGCGATGGTGTTTGACACCGGTGTCGCGACACTTATTGTGCCGCATGCATATGAAAAAGCGTTTGCGCCCAGAAATATAGCCGTGGCTTGGGATGGCTCTGGTCCTGCATCCAACGCAGCGCATGCCTCCATGTCCATGCTGCAAAATGCAGACACTGTTTCCGTGGTGATGATCACGCCGCATGATGAGCCGAAGCACTCTGAGCTGACAGACATCCGCAATTACTTTGAGCGCCATGGCGTGAACATTCATCTGGAAGTGATGAGCAACGTCTCCGGCTCCGTCTCAGAAGCGCTGTTGAGCACGGTAGAACGCCTCAATGCCGACATGCTGGTTATGGGCGGATACGGACACAGCCGCTTAGCGCAGTACCTGTTTGGCGGGGCGACACGCCGGGTGCTGCACGAGATGAAGATCCCGGTGCTGATGACCCACTAAACCCAACTCAGAAAGGGGACCTCACAGGTTCCCTTTTTTACTGCATCCTCCTCTCTTTACATTTCCCATGATGTTTTCTACAGGCAATCCGGCGTGTTTTTCCCAAAAGAACGCGGTTTGATTGCCAGTCTTCAGAAAACAAGTCAGTTTGGCGTCACCTTGTGGAGGCACCTTGCTCCACACCTGACGACGTAGACTGCGCGTGGCATTGCGCGCTCAATATTGGAAATTGTACTTATGAAATTGAGAGAGACTGCCGGTTTAACGGGTCTTCTGGCAGTATTGATGTTGATTGCTCTGCCTGCACACGCCGCTGCCTTTTCAACTGCGCAAGCCAAAGCGGATTTTCTCCACGGTCTGTGGCATCCCCTTGGTGGGCTGGACCATATCCTCACAATGGTTGGTGTCGGTGTCTGGGCTGCGCTGGTGCTTCTTAAAAAGCGTTTGGTCTGGCCGCTGGTGTTCACGCTGGTCATGTTCATGGCGTTCTGGGCACGCTACATGGGCGTTGTTGTGCCGTATGTTGAGACAGGCATCCTCGCCTCTGTCATCCTGATTGGCTTGCTGGTCGCGTTTGCGCTCAAAGTTCCGGTTGTCGTGGGTGCGCTGGTTGTTGGCGTGTTTGCCGTCTTTCACGGTGCTGCACACGCAAATGAGGCGAGTGCAAGCAGCCTGCTGATTTACGCTCTTGGCTTCTCCGTTTCCACGTTTGCGTTGGGTCTTGCTGGGCTCGGCCTTGGCTCCCTGACAGAATGGAACAGCGGACGCATGTTCCTGCGAGCCCTCGGCGCTATCACAGCGTTGTTCGGTCTCTACCTGATGTTTGTTGCCTAGTGTCGCTTTAAGGCGACAGTTCTCGAGGGATTGCCTCAGTTTTGAGGCTTCCCCTTCGCAAGCTCACTCATTTTTGCTTAGGTTAAGGTGCGGTCCCGACCGCGCCTTTTTTAGTGCTGATTTTGATAAGTGATTGCGAGTTTCAATGAGTGATGGCCGTTTGATGATAGCGCCCGAAGTGGTGCGCAAGATGCTTGATGAGCAGTTCCCCGAGTGGAGCGACCTGTCTGTCAGACGTGTTGAGCAGGACGGCTGGGACAACAACACCTTCCGCCTTGGCAACGAGCTGAAGGTGCGTTTGCCGTCTGCAGCGGGTTATGTTCCGCAGGTCGAAAAGGAGTTTAACTGGCTGCCGAAACTGGTAAAACATCTGCCTGTCGCGGTTCCTGAGCCTGTTGCTCTTGGCAAACCGAATGCAGATTACCCATATCCGTGGTCAATCTATCGCTGGATCGAGGGTGAGACAGCCTCTGCTCATTCTGTCCGTGATATGAACGAGTTTGCGAGAAATCTCGCGGCCTTCCTGCATGCGCTCTGGGCTGCCGATACCACAGGGGCGCCGGAAGCTGGAGATCACAACTGCCACCGTGGTGGCGACCTCAGCGTCTTTGATGAGGAGACACGCTTCTGCCTCTCGGGCGTGACTGACCTGATCGATGCTGATGCCGCACTGATGATTTGGGAGAGAGCCCTCCAAACCAAATGGACGAAGCCTGCAGTTTGGGTGCAGGGAGACCTCTCAAACGGGAATATCCTCACACGGGATGGCCGCCTCAGTGCCGTTATTGATTTCGGCTTATGCACGGTTGGCGATCCCGCCTGCGACTTAGTTATAACCTGGAAGTTCTTTTCCGGCGTCAATCGCGAGATTTTCAAAACCGCGGTCAATATCGACCAAAATACCTGGGATCGCGCCATAGGCTGGGCTCTCTGGAAGGCAGTTCGCACGCTCTACTACGCCAGAAAAGACAATATCGCTGAGGAACAAAGAGAAGCAAAAGCAGTAATTGAAGTCATCCTCTCAGATGCAAAACTTGTTACCACGAAGACTTAAGGTCCTGCCTTTAGGCTCTTTCTGATCTTATGCAGTCAAACAGGAAGAGCAGCAATGGAAAGAGACTTTGAGTTGTTGTTGACCCAGCGCATGTGGGAGGATCCGGCATTCGCGAAACTGGCGCAGCGCGATGCAGCTGCTGCGCTTAAAGAGCTGGGAGTGAAGGTTGATCCCAGCGTTAAAGTCCGGATCATCCAGCAGCGCAAAGACACGCTTTATCTGACTATTCCACCTGCCAAACAAGAGGGTGCACTTGATACAACATTGGATCTCAACCAGATGGATTTGTGGTCCAGCGGAGATATGTTTGTCTGGGTTGCCTCGGTTTATAACAAGGTCAAGCTGCTCGGCATCCGCTCTTCCATCGCGAAAGGGAAGAGGGAAGCATGACAGACCGCGATAACAGCGACTTTGCGGAGCAAGACTACCGACGGATGATCAACGATCCTGCGTATCGCCAGCGACTGAATGCAGATCCGAAAGGAACACTTGGCGAAACAACGGGTTATGAGTTTGATGCAGGCGTACGCGTTGAGGTGATTGAGCAAGAGCCCGACACCATCTGCATGATGATCCCCATTAAGCCGGAGGGCTCTGCTGATGAGGTTGAGCAGGCGCTGCACAAATCTACCGAGCGCACGTATGACCTGCTGTTTTCCTCTGGCATCAGCGGGTATTTCATCCCGAGTGATGAGCTGAAATGGACTCTTCGAGATATGCGCCACAGTTGGATCAGCAAACTGGGGCTCAAGTTATGACCCCCAGTACACAAGCACATCAGTTCTGCAGATTGGACTGATAGAGGGATCTCAGATGCGGGATGAACTCGGTGCAGAAGGAGATGGAGACCTCCTCAGGATCGTAAAACGCGTTCGGCTCACCACAGCTTTCCACCTTTACGATGACCTCGTTGGGCAGAGACATGTCGTCTTTTAGGCTTTTAACTTCCTCAGAAAGTACTTGATTGATGACCTCGGCGTCCGCGCCAGTCCCGGCATGAAAAGTCATTGCGACACCGGAGTCTGGCGTCATCTCATCAAACACAGCGCCCCAACTGCTGGCCGCTTGCTCGTATTCTACAGGGCACATCTCCGCCCGGTCTTCCGGTAGGTCCAAATCTTCGGCCAGCCCTGCACGGTTATCCGGGTCTGCACCATAAAACAGGCAGACGTGGTTGTAGTAGCGTTGCTGATCTGGCCCATGCAGATCCCACCACGCCACCTCTTCCTCCCCATCGGGATCGTTGATGTAGCCAAACGCGCTGTTGACTGCGAGCTCCTGCGCGGCCTCTTCCTCATAAAGCCAGTCAATCATCAGCACGGAGAGCACATCTGCGGCGTCTTCCTCCTGCCCGAAGATTGGCACCTGCATCTGGTCAATCACCGCGTGGCCAACCTCGTGGTAGAAGATCGACAGGATGTTTGCTTCCACAAAGGCGTCCTCTGATTCATCAGCCTGCGCACCAAGAGGGGACAGCAGCGAAACTGTGCAAGTTGCAGCGAGAAGAAGAGAACGTAACATTGGCGGCCTTCCGTATGAGCACTTGAAATCTTTGAATAATCATTCAAGTGCCACGTATACGCAGGTTCGCCAAGCCCTTTGTGCTATGTGATACATCTGAAGGGCGTTAGCAGTGGAAGTTGAGCTTGTTGCCATCCAGATCACGGCAATAAGCCCCATAAAACGCCTCACCACGCGGGCCGGGAGGGCCTTCATCTTTGCCGCCCAGTTGTAGAGCAAGTGTATGCAGCGTCTCGACGGTTTCGCGGTCTTCCACCCGCAAAGCCACCATGGTGCCATTGCCGATGGACGCGTCCTGACCGTCATACGGGGTGTTGAGGACGATGAGCGGTTTGCCCTCGCCAAAGCTCCAGGCATAAAGCCGGTTGTTTTCAAAGACCCGTGTTGCGCCCATCTTCCCCAAAATGGCGTCGTAAAACGCGCAAGCGCGGTCTAAATCGTTGGTACCCAAAGTGATATAGCCGATCATATGGTATCCTGATCCCAATAAATTGCAGTCAATGACAGAGCGTTCAAAATCAGTAGAGGTGAATGGTTCATTCCCCTGAGTAAACTACAGGGCACGCTCCAAGTAAATGCAGAAGAGGCCTGGGCTGCCACGCTTCGTCGCCCTAGGTGAAATACCTATTGCAATCGAGTGGGATCACTGTTTGTTTCGAATTATCTAATATACGTTGAGCCTAGGAATTGCTGCATGCGAGGCTTTCTTCAGCGCATTGTTTGTGTTGCCCTTTTTCTTGCTGTGTTGGTTGCAAACCAACTGGCGGCAAGCCCGGTGTTCGCGCAATCTGAAATGGTGCGCGTCGGCATCCTTTCCTATCGTGGCAGCTTGGAAACTCAGCGTACATGGGCGCAGACCATTGAGCATCTGCAACGTGAACTGCCGGACGTGGAGTTCTCCTATCTGCCTCTGACGCTTCAACAGATTGCTGAGCAGGCGGACCAACTGGACTTCATCATCACCAATCCGGGCCACTCGTTTCAGCTGGAACGGATTGCGGGCGTCAGCCGCATCGCCAGCGCTCTCTCTCACGTTAACAAAAGCGAGATGCAGGATCTTGGATCGGTGATTTTCACGCGAGCAGACAGCGGCATTGGTGGGTTGACTGAGCTGAAAGGTGCGAGCGCGGGCGTGGTCTCCACAGAAGCTTTCGGCGGATATCTCGCAGCCAAACACAGCCTGCAGCAAAGCCTTGGCACTGAGCCTGACTTGCGCGTTAAACCTCTGGGCTTTCCGCAGCAAACAGTGGTCGAGGCAGTGGTCAATGGGGATGTGCAGATCGGCATTGTCCGCGCTTGCCTTTTGGAGAGCATGAGTGCGGCTGGCAAGCTGGATAAAACGCAAATCCGTGTGTTGGGCCAGCAGTATGACCCGGAGTTTGCTTGCGCCAGAACCACGGAGCTTTATCCGGGTTGGGCGTTTTTGAAGGTGCCCGGCGTCTCTCCTCAGCTGGCAACACGCATTACGCAGGCCCTGCTATCCATGCCGGACGGTGCCTGCACGGATGAATGGCTCGGCCACGCCACCTGGATTGCACCTGTTTCTTATGCTGCGGTTGAGCGGGTTTACCGCGATCTGGCGCTCTACCCCTACAACAAAGACCTGCGGCAAATCCTGAAAGACTGGGTGGAGCGGAACTACTTTCTGCTTGGTGTTATCATTTTGCTCAGTGGAGCCTTTCTGCTGCATGTCGGGCATGTGGAGTTTTTGGTCCGCCGCCGCTCACGGCAGCTGGAAACAGCCAGTGGCAAGCTGGCCAACGCTCTGCAACGCAACCTGATGCTGGAGAGTGAGCTGGCCCATGCGGGGCGTGTGTCTTCCATGAACATCCTTGCAGGCAGTCTGGCGCATGACCTCAAGCAACCGCTTGGCGCCATCTCCACCTTCGCCCATAGCTTGCGGCAGCGGTTGGACCGTGGCACAGCGGATGAGGAAACACTGCAGAAGCAACTCACCCGCATCTCAGAGCAAGCCAATCGGGCTTCTGACTTCATCAACTCCATGCGCAGCTTTCTCAATAAACAGCCAGAAGCGCGGCGGCGTGTGGACCTGCGCGATCTGGTGGATGAAACCGTGATGCTCATGCGCACCTTTGCCGCCAAGCATGCCTGTCAGCTGCAATGGGACCCACCGCAAGAGCCTGTGTTCGTTTGTTGTGATGATGTGCAGCTGCGGCAGGTTATGGTGGTTCTTCTGCAAAACGCGCTTGATGCCACGGTGGAAGCTGGCCTTGAGGATGGAGTAATCTCCGTCCAGCTGGACCATACAGCAGAAGCCTGTGAGCTTAGGGTATGCGATCAAGGTGCTGGCATTCCAAAAGAGCTGGAGGAGAAGGTGTTCGAGCCGTTCTATTCCAGCAAGGGGAGTCTGGGGTTGGGACTGGCGACTGCGCTGAGCATTGTTGACAGCCACGAAGGGGATTTGACCCTGAAACCGATGCCTGAAGCAGGTACATGCGCAACCGTGAGACTGCGGCTGAGCCGCTCGCAAACAGAGGGAAACCATGACACAGCAACCTGTTAAACCGCTTTACGGACCTGAGGCCGAACCTGTCATCATCATCATTGATGACGATGATGCCATGCGGGAAGCACTGGTGTGCCTGGTGGAGTCCGTCGGGTTGAAGGCCGTTGATTTTGAGCGTGCCGATGACTTCCTGAACTCTGACCTACGTCCTTGCGTTGGTGTTATCATCACCGACATGCGCATTCCCGGCACCAGTGGTCTTGGGCTGCTGGAGAAGCTGCGTGCTTCCGGCCAACACTTGCCCGTTATTGTCATATCCGCCTTTGCCAACCTGCGTGATGGCGTACGTGCCATGAGCCTTGGAGCCGTTGATGTGTTGGAGAAACCGTTTGACGAGCAAAGCCTGCTCGATAAGCTGCAGGACTTGATTACGGAGACCCGAAACCGCGCCAGCCAATGCTGCCTGACTGCGCAAGCCAAAGTAAAGGTAGACCGCCTCACCAACCGCGAGCGTGAGGTGATGGGGTATCTGGCACAAGGCCTGCAAAACAAAAGCATTGCCAATGCATTAGGCCTTAGCGTCAAAACCGTAGAAATCCACCGCCACAACGTCCTCGCCAAACTGGAAGTGCAAACCCTCGTCGACGTTTACCAGCTCACCCAAAGTGCCGACCGCGCAACGGGGTCTGGCCGGTGTTGCGGCGTGGAAGAGGCTTAAACGCGGATTTCGGAGGCGTTGAAGCTGGACTCACTGGAAGATACACCGCTGGAAGAAAACCTGTTTGGCCTCCACATTTCTATGGGCGTGACCCTGTTTATCAAAAAATAGTAGCGCCGGGGGGGAGCTGATCTCAACCCTAACGCCGAGGGTGTATTGGGGGCAGTCCCTCGGCATCCGCTGTCTCTCCGTGCAAATCTGTTATGCTGATGGCAACGGGGAGGACTGGTGAATGGAAACAGGGCGGGTTGTGTTGCTCAATGGAGCGCCAAGATCAGGCAAAAGTTCCATTGTATCAGCACTGCAAAAGCAGGCAGATGAGCCCTGGATAAATCTCGGTGTGGACGTTGTCGGCAAGCACATGACGCCGGAATACATGAAGCCGGGGATAGGGCTGCGTCCGGGAGGGGAAAGGCCTGATTTGGAAGACTTTATCTCCCGCTCCTATCATGCGCTTTACAGAAGCATCGCAGCTCATGCCGAACTGGGCTTTGATGTCATCGCTGATCTGGGCCACCACAACAACTATGCGGCGCTGGACGGCAACTGGAGGCATTATCTGAAGGAGCTGGAAGGGCTGGACGTGATGATTGTCGGCGTCTTTTGCCCACTGGCAGAGATCATGCAGCGCCGAGCTGGCAGTGATGGGACTTATCTCACGGCCAATGAGGAAGGCAAAATCCCGTTACCCGTCCTTCGCTGGCAGGAAGAGGTTCATAAGCCGGGGATTTATGATCTGGAACTGGACACTTCGATGTTGAGTGCGGAGGAGTGTGCGGAAAGAATTCTGAATGTGATTGCGTCAGGCGCAAAGTTTAATGCCAGAGACAAGCTTATAGCATCGCAGATATGAGCTGCTTCGCCTGCTGATCGACCGAGGTCAAGCGGGGGATGACACTGTCGGGTTTGAGCAGGGTGCCAGAAGCGAGGACTGAGTTTGCGCCGACCTTGCTGTTGTCACCGATCAGGGAGCCGAATTTTCTCACACCTGTCGATATCTCGTTGCCATCCTGAAGGAGCGTAATCTCTTTCCCAGTCCATTCATTGCGGTGATTGGCGACCACAACGCCGGCTTCCAGATTGACGTTTTCGCCTAAAATGGAATCTCCCAGAAACCCGAGATGGGCGAGTTTAGAGCCTTTGAGCATGAAGCTGGACTTCACCTCACAAAACGGGCCCACCGCGCAGCCTTCATCCAGAAACACGCCTCCGCGCAAATAACTGCGGGAGGACACAAAGGCGTTGGGCCCGATGATCACTGCGTCTTTCAGTGTCGCCCCATCTTCCACCACGGCGCTTTCGTGAATAGCGATGCTGTTGGTGACGCGGTACGAGCTATCAAGGCGAGAGATCATGCCCTGAATGATGCTTGCAGCGTTCGTCGTCATTGCCCACGGTGTGTGCCCAAGTTCTGCGAGTGGTGAGTTCTCCCAGTTTGCAATGTAATCACGCAACCGGATCATTGAGCCTTTCCTTGTGGCGGCATCTTGAGAACCAGCGCTGCGAGGAGGAAGCCGATCATCAGGCCGTTGAGCAGGTGCCACATGAAGTGGGTGCCGAAAGCGACGGAGAAGCAAAGGGCCATGTCCACGGTTCGGAACATCAAAGAGACTGCAAAGGTCGCCGTGGCGAGCGTGATGTAGGCCCGGGCCGGGTGCTTGCGCAGGTGCATCAGCAGGGTTGCGATGAGCAGAGCGACCATAGCTGGCAGGTATTGCAGAGAGCCGTTGAACGGATCAGGACCAGCATCGATATCCGTCAGTACAGCATCCGAGCTGAACCAGAAAATGGCTGCGGTGATGCCCACAGCAATGGCACTGGCACGCAAGGTGCGGAACAGGTTTTCACCGGTCGCACGATAGATCACCGTGATGATGTAGAAGGCAACAAAACTCCAGATTGGGACAACGTCCGCCAGCTCTGACCAAGTGTTTGCAAATGTATGAAACAGGAATGAGCCAACGCCAATAGCCGCTGCAAGCGCGATCAGCAACAGCTCTGCGATGCTCGGGTTGCCCCGTTTACGCACCAGATAAAGCGCGATCAGAGCAGCCACAATAAAGCTGAGATTGCTGAGCGCATTCAGCGGTTCATTCCAGAACCCCGGCGCGGTTCGCTCGCAGTAAAGATCAATATAGTCAGCAGGAAGCATCGCAATGTCTCGATGGAAGTCAGAGGCTGAAAGAGCAGAAAGACTAAATCTGTAAGTGTGCTGATTGTAGGGTGCGACCTGCAATATTCAAGGCATAATCATGGAAATGCCGGAGCCCGCCAGAACCAGATCAATCATCCGGTCATGCTGCTTGGAGCTGAGCTTGTTCAATATGGTTTTAGCCGCATAGGTGCCAAGGGTGATCGACCCGCCCACCAGCGCCCCACCAATGAGGATGTCCGTGCTCATGACGTTCAGATAACTGAAGGCCGCAGCCTTGGAGCCGAACACGAACAGGGAGGCCGCCGCCTCTGTTGCGATCAACGCGCTTTTGACGAGGCCGAAAGACGAAAACACGGCAAGGCTCAGTGGGCCGGAAGAGGCGACCAGTCCGGTGATGAACCCGATGAGCGTTCCGCCAAACACAAGGTGGATTGGCTTGGAACCGATGTTTTTGGAGCGCAGCAGATAGCGCACGGGAATGAGCACCAGAAAGAACAGGCCAAGGATGGTGCTGCCAACGGATTCCGGTATGGCAATCAACAGGTTCGCGCCCAGAGCAGCCATGGGAATGCTCGGCAGTGCGTAAAAGAACACCGCGCGCCAGTTGATTTCACTCCACCACACAATCACGCGCCCGCAATTGGCGATGAGTGCGGCAATCGCCATGATGGGAATGGCTGCCTTAGTGCCAAACACAGCCACCAGAATAGGCAGGAGAATGATGGATGACCCCGTGCCAACAATGCCGGACAATACCCCGGCAAGCATGCCAGAAACGGCAATAATCAATATGCTCAAATGAGGAATCCTTGGAGAAAAGAACATTCTGAAAAATCTTCTGATCTGTATAAGAGCGACTGCCTCATGATGCAATTTGCTTGAAGAGAAGCTGCATTAAAAAATACAGCTTCGCTCCTCTAAACGGTTAAACAGAGTTTAGGCGGACAGGGTTGGGCGAGAGCGGAGAGACGCGCGCCTGATAGGTGGATTGAACTGGCACAGTAAAACGACCAGAAATCGGGCGGTCACCAGCTCCCGGTGCGGACCGCACCAACGGGATTGAGGCAATTGATGTTTCGCGATCGATGTCTCTCCAAACACCAGCGACCTGATGTTGAGGTTGCCAGACGCCTGAAGGCACGGCCTGCCAGGCAGCGGTAAGATTGATAGCGGGCATTATTGTTTTCCTTTATTCACCACGATCATTTGTTTGTGCAGCATGCTTATGTGCTGCTCTCCTATGGACGAATGAGACGCGCATCTGTGATGACTAAGGGTTTGTTCTCTGGTGTTGCCCCGCCCCATCTAGGGGAACTCCCCTAAGCCCGCAGATAACCTCCCCAATATTTTTGTTGTTGGCCTCCCGGTAGCTTGGGAACAACCCAAACCGTGACACTCCGGGGGGAGACATGAATTCAAGACGTGAGTTCCTCAAACTGGCCATGGCAGGCTCAACAGCTGCAGTGGCAGCGCCGGCAGCTGCAAGCGCACAGGCAAAGCCCAAGCGCTGGGGCATGCTGGTGGATCTGCGCAAATGCATCGGCTGTCAGGCCTGCACCGTGGCCTGCACCATTGAAAACGACGTGCCCGCAGGCCAGCACCGTACGGCTGTTCCCATATACGAGCTGGATGGTCCGGATGGTCCAAGTCAGGCCGTGTTACCGCGCTTGTGCAACCATTGTGACGAGCCGCCGTGCATTCCGGTGTGTCCGGTCAATGCCACCTATAAAACCGATGAGGGCGCTGTGGTGGTGGATGCCGAGCAATGCGTGGCCTGCGGCTACTGCGTGCAGGCGTGCCCTTATGAAGCGCGCTTCATCAACCACAAAACCGGCGTTGCAGACAAGTGCACGTTTTGTGTGCATCGCACGTCCGTTGGCTTGCTGCCGGCCTGCGTTGAAACCTGCGTTGGCAACGCCCGCGTATTTGGCGATCTGAATGATCCGGAAAGCGAAATCCGCAAGCTGATGGCGGAGCATGAAACCAAGGGCCTGCGACCTGAGTTCAAGACAGGACCAAACGTCTATTACATCGGGCTGGATGACAGGCTTGCCTCAACCGTAGCGGTTGGTGGTGGTGCCCGTGATTTGCGCCAAGGTCTTGAAACGCCTGCACATGGGGAGGTGTGAGTTATGCCTGCTGTTGATCTGATGTCTTTTGATCATGAAGCCGTTTGGCGGCCCTGGGCGGTCGCGTACTTCCTGCTGGTGGGTACGGGGGCAGGTGCTGCGTTGCTGCTGGCTTATGCTCGTCTTGTGCGCGTTGCAGAAGCCAAAGGCGCCCTGATTGTCGCCACCAGTTTTGCATTGGCCTCCGGTTTGCCATTGCTGGCAGACCTGCACCAGCCTGCACGTTTTATGCACTTTTACAGTGGTGCTGCACCCGGTTCCATCATGTGGTGGGGCAGCTGGTTCCTACCGTTGTTTATCGCCTCTACGCTTTTGCTGGCGTTCATGACAGGCCGTCGCGGCAACGCGCCCATGTGCGGCGGCGAACGCATGCTGACCATGATTGTCGGCGCTCTGGCCCTTTGTATTTTAGGGTACACCGCTGGTGAAATGAGCGTGGTTGCAGCACGCCCGGTTTGGAACACACTCGGCTTCCCCATTGTGCTCATTCTGACCGCCCTTATGAGCGGTGCCGGTGCCACCATGACCATTGATAGCCTCAATGGTGAGAAGGGGGAAGGCCGCTACATGCTGGTGGTGACAGGTGCTGCCACTCTGGTCGCGTTTGGCCTCTGGATGCTGACTGACACCAACCTCTCAACACTCGCGGCAGACTATGCCCCTGTTGGCTTGTTCGGTGCGTTCATCATCGCAGGTGTCGTGGTTCCAGTGGTTCTGGCTGTGAGTGCAAAGGCCTCTTTGTTGCTGCGCGGTGTAAGCGGGGCGCTGGCCGTGTTTGGGGCATTGGCTTTCCGCTGGTCCACATTCAACGGGGCGCAGCTCATGTCTAAAACCGAGACTGCATTTTATGGCCATGAAGCCGCTTTGTCTCAGGACGCTCTGCGCACATTGGCCGGGTCTGCGGGCCTGCTGATCCTCAGTCTGATCTTCGTGACGCTTCTCATCAATCTGCTGGCCGTGCGTGCCAGCAAGCAAACTCAAGCCTAAGGAGAGCCAGTTATGACTATTTCTCGCCGTGGTGTTCTTCAAGGCGCAACCGCTCTTGGCGCAGCTGGCGCTGCCTTCTGGGGCTTTGCTGAAACGGGCAAAAACTTCTATCAAGGCGTGCTGGGGGATGCGAAAGCCAAAGGCATTTCCGGAGGGGCTCTGCCACCGGAATATAAGGTTGATCCAACAACCGGAGAGGTGATCCTCAACCCCGATCAACGGGTCGGCTACACAATGTGCATGGGCTGCACCAGCGTTTGCGGCATTCGTGTGCGGGTGGACAAAGCCTCTGGCGATATTCTGCGTGCCACCGGAAACCCGTACAGCCCACTCTCCACCAATCCGCACATTCCATACGACACGCCAATTAAAGAGGCGATCACCGGCTTGTCTGCCTATGATGAGCAAGGCCTTGCCGGACGCTCCACCGCTTGCGGGCGCGGCAATGCTGCCATCGCCAAACAAAACAGCAAGGAGCGTATTCTCAAGCCAATGAAACGCGTTGGCGAACGCGGCAGCGGCCAGTGGAAGGAAATTTCCTGGGACCAGTTGATTGAGGAAACCGTTGAAGGGGGAGACCTGTTTGGGGAAGGCCAGGTGGAAGGCCTGCGCGCGATCCGCGATCTGAAGACACCGCTTGATCCGGAAAATCCGGAGTACGGTCCCAAAGCCAACCAGCTGGTGGTGATCCCGGTGTTTAAAAACGGTCGTTTGATGATGGCTGCCCGCTTTGCCAAAATGGCTTACGGCACCCGCAACTTCGTAGGGCACCGCTCCTATTGCGGCCTTTCCATGCGGGCTGGTTATGCGGCCATGCTGGATAACTTGAAGAAGCAGCCACACCTGAAGCCGGACTATCGTCACGCCAAATACATGCTGTTCATCGGCACGGCCCCGGGCAATGCAGGCAACCCCTACAAGCTGCAGGGCACGCTGATGGGCGCTGCCCGTGGCCGCGATGGGGTCAAGTATGCGGTGGTGGACCCTGTTCTCACCAACTCTCAAAACCATGCGTTTGGCAAAGACAACACATGGGTTCCTATCAGGCCGGGCACGGATGGGGCGCTGGTGATGGGCATGATCCGCTGGATCATGGAAAACGAACGATATGACGCCAAGTTTCTGGCTCAACCGTCCGGCGCAGCAGCTCAGACGGCAGGGGAGGCCAGTTGGTCCAATGCAACGCATCTGGTCATTGATGATCCTGAGCATCCAAAAGGCGGCTCATTCCTGCGGCAAGGAATGGTAACAGCTGACCTGGAAGAAGATGCTCAAAAAACACCAATGTGCCTTGATGCGCAAACGGGAGAGCTTTCTCCTGCAAAGGGCCGCCCTGCCACACTGTTCCACCAGGGAACCGTGAGACTTCTGGATGGTTCTACTGTGCCCGTAGCCACCAGCCTGAGCTTGCTGCGCCGGGAGGCACTGCGCAAAACGCTTGCTGAATACTCCACCGACTGCGGTGTACCAGAAGAACGCATCATCTCTCTGGCACGCGATTTCACCAGCGTTGGCAAACAGGCAGCTGCGGACTGTCATGGCGGTACCATGCATGCAGCAGGCTTTTACACCGCCTACGCGATCGTCATGCTCAACGCACTGGTCGGCAACCTCAACGCCAAAGGGGGCACCACAGCAGGTGGTGGTCGCTTCAAGGATGTGCAGAAAGGCCCACGCTATAACCTGCTTGCCTTCCCCGGCAAGGTGAAGGTGAAAGGAGTGGATGCAGGCCGCGGTGGCTTCGCCTATGAGAAAACCAGCGAGTTCAAGCGGCTGGTTGCGGATGGCAAGAACCCGTATCCGGCACAGGCGCCTTGGCATTCTTTCACCCAGCCCATGGGTGCGCAATGGCTCACTTCCGTGCTGGAAGGCTATCCTTATAAAGCCAAAGCCGTGATCACATGGTCCTCCAACCCGGTCTACGGTGTTGCAGGCATGGAGAACGACGTCAAAGAGAAGATCAAAGACACCAAACGCTTGCCGCTGTTCATCGCTATTGATCCATTTATCAACGAGACCTCTCGTTTCGCCGATTACATCGTGCCGGACCGTGTGTTCTACGAAGCATGGGGCTGGGCGTCTGCATGGGGCGGTGTGCCCACCAAGGTCTCCACGGCCCGCTGGCCGGTGGTGGATTGCCAGACCGGCAAAACACTGGATGGACGCCACATGGACATGGACAACTTCTTCATCGATGTAGCCAAACGCATGGACCTGCCGGGCTTTGGTGACAAAGCCATCCCGGATGCAGACGGCAACCTGCACCCGCTGCACCGCTCTGAGGATTTCTGGATGCGTGCCGGTGCCAACGTGGCGTTTGACGGAGGAGCTGTTCCGGAAAGTGATGACGCCGACATGACGATCACCGGTGTGGATCGTATCCGCGCGGACTTGGAAAGCACGTTAAAGCCAGATGAATGGCGCCGTGTTGCGTATGTTTACAACAGAGGTGGCCGCTATGAGGATGCGGCGAAAACCTACAAGGGAGAGACCTTCGCACGTTCCTACAAAAAAGGTACTCAGGTCTGGAACGAGACTGTTGGCACCGCGCGCAACTCCATGACGGGTGAGAAATTTGTTGGCTGCCCAACATGGCAGGCCCCAAGCTTTGCCGACGGAACTCAAGTGGACAAAGCCTTCCCGCCGGATCTGTGGCCGTTCCGCGTTGTCAGCACCAAATCCCAGCTGCGCTCTTCCAGCACCGGAGGCAATCCGTATCTGGATGATCTCAAACTCTCCAACGCCATCGCTATAAACACGGTGGATGCGGACCTGCTTTCCATCAAAACCGGAGACTGGATCACCGTCATCTCCCCAAGCAACCGCATCAGCGGGCAAGCTTTGGTTCGCCAAGGCATTGCACGGGGCGCCATCGGTATTGAGCACGGCTACGGTCACCACGAGCTGGGCGCGCGCACCCATAAGATCGGAAAAGTCATTTTGGAAGGCCATTCTGAGCGGGGCCTCGGCACCAACAGCAATGATCTGGGCTACACCGACCCAACCAGCAAACGCCCGGCCCTGCTCGCCGACCCCGTCGTCGGCAGCATCGCCCGCCAGGCTCTCCCCGCGCGTATAGAAAAAGTGAGCTAACCAAACACCGGATAACACCTCCGATTTTCGGAAAAAGAATACGCCAACAAAAACATCAGGCACTGCCCCCCAGCGGTGCCTGACCACAACAAACTGCCAAAACCAAACACCCCACCAACCCGGCATGAGGCACATCTCGGGCAGAAAAACTCCCACGACCCTCGCTTGATTTGGCGGGGGGCTTTTTTGTGAGGGAAGGGGCCACTCAATTCAGCTTTTTTAATAAATATTCGCTCGATAGAGGGGGATTGGCGAAACATTATCTCATGGCGTAAGTGATATCCCGCATTAAGGTATTTTAGTGCGCCAAGAGGTCCGTTATGGCTGGTTCCGATATCCCTTCCGGTTCAAATGAAACTGCTGGTACTCAAAAACAGTCCAGTCAGGTTGATGCATGGGCAAATGCCATGCTCAAGGTCTGCAGTATTGATCCTTCTGAGGCCGATATTGACTCTTCCTATGGAGATGAAGTGCCAGAGGCACTTGAGGTATCGCTTGATACAGCAGAAGGCGTTCAGGTTGCGGTGGCACAGGCTTATGTTGAGTTCGGAAGTCTTACGGCAAAGGCCCATCTGATCATTGACAAGGAACAGCTCAAGATATTCGAGAATTTTGAGCAGAAAACCGATGATTACCTGAATGAAGCAGAACTTGCGGCTGTTGGTGAAGACATTGATGCTGCAAATGATTGCCTCGATAATGCAAAGCTTAGCTTGAAGGGCATGAGTGACGCTCTTGACCGTGGTGTTTCAACTGCGCTCAAGCTGGATAATTATGTTCATCAAGTCTCTGATCTGCTCAAAGAAGCTGGCACCTATTACAAACAGCGTAATAAGATCCCCTATGAAGAACAGCTTTCTGATCTTTTAAGCTACCAGACCATGGTGGAGACACTGGGGCAGGAAGCCAAGTTGCTGCTCTCTGAAAACCGTGTTGCAGACGCCAAAACAGCCATCGATCAGATGAAGACTGCTATCGGCAACATGCCCAAGTGTTTCGAAGCGCCGAAGAATGCCAAGACTGCGAAGAAAGCCACTGCTGATGAGGTGGAGTTCGGTCTGGTTTCAAAAGGGGCGCATGCCTTTGAAGATGTCGAAGCTCTTGGTGATGTCTTTGCAGAAGAGGTGGCGCTCAACGAACGCGGTGATGCAATTTTCAACATACATCAGAAAATTCAGGAAGATCATAAACAAGACCAGACTGGTTGGTCCAAGAAACATTCGACCGAGTTTGAGGAGGCTTTTGAGCTTTCGAAATCTGCCCTTGATGGAGCTCAGGATATTTATCAGGGTCTTTGGCTTGATTCAGACGTTAAAAAAGCGCTGCCAAAGCTTGATAGCCTGATCGAAACAGGGCGAACCATGCATATGCGCATGAAGAAAGTTGCTCTGACCGCTCAAGGACATAACGACGCTGAAACAGCGGAAATCATTTCGGCTGAGAAGGAAAGCGCCGGCGATGTTCTGGAGCAGCGTCTGGCCCGTTTGAGGGAAGATCTGAATAGCCTGAAAACAGCCATCAATACAAGTAATGCCAATTGGCGTCCGATATGTCAGGACGTCAATGGAGCGGAGTTTGAGACCGTCTATCAGGGTGCTCTGTCATACCAAGAAGATGGAATGGCTTGTTCTCAGGAGAATAGAGAGGATAAAGAAGCGCATTGCGAGCAACTTCAGCAATATGTTTCCTCTGCCAAGTTTGCATTGGTGCAGATGCAGCAGCTATTTGCTAAAGCTCAGGAAATTCGAAATAATGATATTTCTGGCATTAACATCAAAGCGAAGGAAGCTACTGCGAAACTGCAGGACTTGGTGAAGCGCCGGCCAGAGATTGTGGCTTGGAGCGTTGAGCTGGGAACCTTCGATAAGGTCCGCGCGAGCGCTTCAAAAGCACTTGAAGCGCTCAATGTGGCTATGGCTGACAATAGCATGGCCGTGAGTGTGGGTGCGTTGAACGCTTTCAATAGCCAAATTGCTGATATGCAGGAAGCGTTTGCTGCTGCAGCAGCTGAAATACAGAGTATTGGGGCGGACGTAAAATTCCGCATAAAGAACGTAAAGAGCGCGTTTGCCACGCTCGCGGCCCGAAAAAGTGAGTTGAAGAAAAAGCCAAATGAGTTTGCAGAATTCTACAAGGCAAACAACGAAGCCTTTACGCTGCTCACACAGGATCAGGTTGTTCTGTCCAACTGCGATAAAAAGGCTGCTGACGATATGCTGGCAGGCGTTGAAGTTGCGCTTGGTAAAATGCGGACATTACTTGGCATGCCGGATGCTGGTGAGGGCGGTGCGCAAACGGATGCCTCAGGCCGCAGACACGAGTTATTGCAGGTTGTGCGCCGTAAATTTAGCCAATTGAAACAGCTTGATAAGTGGGCCCGAGAGAATCTTGAGGTCGAAGGCCACTATGCGGATTTCGCTGATACCTATGCGGATGCTCAAGAACAGTGTAACACCTTCAAGGTGGGCCTCATCGCGCTTGCCAATATGGACAAGAAGGTCGTCGAAGTCGCCTTGCGCGCCATTGATCAGGATCTGGATGTTATGGACAACCTTTTCCAGGCAGCCAGAGAGCAGATGGAGCAGCTGAAAGGCGCTGACGCAATTGAGGGTGAACTTAACCCGAAGTCAGACCTTCTGGAACGCATCAAAGCCTATAATCCTCGCATAACCAAATATGAAGACAATACAGGTTTATTCCAGGATCTGGGTGAAAAGGATTTCTATAAAGGCACCATCGCTAATCTGAGAGAGTGCTTGTTGACTGCCTCTGGTTTCTATTATGAGGATGATGATCCCAAGGGCGAAGCTGAACTGGAAAAGATTGAGGTTTACTTCGACAGCCTTGATGAGTGTCTCAAGCAAGCCGCAGTGACTCGGAAAGAAATTGAAGGGTTTGAGCATATTGTCGATATGGCGAGCCAGTCACTTGCTGATTTGAATGCCAAAGATGAAAACCTTAAAACCCCGCCTCAACGGAATGCCTTTGTTTCGAATAGCGCTGAAGTGAAAAAGCTTATGGCACTGGTCAACAAACATATCGGTCGTCAGGATATCAAGCCAATCCGCGATATCATTCCAGAGCTGCAGGCAGCCGTTCAGAAGATGGAAGATGAGTTCCCGAAATCCAGAAGCGAGAAAGTGAAAGCTGCTCTTGGGAAGAAGAAGAAGGGCACATTCGAAGACGAACTGGCGGTCATGCAACGACGGCAAGCTGCTGCTGAGGCAGAAAGAGCGGCTGAAGAAGAGCACCGCGCAAACTCTGACGAACATCTAAGCGCAGAAGAAAAACAAGCCAAGGCCAATAAGAAAGAAATCTGGGAAATGGAAACAGTCGTTTTCAACGCCTGTGAAATCATGGTTGGTTTGGATAAAAAATTCGAGCCTGCGGAAAAGGAGCTGAGCCAAAAAGGAAAAGCGGCTCGCAGTTCAAGAGAGAAGCAGACGCTGGCGAAAGAAAGAGCGCCGCTGACGCAGTATTATAACAATAGAGAAGCCTTTAAGGCCCTGATCGTAGACATCGGAGCGCTGCACCGAGAGTTGAAAATTGACGAAGCTTGGAAGCTCATTCCTAAGATCAAGGCCGCCGCCTTAAAGATGGAAGATGAGTACCCAAAAACACGGTCTGAAAAAGCAAAAGCCGCTCTCAGCAAAAAGAAGAAGAAAGACTTCTTCGGTGATGATGTGGAACCTAAGAGCGGCAAGAAAAAGAAATAGTCAGAGGAGAGCAAAAGAGCGGCGTAGCGAGACTATGCCTCCTCCTCCAGTCGCTTTCGCAGGGCGTATTTGACGAGTTTGTTGGGTTTAGAGAGCAGGGACTTGAGGTGCCTGCTCTTTGAGATTCCGCGCTGGAGTTTGTAAAGAACCTCTGCGCTTTCAGTGTCTTCAATCCGCATGGCCTGATCAAACAGAAGCCCAAAGGCCTGGCCCAGGGCTTTTTTGTTGAACTTTTCCTTATTGTTGAGCAGGAAGGCTTTGACCTGATCGATATCCATTGAGTTCAATGACTTGCGATCCACAAAGGCTTTTTTGTTGCAGTAATAGTCCTGCCGTGCGGAGATGAGGCGCTCGCGCACAAGCCGCTCATCAATGGCTTCCAGATCGAACTCATCTGCCATCTGGTCCACCGGATCGCGGTGCCCGGCGCGGCGCTGCTGTACGCTGATTTCTGCAAGGCGGGTGATGTAAAAATGCTTCCAGAACCTGTTGGTCAGATCACGTTTATCCGGGAACCCGCGATAGGCAACAAGTCGCTCTGGCAGGTTGGCGAAGGAGTACCTGTCCTGCGCCCGTAACCAGAGGTCATAATCCTGACAGATCGTGAAGATCTCACGGTAACCTCCAAGGTCCACAAGTGCGCGACGTCGCATCATCATGGACGGGTGAACGAAGGTGTTCTGGCCGCGATCCAATTGCGCTTTAATCTCGAAATCGTCCTCTGGAAAGTCAAAGGAGCCCATGACCCTGTCATGATCGTTGATATGATCAGCGAAGGTACCGAGAAACGAAATGTCCGGGTTTTCTTTAAGGAATTCAATCTGCTTGGCAAACCGCTCCGGTCTGCACAGATCGTCGCCATCCATACGGGCGATATAAACTCCACTGGCCTGTGTGATGCCAAAATTCAGGGCGCCAGCCATTCCGAAATGAGGGGAATGTAGCAGCTTGAACCGGTCATCGACAGTGGCAATGTCTGCACACACGTCCTCTGATCCGTCAGAGGAGTGATCATTGATCATCAGCACCTCAAAGTGAGGGAAGCTCTGGTACTTTAGGCTCTGCAATGCGGGCAGCAGATATTTGCCGCAATTGTGAACCGGAAGAACGACACTGATCTCCACAATACCAACCTCATAGCGTGCTCGGGAATCTGCGAAAGGGCATGCGGGCCAAACCTAACAGCTTCCGAGCCCGGTTTATTCTGGCAGATCTGCTTGGTTATAGAGCGAGGTATGATTTGTTCTGAGGCGACTAAGTATCCGCCTCTCAGGTTGCCCAACTGTGGCTTTTTGCTAAAGAGAGAAGACAGGCTTTGCCAATCTCATGCGCTCTCTTTAAGAGAAGAGGGACGATTCCCAGCTGGTTGACCTGAGGCGATTTGAAATGCGCACCCTGAAAGAGATGTTTCTTGATCCTATCCTGAGCATAAAGGATGCGCTGGAGAACCTCTCCCCCGCCAAACAGATCACGCCTGAGATGATTTCCTTGCGCAACACGTCTGACATGGATCTCCTCTTTCAGCTCTGGAATGGCAATGGGGAAGACCTGTCCATGTTCACGGCTGGCTTCCTTTCGCTGGTGGGAGAGCAGGGGCTGAAGCGGTCTTTGGAGGATGCGCTCGCCGCTTACGGAGCAGCGCAAGAAATCAGCAAAGAAACGCAAAAAAACGCATTTCTCGTCAAAACAACGCACTTTAAGATCGTCGTGTTGTTGGATCGGGAAAGATCTCGCAAAATCAAAGGCTTATTCGTAAGACCTGCGCTATATCAGGTTGAAAATCTTGATGAGTGCTTGTCTTTGATGCAAGAGATTGCCGGAACCTCCAGCCTCCTCATTCGCAAAGATGGCGTAGAAATTTTCAGCAAAAATGCAGATCAGCCACTGGCGATTGGTCCGGCTTATAAGCTGTTTGTAATGCAGGAACTGGTGCGCCGCGTAAAGAGCGGCGAACTGAAGTGGAACCAGAAGGTTCGGCTCGAGAAAGATCTGGAATCTCATCCAGTTAGCAACCTTTACGCCAAAATGAGTGGAGGGCTGGTGACCCTGCAGGTGCTCGCGCAGCACACGATGGCAGCTTCTGATAACTCAGCTGCGGATGTTGTTCTTAACCTCATTGGCACTAAGGCACTGGAAACACGCGAAGAACGGACGCCGTTTCTGACATCTCGCCAGTTCTATCAACTCAAGGCGGATCGTGCTCTTGCTGATAAATACGGCCAGGCGGATGTTGCTAAGCGGCGGAAAATTCTGGAGAAAATCGAGGAACGTCCGCTACCGGCGATTGAAGATGTAGCAGACCCATACCTCACCGGAGTGGAATGGTATGCAAGCGCAGAAGAACTTTGTGATGTGATTGGCGAAATTGCTGATGACAAAGCCATGCAGTTCAACCCTGGCCTTGCGGAAAAGACGGATTGGCAACGCATTGCATTCAAGGCTGGCAGCGAGATCGGTGTTCTGAATTTTACTTATGATCTCAAAGGTTTGAATGGAACACACTGGCAAGTCGCGCTGACGTGGAACCACGATGATATTCTGCCGGAGGGGAAGCTGCTTGGCCTTACCAACGCACTGCTTCAGGAGCTGAAAAAGCTATAGCTTGTGCTGCACCATGTCTTCGGGCTGCATCAGTTCAACGCGGTTGCCGAAGGGGTCATGGGTGGTTCTTCTCAGGAAGCCAATGAAGGTCGGGTCCTCTGAAACCTCATAACCCGCATCCCGCAGGTGCTGTGTGAGTTTGATGATATCATCCACCACGAAGGCCGGATGCCCCACCTTGTTGGCGACGAACGGGTCTTGCACGGTCAGGTGCAAATTGACAGAACCCACGGAAAACCAACCACCTGAACGGTGCCGTATGCTCTCAGGTCGCTCAATCTCTTCAAAGCCCAGCAAGTCTACATAAAACTCACGCGCGAGCTTATCCCCGTCAGGGGCGATTGGAAGGTTGAAGTGCTGCAAACTGAGAATGGTCATCTGCGGGGACTCCTGTGCCGAGGTGAGCTTGCTTGAGTAACTCACCCTCTAACATACACAGGATATCGTGAGGTTTTCGAAAACTCGAAGATTTTCTGTTTATTTATCAATGTCTAAAGCAGAAATTTGAATTCTATTCTGGCGTGCAGCGCCAGCAGTTAGCCCGTCTTCTGCATCAGCTCTATGCGATTACCAAACGGGTCTTCAGTGAACTTTCTGATGTAGCCCGGCAATGGCTTGTCATCTTTCAATACAGCACCTGCAGCGGCGAGGCGATCGACAGTTTCCTGAAGATTATCAAACAGAAAGGCAGGATGGGCTTTTTTGCTTGGAGTGAATGGCTCTTCCACGCCAACATGCAGGTTAACGCTGCCAGCGGTGAACCAGGCTCCGCCACGGACTTGTAAAGACGCAGGTTTTTCGACTTCAACGAAACCTAACAGCCCGATGAAGAAGGCACGCGCTGCTGGCTCTTCACCTTTTGGCATGGTCATCTGAACATGATCCACTGCGATAATGCCCATAGATTTCTCCGCAATTATGGTTTTGGGACACGCTGCAACCACCCAAGAGGGACGCAGGCGCTATTTGAAAATAGGTGAGCGTTTTTCAAGAAACGCGTTCAGGCCTTCGGCATGGTTCTCCGAATTTCCAGCCCTTCGCTGCATCTCCGCTTCCCGCACAAGCTGGTCTTCCAACGTGCTATCAGCCGATGCATGAATGAGGTGTTTGGTCATGGCATAAGCCGATGTTGGGCCTTTTGCAAGTTTAGTTGCAATATCTAGTACCTCGCCCTGAAGTAGGTCATCTTCAATGGCTTCCCAGATCAGGCCCCAATCCGCTGCGCGGTCTGCTGTCAGCGGCATGCCTGTCAGCATCAGCCCTTTAGCCCGCACCTCGCCCACCATCCGCGGCAAGTGGAAGGACGCACCAGCTCCGGGTACAAGGCCTAACTTGCTGAAAGCGTGGATGAATTTTGCGCTCTTAGCTGCAAAAACCATGTCGCAGGCAAAGGCGAGACCTGCGCCAGCACCTGTGGCAACACCGTTCACAGCACACAAAACTGGCTTTTCCATCTGGCGGATCGCGTGAATAATCGGGCTGTAATGCTGGGTTAGAACATCACCCAGATCAGGCTTCTCTCCAGTGCTGTCGGGCAGAATGTCATTGAGGTCCTGTCCGGTACAAAAGGCGCGGCCTGAGCCTGTGAGGATAACCGTGCGCACTTCAGGGTTGGTGCGGGCTACATTCAGCGCGGTCAGCAGGTCCTGCCGCATCTCTGGTGAGAGAGCATTGAGTTTGTCTGGGCGGTTGAGCGTTATTCTCAAAACACCACCAAGCTGTTCTTTTAAAAGGGTATCTTGCGCCATACTCTCTCGTCCCATGCAATCAGTCACTAAAATCTGCGGGGATACTAACGAATTGCTCAGCCTACGCCCATAAGCCATTTGGTCTTACCGACGGGCTTTTGCGCTCTCGACGATGTGTTGGATAAAAGCACGCGTGCGTTTCGGTCTGTGCTTTCTTGCAGGGGTCACAATGTAAAGCGGTACCTGAGGGATCTGCAGAGTGGTTTTTAAGAGACGCAAACGGCCTTGCCCTACCTCTTGCTCACAAAGTGAGATCGGCAGCACAGCAACGCAATCCGTTGATAATGCAAGTTGTTTGGTCAAACGGAAGTTGGTGGTCTCTATCATATGAGTGGAGGTTGTACCCACCGAGAACTCAGCTAGAAAGCCTCCCGGGTCTTGGAGAGCAAAGGAGGCAATGTTGTCCTCTGTGATGAGCTCCTGCGGTTTGCGAGAGAATAGTCCAACAGGGTCATAAGTGTAGCGCTGCGCGATCAGGGTTTCGTCTCCCGGATGCCGCGCGCGGATGGCAAGATCGAAGTGATTTGCCACGAGATCCACCGGATTGTCGCTCATATCAACGTAAAACGAGACCTTGGGATGCAGCTTGCCAAAGCTGCTCAGCAGCGCTTCTAGAGCTTGTCGCGTTTAATCGGTCATGTATCCAGCTGTTTTGAAGAAGTTGTTGCACTCTTGCTTTGTGAAGAGGTCGCAGACTTGGCCTGCGGCCTGCCACAGTGCTTGATAACTTCTTGCTGCGGCCTTGCGGATCAAGGCCTTGAGTTTGGAAAATGCCATCTCGATGGGATTGAGATCCGGACTGTAAGGTGGGAGGAATAAAAACCATGTACCGCGCTCTCGCAAACATTGCTCTGCCCTGAGGCTTTTGTGACTGGACAGGTTGTCAAGAATGATGACGTCGCCAGCCTTCACGGTGGGCGCAAGCTGCGTTTCGATATATTGCTCAAAGATTTGCCGGTTCATGGGACCGTTGATCACCCATGGAGCGTCCAGCCGGTCATGACGCAAGCCAGCAATAAAAGTCTGGGTATTCCAGTGGCCAAACGGCACATCCCCATAAAGCCGCTCTCCCTTTGGAGCCCATCCAGTTTGCTTGACCATGTTTGTTTTGAGTGCGGTCTCATCGATAAAGATAAGTCTTTCCATAGTCTTGCGCATCACTGGTTGGCGGTAGTTGATCCAGATATGACGGTCAACCTCCACATCTAAGCGGCTCTGCTCGGTTGCTACAAGCGTCTTTTTTTATGAGATAAACCAAGGCGGTGCAGCAGTCGGCCCACCGAAGAGCGGTGAACTTTGAGGCCATGCTGAGCGCTCAGCTCCCGCGCTAATTCATCAAGCGTGAGATCACTTTTTTCCTGCAGACGCAGCCGAATCCACTCATGCAGCTTGCTCAGCTTACCATGACCGGGATTGCCTTGCCGTTTGGCCTGCAAGCTACCGCTCTCCCGCTTCAACCTGACCATATCATTGACGAACTTAATCGAAACCTGAAACTGTAAGGCTGAGGCCCGATGGGTGTTGCCCGCCTCAACAAACGCAACAACCCGTTCACGTAATTCTATCGGATATGGCTTGCCCATGTGCCCTCCAAAAACAAGGATGGCAACATTGAATCACAAAAAGTTAAAATGAGAAACCTGAATCAGATCTGGCGCAGCACGCTCTAACGTTTCTGCCGGATAATCTGTTGGGACGGAAAGGCGAATGTTTCCAGAGAGTTCATCTTTCTCTAGCAGGTCACTTTCAGCTTGTAGAAGCGCCTCCAAGGCTGGCTCGCACTGCTGCAAAAAACCGCTCGCCCTCCAGCGTCAAAGAAACCCGCCGTGTGGTGCGGTGAAGCAATTGCACGCCGAGCCGCTCCTCCAACGCTTGCACGCGAGCTGTGACCGTTGAACGGGGAATACTCAGGTGCTCTGCGGCCTTAGTGAAGGAGTTCAGGCGGGCGACGTCAACGAAGGTTTGCAACTGGATAATGTTCGTCATTATGCAACTATATCGTTTAATGATGACAGTATTATCTGAATACTCCAGCCGCTCAGAGTTTGCTAGCCCTATGCTCCATATAGAGATAGGTGACAAGATGAACAGACGGAAATTTCTTGGTTTAAGCGGAACAACAGCACTGGTTTCTGCCGTTGGTTTGCCTGTACTAGCGCATGCCAAAGTGAACGGTTCGCCAGAGGAAACACTGCAGATACAGTGGCTTGGCGGCGCCACAATGCTCATCAGCTTTGATGGAGTACGTTCCTCACGGATCCTGCCTTTGGCGTTGGGAAGCAGGCGATTGTGAGGCCGAACCCGAATGAGATGTTTGACCTTGTAAAGGGACCCAATATCAAACCGCAGCCAAGATTTGGGGCTTTACCTGCGTTTGATCTTAGAGCGATAACTGCAACACTGATCAGTCATTCCCATCCAGACCATTTTGATGCAGCAGCAGAGGCGAAAATCGCTTCTGACATGGCGATGATCACGACAGAGCATGACAAACAAACGCTTGTAAAGAAAGGCTTTTCCAATATCATCGCTCTGCCATGGGGCGAGCAAATGGTGTTTCCGACTAAGTCTGGTCAGATCACCATCACGGCAGTTCCCGCCGAGCATTCTGAGAATGCGGAG
This sequence comes from Pseudovibrio sp. WM33, assembly GCF_001623165.1. NCBI lineage: Bacteria > Pseudomonadati > Pseudomonadota > Alphaproteobacteria > Hyphomicrobiales > Stappiaceae > Pseudovibrio > Pseudovibrio sp. WM33. The sequence goes on from NZ_LMCK01000153.1 coordinate 70,733, forward strand.
ATCCTGAAGATCCTCGGACCGGGCAATGGGTACTTCTTTGAGTTTGTGGCGGTGATTATTGCAGGACCATGTACTGGACTGGCGATACCTTCCCGGTGAATGATGTGATGGCCAAAGTCCAAGCCCTTGGTGCCATTGATGTTCTTGTGCCGCATGTTGGCGGGGTGGGTGTGACGGGCGCTCTTGGGAAGATCAGCATGGATGCCGCGGATGTGGTGGACATGGTGGATCGCCTGAAGCCGAAACGCGTCCTGCCCATTCATCACTCCACGTTTGGGCTGTTCCTTGAACCGATCTGGAAACTGGTGCAGGCGATGGAGAGGCATGAAGCAGGTCTTGATGTCGTCGCAGAAGGCAGCACGGTTCAATACCAATAGATGAAGATGTATGTGCGATGACTATTATGAGTCATCGCACATACTATCTAATAAATGGGCAATCAGAAGAATAAATAGATTAGCCCCATAGATTTCACTCAGTGAAACTGAAATGTATTCATATATGAATAAATGAGAATCTCTTGTTTACCTTGGTTCTGTTGCATAGGATCACCCGGATAATATTATTATTTGGAAGGGTAAATGAATATTATTAAATCAATTGCGAGTATTGGCTCGGTTGTCAGCGTGTCTTTGCTGGCCTTAACTCAACCCGCATTTTCCGGCGAAGTGATGGACCGCGTCATGGAGAGTAAGGTGATCCGTGTCGCGACCAACTCGGGGTATCCGCCAGCTTCGTTCCTGAACGCTGATGGTGTGTTTGAAGGCTATGATATTGATGTTTCAAAGGAAGTTGCCAAACGCATGGGCGCAAAGGCAGAGTTCTTGAACCCGGCTTGGGAGGCCATTACATCCGGCAAGTGGGGCGGACGCTGGGAGATGTCCATCGGCTCCATGACACCAACACCCGTTCGCGCGAAAGTACTCGATTTTCCAGCGGTTTACTATTACACGCCTGCCGCTTTTTACGTGCACAAGGATGCGTCTTATGAAACAGTTTCGGAGCTAAACGGCAAGCGCATTGGCGCCAGCACAGGGTCCACCTTTGAGTATTATCTTCAGCACGAGTTGAAGTTGGACCCGGCTTACTCGCCTGCCTTTGAGTTTGCGGTGACACCGGGTGAAGTCCGCACCTATGAGGCTGATAGCAACGTACTGGATGATCTGCGTCTGGGAGATGGCAAGCGCCTAGATGCTGGCATCACTTCGGTCCCAACCATTCTGGAAGCGATCAAGGCGAACTATCCGATCCGTATTCTGGGAGAGGCGGTGTTCTTTGAGCCTCTGGCGGTTGTGACGTCTCGTGATGATCCTGATTTTTCCAAAAAGGTTGGCGAAATCATTGAGGAAATGCGGGCTGACGGTACGTTGGTTGAGCTTTCCCAAAAGTGGTTCGGGGCCGACCTTGTAACCACGACGCACTAGTGCGGTTGGTCCTATGACACTGCTTGTGAACCTGTTTAGCCATGCGCCCTCCCGGCGTCTGGTTTTCTTCGCGGTACTGGCGGCGTTGCTCATGGCGTTTGATCTGAGCAGCGTTGGGCAATACCTGACGACCCTTCTGAACCTTGATGTGGCCCCTGATACCGCTTCCGTGCTGGCCGCATTTGCGATTTCTGCCGTGATCACAGCAGACTTAGTGTTCGTCTCCAAACTGCCGATGAAGGTGCAAGTGCCGATCTATTGGGCGCAGCTTCTGGCGCTGTTTCTGGGGTTCTTTTATTCGTTTGACCTGTCGTTTCCGTTCATTATCGAACGGTTGCCGATCCTGCTTTACAAGGGGCTGTTCTACACGCTCTTTGTCTCGTTTGCGTCCATCATTTGCGCCAGCTTGCTGGCATTTGTTGGCGCACTTGCCCGTCTGTCCAACTCAGGTCCAGCCTATGCGGCTTCAACGTTCTACGTCTCGTTTTTTCGCGGTACGCCGTTGTTGTTGCAGGTTTATCTGATTTATCTGGGCTTGCCGCAACTTGGAATCACGCTGGATGCAATCCCATCAGGTATTCTGGCTTTGTCGCTCAGTTACGGCGCCTATATGACGGAGATTTTCCGAGGGGGCATACAGGCGGTTCCACGGCAACAGTCAGAAGCCGCCGCCGCTCTGGGCTTGCAGCCCTGGCAAGTTATGTGGAAGGTGGTTTTGCCTCAGGCAATCCGCATCATCATTCCGCCAACGGGCAACAACTTCATCTCTATGCTCAAGGACAGCTCGCTTGTGTCTGCCATGGGCATCATGGAGCTCATGTATCTGGCACGGACGCTTGGGCGCTCCGAGTTCAAACACTTTGAGATGTTGATCAGTGCCGCGCTTATCTACTGGGCGGTGAGTTTCGTCTTTGAGATGATACAGGCACAGCTGGAGAAGCGGTATTCCGCGCCGCAGAAGGTTGGGTAAGCAAAAGGAAAGAGGGCCACTCAGGCCTTCTTTCTGTCGCGAAGCAAGTCATGATACTTGAGAGCGCAGTAATAGCCGATGGTGAAGAAGATGCTCATGGCAAGGACTTGTAGATAGAACCGGTCAAACGTGTTCCGGTGCAGTATCAGGTTGAGTGCATGGCCTACGTAAACGCCAAACATCATCATGGAAATTGCGAAGACGTGTATGAAGGTTTTTGCGCTTTTGGAAGCCGGATGCCCTTTGCAGTGATCCGCGAAAAAGCAGGTTACAATACAAGCGCCCACCATGATGAGAGTCATCCAGTTTAGATAAACAGCAGCCAGTGTCAGGCTGTTCATCTGTTGCATTGCCAGGTTCTGATCAATGGACAGGTCGATCTGGTGGCCCAAAATCATACCGAACCCGCCATAAACAAACCCGCTCCAGAAATACGTGAAGAGGTAGCTGGGCATACCTGCGTTTTGCAGGCTGACCATGCCTGCAAAGAATATGGCGAGAATGAAAGCAACTTCAAATACATGAAGGGTATCTGGCCGTGTGATCATTGCCACCACAACCAGCTGAAGCACGAGCATCACTCCATAACCAAATGGGTTGGTAAGTAGAAAATGGCTCAGAGAAAAGCTGCGCATTCGTTTTGGCTTCCGCTCGTTGTTAGGGCTGATGCCGTGTACCTCAGTCATGTGAACCTGATGTTGTCTCGGGCTGTTATTGGTTGTTGTTCCAGTCGTCTTTTTCTTTCAGGTCTCTGACGACTTTCACGTGCTGCATCATGCCGCCATCCTCATGGTAGAGCAGGTGGCAGTGCAAAGGATACTTGCCGACGAAGTCTTTGAACCGCATGCGGAATTTTACATGCCCGTGAGGTGGGACCTGAACGGTGTCTGCCCAGAACGGGAGCTCCAGCGTGTAATCCAGAGGGTCTTCGCCCTGAATTTCAAAGACATACATGGGGTTTACGTGGATATGGATGGGATGCGGAAACTCGCTTTCATTCTCAAGAGTCCACTCTTCCGCCGCGTCCAGTTGAACCCAGTGATTGACCACCTCACAACCGCCAAACTGGCCGTGGTCGATGGTGACGTTCACCCCTCGGTAGTATTTCTCAGGATTATCCAGCGTATTCGCCTGAAAGGTCAGTGTGCGTTTGTTCGTCACTTCTTCTGGGCCAATTGGCTCCAGCAGGCCACCGTGCAGGCTTTCCGGGAAGGGAGGTGGCGTGGTGCGCTCAGCTGTTTCGCTCGGCATGTAGATCGCTGCGGCGACTTCTTCTCCACGCTCGACTTCAATGGCAAAGAGTGGCGGGTTGTTGTGGTACTTGTAATGCGGAATGAACTGATATTCGACCGAGTCATTTTGCACGTAATAGAATGCGCCTGGAGTGGCCGCCTCGCTGATTTTCAGCAGGACAGATGCGCGGTTTGCCGGGGCAAGGCTGATGCCCCCCTGTCTGCGATAGTTGTCAGTGGGGTTGCCGTCATACCCGTAGATGAATATCTGCCCGAAGAATGGGCACTCGAAGTTGATCGAAGAGCGTGTGGTTGCGTTCAACAGGCGCAGATTGATCAGCTCTCCCGGTTTTACCTTGATGATCGGGCAGTACTGGCTGTTGACGGTGATGTTGTATTCACTGTTGGGGAACTTGGCGACCTGCTTCTGGTCTTCCACCTTGCCCTCAGCGTTGACGGCAATGTTCTGGAACACCATGCAGTATTCCTTCACACCCATCTCCTTGAGCTGATCATCAAACGCGCCGCGCACGATAATCATACCAGCCATACCGCTGCCAACCTGCAAGGCCACGGACCCGTGTTTGTGCGGGTGGTACCAGTAGACCCCCGGAGGATGGTCCGCCGGAATGTCGTATTCGTAGTCATACCCTTCGCCGGGGCGAATGGTCATGCAGACGTTGTCTCCGGGCGACTCCGGCGTCACATGCAAGCCGTGTGTATGGATGTTGTAGTTGTTGAAGCCGTAAGGGAAGTTGATGTCATCCGGCTCGACTTGGTCCTGCTCCGGCAACTTGTTGTGTGTGTGGATCTGTAGCTTTGAACCCGGCCTGATCTCAATGGTTGGGCCAGTCAGAGTGTTTCCTGCCTCTTTGGTGAGATCGCTGGTGAAGACCCGGGTGTAAGTTGGAACGTTGTGCGGCTTTTCAAAGCTGAAAACATTGTTGGTGTCGTATTCAACATCCAGAGTGACTTCCAGATGCTTTTTTTCAGGATCCATTACGTAAGCGGGCGGGTTTTTGATAGGGCTCAGGAAGGAAAAGGGCTTCGCCTCACTCATGTAGCGGTTCCTCACGTCGGCAGCACTCAAGTGCTTGTTGGCTTTGATTTCAACCTACTGAGGATGGGGGAGTGGTGGAAACGTTGCTTGGCAACGGGGTTAAGGTTCCGTTAGGTAAAAAGGTTGGTTCCAATCTGACTTTACGTTTATTCCCTAAACGCGCACTCCGTGCAGCTCTGGGTGGGTGCCAACTTGCCGTTGTCAGGAAGTAAATACCTGAAACGGAATCTCTTTCTCCTTTTTAGAACGATTATTTTTTGTGGGAAGTCTACGTATTTTTTGCCTGCGCGTGACCTATGTCAATTTAGCTGGGATATCACCACATGCAGTTGCATTCCTGTGAAATTTCTACACACATCAACCCATTGAAATATATGCGAATAATAGCCTTTCATGAGGCGCTCACAATAACTTGACGATGGTCAATGTAAGAAGCTCGAGGGCAAGCTTACATAACGATGCCGGGTAAGGTTCGTTTCTATTGGAGTTTATGGTGTCGTTTAAATCAATTCTCCGTTTTTTGGCCAGTATCGCGCAGAAATGCGCAGTCAGCGCCGTGGCTGTAAGCGCTCGTAAGAAGCCAGCAGCATTTGATGACAACACTCTCAATTATGAAAGTGCCATCAAAGACGAACCCCTGATTGCTCCTTGGGGCAAGTTCTATGTCTCTAACACCTTAAAAGACATCGGTTCGGCAACACTCCAGATCACCAGAGGGGCGCGGATTGTCCCTCTATTTTCGCCAGTTTCGATTTGAGGAATGAGTTATGAGAGGCATTGGTAAGGTCAGTCTGATTGGCGCAGGACCGGGTGATCCGGATCTCCTGACAGTGAAAGCTCTGAAGCGCATTCAGGACGCTGAAGTCGTTGTTTACGATCGTCTGGTCTCTCAGGAAATTATGGATCTGGTTCCGCCTAAGACAGCTCTTTATCCTGTCGGGAAGAAGCCGAAGAGCCATCCTATTCCTCAGGAAGAAATCAACCAGTTACTCGTTGATCTCGCCAAAGAAGGTAAGCGTGTTGTGCGCCTTAAAGGTGGGGATCCGTTTATTTTTGGCCGCGGCAGTGAAGAAGCTGCTGAATTGGTCATTGCCGGCGTCGACTATGAAGTCGTGCCAGGCATCACAGCTGCGCAAGGCTGTGCCTCAAGCCTAAACCTGCCACTCACGCATCGCGGCCTTGCAACGGGGCTAAGATACGTAACCGGGCATTGCCAGAAAGATGTACCCCTCGATCTGGATTGGGCCAGCCTTGCGGACCCTAACACCACCCTCGTGATCTACATGGGCCTTGCTGCCATCGCCGAGATTTCTACCAAGCTTGTTGAGCACGGCATGCCTGCAGACATGCCTGCTGTTGCGATCTCGAAGGGCACCACATCAGAAGAGCAGAAAGTGTTCGGCACACTCACCACAATCGGTGAGCAGGCTAAGGCAGCTAAACTACCAGCGCCGACACTGTTCATGATTGGTGATGTTGTGGGTCTAAAAGACTCTCTGGAGCTGCCGTCCTTCTCCGGCAGTGAGGCAAAATGGGGCGATAGACCTCATCTGGAGGTTATCAATGGCTAAGACAGAGCGGAGTGTGCAAAACCCGCTGCGTTCTTTTCTGAAGGCTGGGGTGCTGGCGCTTCCGTTGCTGACTGGAGCGCCCCTTGGGGCTCTTGCCGATGAAGAGGCCCTCAAGATCATTGATCGCGAAAAGCTGACAGACTTCGTGCAGCAGGACTGTGGGTCCTGCCACGGTCTGACACTTGAGGGCGGTCTTGGAGGGCCAATCCTTCCAGAAAATCTGGAACATATGGACTCTGATGTCATTCAGGAAGTGATCCTTGGCGGATTGCCGGGAACGGCAATGCCACCATGGCGCGGCTTCCTCACCGAAACTGAAGCGGCCTTCATTGCGGAAGGTCTTAAAACAGGAGCATTCAAGTGAAGACGTTTTTTGCTGCCGCAGCCTTAGGTGCGGGTCTTTTATTTGCTTCTGCAGCCAGTTCTGAAGACCTGCGCGCCACGGGCGATCTGGGTCTGATTATCGAACGAGCCACAGGAACAGCCCTGATTGTCGAAAGCACAGACCGTACTGTGCTGGCTCAGGTAGAGAGTTTGGGCAACCTCTCACACGCCTCCGTCGTTTACTCGCGAGATGAGCGCTACGCCTATGTGTTTGGCCGCGATGGTGGCTTGTCCAAAGTGGATATGCTCACTGGCAAGCTTGTTGGCCGCGTCATGCAGGCTGGCAACTCCATCGGTGGTGCTATCTCTGATGATGGCAAGCTGATCGCAGTCGCCAACTACAAACCGGGCGGCGTGAATGTATTTGATGCGGAAACTCTGGAGCTGGTCTCCGAAGTGCCTGCGATCTATGACGAAGTGGGCAATCAGTCGAAGACCATTGGACTCGTAGATCTGCCCGGTCGTCGCTTTGCCTTTTCCCTTTGGGATGGTGAGCAAACATGGATTTTGGACTATTCCAAGAGCCTGAAGCCTGAGATTACCAAACTCGAAGACATTGGTGTCTTCCCATACGACGCGCTGGTCACGGGCGATGGCCGCCACTACATCGTTGGTTTGTTTGGTGAAGACGGCCTCGCTCATGTGGACCTTTGGAAAGAGCCGCTGACGGTTGAGCGCATTATGGATGGTTACGGCAAGGGGGAAGAACCTCTTCCGGTCTACAAGATGCCGCATCTGGAAGGTTGGGCGAAAGCTAATGGCATGTACGCACTGCCAGCAATTGGTCGCCACGAAGTTCTGTTCATGGATGAGCGTGATTTCACTGAAGTTGATCGTGTGAAAGTGCATGGCCAGCCGGTGTTTGCCATGGCGCGTCCTGATGGTCGTCAGATCTGGGTGAACTTTGCGCCTCCACACAACGACACCATTCAGGTGATCGACATTCTGGAACGCAAGATCATCAAAACGATGAAACCGGGACCGGGCGTGCTGCATATGGAGTTCACTCCACGCGGCAACGAAGTCTGGATGTCCGTTCGTGACAAGAATGAAATTCATGTCTACGACACAACGGATTTCTCCCTGAAAGAAGTTCTGCCAGCGGAAAAACCAAGCGGCATCTTCTTTACTTCACGTGCACACCAGCTGGGGCTTTAGCCCCCGGCTTTCCCAGGGCGGCGCTGGCCGCCCGAGCGATTGGGGAGTTTGCGATATGAGCGCACAGCTGAGTGATATTGATCTCGTATTGGTGGACAAGTGGCAGCATAATTTCCCGCTTGTTCCTAAGCCATTCAATCTCATAGCCCGGGAAACCGGGGTGGACGCTTTAGACGCGATCAGCAGTTACGAACGGCTGGTCGCAAACGGCGTTATTTCGCGCATTGGCGCGGTACTGGCTCCAAATACAGTGAGCGCAAGTTGTCTGGCTGCCGTGTCTGCACCTCCACACTTTGTGGAAACGGCAGCGCAGCTCATCAACGATGAGCCGGGGGTCAATCATAACTACCTGCGTGAGAATGATCTCAATATCTGGTTCGTGGTTGTTGAACGGGATCGGGTGACGTTAGAGGCCACGCTCGCCCGTATTGAGCAGAACACCAATCTGGTAGTTCATGCTTTTCGGATGGAAAAGGCTTTCCATTTAGATCTGGGGTTTTCTTTGACAGAGCAGCGGCTGGAAAAGAAGACCCCCGTGCTTCCTCCTGTAGACATGTCAGTGCTGGAACCGGGTGATATCGACCTGCTGGAAAAGCTGTCTGATGGCATTCCGCTCTCGGACCGCCCGTTCCTGCGCATTGCGCTGAAGCTGGGTCGCTCGGAAACCTCCGTGCTTGAAAGGCTGAAGGTGTTACAGGATGCTGGCATCATTCGCCGGTTCGGTGTGGTCGTGCGGCATCGGTCCATCGGTTACAAGGCGAATGCGATGACGGTCTGGAATGTTCGTGATGAGCATATTGATGACGTTGGTGCCACATTCTCTGCTGACCCGATGGTGAGCCTTTGCTACCAGCGCAACAGAGAGATGCCGCTTTGGCCATACAACTTGTACACCATGACCCATGCGAACAGTCGTGAAGAGGCGCTGGAGGTCATCAACCGGCTCTCTACCATGGCTACGCAGCATGTGATGAGCAGCGATGTGCTGTTCTCCACCAAGTGCTTCAAGCAACGTGGTGCCCGCCTGTCTCGCAGTGTTGGAGTAAGTGCATGAGCACAGATATTGCCCACCTCAATGAACCTGCCAAGGTGCATCTGGATGGTCTGGACCGCAAGCTGATCAACCGCTTGCAAGATGGTCTACCGGTTGTCTCCAAGCCGTATGCAGCGGTTGCAGAGGAACTGGGCATTGCGGAAGACTTGCTGCTTGAACGCCTGAAATGGCTGCTTAAGACGCGTATACTCACTCGTTTCGGGCCTATGTTCGACATCGCTCAAATGGGCGGGGCGTTCTGCCTGTGTGCCATGGCCGTGCCGGAAGAGCGCTATGACGAGGTGACTGAACAGGTGAACTCGTTGGAGGAGGTGGCACACAACTATGCGCGTGATCACGAGTTGAACATGTGGTTCGTGCTTGCCACGGAAACCCCTGAAGAAATTAAGAGTTGCGGGAAACGCATTGAAGAGCTGACTGGGATTCCGGTTCGGCTGTTCCCGAAAGAACGCGAGTTTTTCATTGAGTTTAAGGTTCCAGTATGAGCACGCATAATATCGACGAATTCTCCGAATTTGACCGTGCTTTGGTGGCTGCGCTGCAAGAAGGCTTGCCGCTTGTCTCCGAGCCCTACGCGCAGATCGCCAATCAGCTTGGCGTGAGCGAAGAACTGGTGCTGGAGCGAGTCGCTTCCATGAAAGAAAACGGTGCAATTCGTCGTATTGCGGCTGTGCCAAATCATCGCGCCCTTGGCATGCGTGCCAACGGCATGTCCGTCTGGAATATCGTTGATGAGGACGTTGAGCGCATTGGACAAATGATGGGTTCTCTGGACTTTGTGTCCCACTGCTATCAACGCCCAAGATGGCTACCTACATGGCCGTATAATGTCTTTGCCATGGTGCATGGAAAGACTCGCGAAGAGTGTCTGACTTTAGTCAAGGAAATAGAGGCGCTCATAGGGACATCATGCAATGGAAATGATGTCCTGTTTTCGACAAAAACCCTGAAAAAAACAGGACTTAGACTTCGTCGCAGAGGGGAGAGCCCGCGTGTTTCGTCTGACCCATTATCTCAAAGCTCTAGCGGATCCGTATCCACTTCCACCAGCGCGTAAACCTGCTGGTCCGGTTGTTATCTGGAACTTGATCCGCCGTTGTAATTTGAAGTGCAAGCACTGTTATACAACCTCAGGCGATGTAGATTTTCCCGGCGAGCTTTCAACCAAGCAGGCCTATGAGGTTATTGATGACCTGAAGGGCTTCCGCGTCCCGGTTATCATCTTCTCTGGTGGTGAGCCGCTGATGCGTCCGGATATGCTGGAGCTGTCGGCCCATGCCAAACAGCTTGGCTTCTATACCGCCCTGTCCACCAACGGCACGCTTATCGACAAAGATATGGCGCGTAAGATTGGTGAGATCGGTTACGACTATGTTGGCATCTCACTGGATGGCATCGGCAAGGTGCATGATGACTTCCGCGGCATGGATGGTGCGTTTGACCTGTCCTTGCAAGCAGTGCGTTACCTGCGCGAGGAAAACGTGAAAGTTGGCCTGCGCTTTACACTGACAGAAGAAAATGCCGATACGCTGGATGACTATCTGGACCTGTGCGCCCGCGAGAAAGTAGACAAGATCTACCTGTCTCACCTTGTCTACGCAGGACGCGGCAACAAAAACCGTGGTGAAGATGCGCACCTGAACGTGACCCGCAAAGCCATGACCCGCCTGATTGAAAAGGCGTGGGAAGATGTGCTGGCTGGCAAGTCCAACGAATACGTGACCGGCAACAACGATGCGGATGGCATCTACCTGTTGCAGTGGGTGCGTGAGAACATGCCGGAGAAAGCTGGTTATCTGGAAGATATGTTGGAGCGCTGGGGTGGCAATGCCTCTGGTGTGAACATCGGCAACATCGATAACACCGGTAAAGTGCATCCGGACAGCTTCTGGTGGCACTACACGATCGGCAACGTAAAAGAGCGCAAGTTCTCCGAGATTTGGCAGGATGTATCCGATCCGGTCATGGCTGGTTTGAAGCAGACCCCGCGCCAGATCAAAGGTCGCTGCGGATCTTGCCAATACTTCAACATCTGTAACGGCAACACGCGCGTGCGCGCGCTGCAGCTGACGGGTGACCCTTGGGCGGAAGATCCATCCTGTTACCTGACGGATGAAGAGATCGGCCTTGGCGATGCAAACCACCAGCGCGTTGAAACAACACCATTCCGGGGAGCTCGTCATGAAGCCAAACACGTTTATGCCTAAACTCGCCGGAGTTTTGCTGGCAACCTGCATGTTGGCAGGCGCTGCGGAAGCACGCGGTAAAAAGCTTGAACTCTATCCGGTCTCTGATGCCACAAAGGGCACCTATCAGGAGCTTTGTGCGGAGTGTCATGGTGGCGACCGCTTAGGCGGCATCGGCCCTGCGCTCATTCCGGAAAGTCTGAAGCGTCTGCGCGTAAGTGCTGCGACATCGACCATCAAGGATGGTCGTGTCCACACCCAGATGCCAGCTTTTGGGGATCAGCTCAACGATCAGCAGGTTGCTGATCTGGTGAACCTGGTAAAAACCCCATTGGGCGCGATGCCGGTTTGGGGTGAGAAGGAAATCAACGCGACCCGCGTGTTCAACGAGGATTACAAGCCCGTTGAAAAGCCGGTTTATGAATCCGATCCGCTGAACCTGTTTGTGGTCGTGGAGACTGGGGATCACTACGCCACCGTCATGGATGGCGATACGTTTGAACCGCTCACCCGCTTCAAAACCCAGTTTGCACTGCATGGCGGCCCTAAGTTTACACCGGACGGACACTACGTGTTTTTCATGTCCCGTGATGGCTGGATCACCAAATACGACATGTGGGCGCTGAAAGTGGTTGGCGAAGTGCGCGGCGGCATCAATGCCCGCAACATCGCGCTTTCCCGTGATGGCAAGCACATTGCACTGGCAAACTACCTGCCACATTCTCTGGTGATGTTGTCTGCTGAGGACCTCACCGTTGAGAAGATCTTTGATGCAGAGTCTTTGGGCGGCGAAACCACACGTGTTTCTGCAGTTTATCAGGCACCAGAACGTGACAGCTTTGTTGTCGCCATGAAAGATGTGCCTGAAGTCTGGGAAGTGGCAACCAATCCAAAGGCAGAGCCTGAGTTTGATGCCTATGTCGATGCCGAGAACTACGGCAAGGATGGTGCGAAACCAACATCTGAAGGTTTGTTCGCCCTGCGCCGTATTCAGGTTGATGCACCGATGGACGATTTCTTCTTCGACCAGTCCTACAAACACCTGATGGGATCGTCTCGTGACGGGAAGAGCGGTGTTGTGGTGGATATGGATGAAGGCGCGACCATTGCCAAAATCGATCTACCCGGCTTCCCGCATCTAGGCTCCGGCATCAGCTGGGAGTGGCAGGGGAAACCAGTGATGGTGACGCCGCATCTGAGCGAGAGCAAGATTTCTGTGATCGACATGTCCAACTGGTCCGTATTGAAGACACTTGATACGGCGGGTCCGGGCTTCTTCATGCGATCTCACGAAAACTCCAAGTACGCTTGGGCGGACGTGTTCTTTGGTCCAAACAAGGACCAGATGTACGTGATCGATAAAGAAACGCTTGAGATCGTAAAGACGCTGAAACCGCTCCCGGGTAAAACCGCTGCTCATATCGAGTTTGACCGTGATGGTAGCCACGCCATTCTCTCTATCTGGGAAAATGACGGCATGATCATCATTTACGATGCGAAAACGCTTGAAGAAGTGAAGCGTATTCCAATGAGTAAGCCATCTGGAAAGTACAATGTCTGGAACAAGATCACCTTCTCCGCTGGTACAAGCCACTAGCGACCTGGCACTTGTTCTTGCTGCTCATGGAGATTTGGGCGGCAAGGGCGCCGACAATACACCAGGCCACGCTCGCCTGAAAAATGCTCTGGCGCCCTTACTGCCCGAACTGGATGTGGTGAGTGGGGTGATGAAAGGAACCCCGCCACTACAGGAAGTAGTCGAAAGCCTCCCGCACGAGCGCGTGCTTGTGCTTCCTCTCCTCTTAAGTAACGGCTACTTCTGCAAAACAGTCCTGCCTCGCCGATTGGGGCTGGACTCAAACCTGCAACAACAGAAAGAAGGTGCATGGCAAAGTCTGAACCGAGACGGGCAGTATATCAAGCTGTTACCCCCGCTTGGTGTATTGCCCTTCCTACATGATATGGTTTCACAGAGTATTCAAAGTACTCTGGCACCAAACAGCAAAAGCACGTTGTTAAAGCCGGAACTCGACCGGGAAGTGCTAATTGTTGCTCATGGCTCGACTGTAGGGCCGGAATCACGGCTTTGCGCGCTTCAACTCAAAGAGCGTCTGGAAAGTCGTTACGGTTACAAGCAACTTCGCGTGGCATTCCTCTCCGAGGAACCTTTCGTCGAAAAGGCTGTCCTGACACTTTCCGAAGATGCAATCGTAGTTCCGCTGTTTGCCAGTGGAGGCTTACACGGCCAGGACGATATCTCCAAAATTATGAAAAGCGCTCCTGCGGGATGTAAACTTGCTCCGGTAATTGGCTGCGAACATGCTCTTGCGCAGCACTTGGTCAGCTATCTGCATGCGGACAAGCAGATTCCGGAGACAAAACAGGCCCTTGCTGCGTACCCCGGGAAGAAGCCATCGAAAGATGGAGAGGAATACGCGCAGAGATCCATGTAGGGTTTCAAAATTTATAAGTATTCTTTAACCGTGGCTTGAATGCATAACCACTGTGCGTTCCTGCTCTACCAATGTGTTTAGAACCTGAACGTTGGAAATGATCGCCCGGTTTTGCTTGACCTCGACGCCATAGCTTTTCAGCTTCTGGAATGCGCGAGACAGGCTTTCCGGTTTCATGCCCAAGCGACCAGCAATGAGCGCTTTATCGTAAGGCAGCACCAATGTGCAGGAACCAGCTGGTTCTGTGCTGAGGTTCAACAGGAATTCAGCAACACGCTGCGCGCCCGTATGGGTCTTCAGTCCTTCAATCTGCAACACGAGTTGATGCAGGTGCATGGACAACGACGACATCATTGCCAGCGCGATGTTCGGATCTGCTGCAATTGAGTTGGCTAGGTGGGCCACTGGAATGCAGAGCACCACACTATCCGTAACCGCTTCACCAGAGGCTGGATAGTTTGAGTTTGTAAAGGCAGCACCTTCAGCGAAGGTTTGCCCACGGGTGAAAACCCCTACAACGGCTTCATCACCGCTGCTTGTCGCGCGAAAAACTTTGACCCATCCTTCCAGCACGATAAAGAACGCGTCTGCCTTATCATCCTGAAAAAAAATCATCTCACCGCGCGAGACAGATTTTTTGGTGGCACCCCGAAGCAGCTGTTCTCTTGCCTCGGTACTCAACCGTTTAAGCAAGGGAATTTCAGCGAGCTTCTCCACTTCACTGCTAACTATTGTAGTAGACATTTTTACAGACCTCTCCCACGATCAACCCAATCGTACTGTTGCGTAGATGAAGGACGTTGATCTAACGCAAGTGTTTTTGCGCAATTGGCACCTTGCAGTTGTCCTTTTGAAAGCAAAAAGGACCTAACGAAAATCAAGGAAGTAGAGAACTCAGAGGATTAGGGTCCACTATAGGGAAGGTTTTCACTCAGTTCACTGAGCGAATAAACTTGCCTTTTTGGCTCAATAATATGTTAAAAACTGTCCTTTGGAATGTTTTTTACCCGTTTTTGACGGTGAAACGAGCCTGTTCGGTGGCGAAGAAGCGTCCAGAATGGGCAACGGGCAACGGTTGCGTCTTCACCATCAAGTCCCGAAGCCGGCTAATATTTTCCGGAAATCATGAGATGGTAAGACGCAGATATTTGTAGCTTTAGCAGCACGTCGAACTTGGAAATCTGAGTTGCCTTGACATTGAGCACCTGAGGTTTAGGTTGCTTATTCCTAATGTGTTTCAGAGGAGATTTGATGTCCCGGATCTGAGGGTTCAAACGAAGAACCCCTATGCATGCTTCAAACTTTAATACCGCGCCATTTGCACGGCTCGTTTCGCATGCCTTCATTTTCCGAACATCAAGCGCCGATTAACGGCACTCTTCAGGACATAGAAATGATCCGCAAATTTGAAACTCGCGATACCGAGTCCATTGTTGACGTCTGGCTTGAGGCCAGCAAACTCGCTCACCCTTTTCTGAGCGACGGCTTTTTAGCTCATGAAACCGACAACATCCGAAACATGTATCTGCCTAATGCAGAGACATGGGTTGCTGAAATGAACGGCGTTGTCGTCGGGTTTATTTCATTACTTGGCAATGAAGTGGGCGGACTGTTTGTGCATCCAGACTTTCACGGGCGCAAGCTCGGGAAGGCTTTGATGGACAAGGCGACATCGCTTCATGACAGTGTTGAACTGGAAGTCTTCAAGCACAATCCAATCGGGCGTGGCTTTTATGCGCGCTACGGATTTGAAGAGATGCATGAGGACTTCAACGAGGATACGCAGCAGTTGGTCATCCGGCTGAAGTATTCTGCGTGAACTGACACAAAGATGAAGGAGAGGGCGCTTAGCGCTCTCTCCGGTTCTCAGAGAATTTTTGGAAGATGACACCCATCACCATGGCCATACCGACATGTCCGATGAATGAGGACTGCGTATAAGCGCCAAAATCCATCATGAAGCTTCTGCCGATGAAGGGCGCGAGCATGCCCTGTGCGATGTACCAGAGCAGCACACCAGCAACCACGCCAGAAATCCAAAACCGAAGTCTGGTCACTTGATGTACTGCAAGCACAGCAAGCGGAAAGACAATTGCGCCAACGGAAAAGTGGATCAGGAAGGCGAGGCCGTATGGAATGGAGAGCCCGAATAACTTGTTCGCGAGAGCTGTAACGAGATACGCAGGTTCCAGAACAGGCCCAAACAGAAGCGGTGAGACAAACCAGGCATAAGCCTCAAAGGCGGTTTCGCCAATGACACCAGCCAGCAGCAGTGTGGGCAATACGGTTACGAACGAGGAGGCAGGAGGAACAGAAGTATCCAGGGCCATTGGGAGATCCTTAAGAAGCTCGATGGGGAAACGCACAGATCGAGATATGTGCAGTGAGCACTTCTTTAGGTGTGAGTTTGGCAAGGGGAATACAAGACAGCTCCGTTCCCAGTTTAATCACATTACGTTCACCTGATTGAGAGCCATTGGGCCGGAAACTAATGCCTGGGTCTTCCCCGCTCGTTGTGCTCGCTTCATGCATCAATGCAAGTTTCTCAGGAAAAAACTCAGTTTTCAGGAGGTTCCAAACAAAATGCACAATGATCTGGACGCCACGTCATTGTTCGGGGGGGTCTTGGAGATGTATATAATTGCTATAAGGTTTTAGTAAAAGCACGTATAAATTGAGTTGATTTTACGAGGACATATTTTGAGTGAGGTGGATCTCATTGACGGAGCGCCAAGAGCGGAGATTTCTCAGCCTATTCCTCAGGCTGTGTTTTCCGTTGATGGCGTTGCGCCAGATGAGCGCTTCTCTCTCTGGAAGGAAAGTATCTCCTTCATGTTTCAGGTGGAAGCAGATCATGCCGTCAGGTCTGATGAATTCACTGCAGAAGTAGATGCGCATATGTTCGGGCAAATTATTCTGGCCCGGACAAAAAGCAGAAAGCAGTTTTGGGAAAGGAGTGAGCTGACTATCGCAAAAGATGGGATGGACCACTTCATGATCCAGCTGTTTGAAACGGGAGACATGATTTTCGAGCATGACGGTGCACAACATTCTGTTGCACAGGATGGCCTCATCATTTTTGATTTAGCCAGGACGTCAAAATCCTGGACCAATACATTTTCAAACCTATCCCTGATTATTCCCAGGGAGTTGCTCGAACCTAAGCTGGTTTATCCAGATGGGCAGCATATGCGGAGATTGCCTGCCGCGCAGCCCATGGTTCAGCTTCTTTATAGTCATATTAAGACGTTGAAAGAGTTGTCGGGTCAACTGAGCTTGTCACAAGCTGCAGATATTAACCCGGCAACGATTTCACTCGTTACAGCTTGCCTGAACAGCACATCTGAAGGTGTGGCTCTGGACGAAGCAAACAGCCATGCCGCACAGATTATGCTGGCAAAACGAACAATCAGCGAGCACCTGTCGAACCCGGATCTGTCACCAGAAACTGTGGCCATAAAAGCAGGTATCTCACGTTCAAAGCTATATGAGATGTTCCGCAATTACGGCGGTGTGAAAAGTTTCATTCTGGAGCAACGTCTCAAGGGCGCAATGATGGCACTCATCAGCAACAGCAATGCCCACCGCTCCAACTCGGAAATCGCGTTTTCCTTCGGTTTTACCTACGAGAGCACCTTCAGCCGTGCTTTCAAAAAACGCTTCTCCATGACCCCATCCGAAGCCCGAAACTCCGCCGGCATCGCCTGGACCAGGGCCATGAGCACCCCAAATGTAGACCGCCGCTACGAAGACTGGGTGAAGTATTTGTGAGAGGTAACCGGCGACGGGTTGTCTCCGCCGCCTCGGCTTACTCTTATGCGACGGCGACGTCTTGTGGGCGGACGAACCAGCGGAGATCTTCCACTTTTTGCGGCTGAATGACGTTGTAGCGTTCTTCGGTGCAGTGGTTGCGTAGGAGCTCTGCTTCAGCTGCTTTCATGGTCTCTGCCAGAGACGGGCGATCTGATTTTACTGTGGCTTCTGGCAGCGCGTTGAAATCGAGTGTTTCGAGCGAGGCGGCCAGTTCTGTTTTGTGGTTTTGGTAGCGCCAGACAGCACCGTTTTGGTCGAAGCGGTAAAATGGCAACAGCTTCCAGCCGTGCTCTGCGACCAACTCAATGGCGCGGACCAGATACTCGAAGGTTTCTTCATCAATGAAGTAGTTGAAGTTGAGGCGGATCCAGCCCGGGCGCAGGATCATGTGACCTTCCACCAGCTGCTCTTCCAGTGCCTTGCTGTAGTGCATGTCCATGCCAAGCAATGCGTGGCCGTATGGGCCGGCGCAGGAGCAGCCACCACGGGCCTGAATGCCGAACAGATCGTTGAGCAGCGCAACAACAAAGCTGTAATGCAGGTCTTTGCCTTTATGAGTGATCTTCAGCGAAGTGATAGACAGACGCGGCGCTTCGGAGTTGCCAAGGATCTCGATGTTCTCGCATTTTGACCAGCGGGCTACGGCTCGGGAGACAAAGCTCTCTTCCCGGCGTTCAATCTCATCAGTACCGACGGCTTGCTGAAGCTTGAACACCAGCCCTGCTCGCACGGATTCAATGATGGCTGGTGTGCCGCCTTCTTCGCGGCGCTCTGCGTTTGCCACGTAGCGGTGATCTTCTGGCGTTACATACAAGACGGTGCCGCCACCCGGCATCGCTGGCACACGGTTTTGAAGAATGGCATTGTTGACGATCAGAACGCCCGGTGTGCCCGGTCCGCCGACAAATTTGTGTGGTGACAGGAAGATGGCGTCTTTGGTGCTGTCACCTTGCTCATCCTGAGCACCAGCCATATCAATGCCCACATATGGAGCCGCCGCGGCGTAGTCCCAAAAGGAGAGTGCGCCGTGTTTGTGAAGCAGGCGGGCGACGGTGTCGACGTCGGTTTTGACGCCGGTGACATTTGAGGCCGCCGAGAAGCTGCCAATCTTGAGGGGACGATCTGCGTATTTGATCAGCTGTTTCTCAAGATCATCCAGACAAACCTGTCCACCTTCGCAAAGGGGAATGGAAACCACGTCTGCAATGCTCTCGCGCCATGGCAGTTCGTTGGAATGATGCTCATAAGGGCCGATGAAAACGACGGGGCGTTCTTTCTCAGGGATCTGCTGCTCAAACTTGTAGCGTGCGCTCAGGTCTGCAGGTAGTTTCAGGTTGAGAATATCGATCAGTTTATGGATCGCGGAGGTTGCACCAGAACCGCAAAAGATCACGGAATGATCATCGTTTGCGTTAACTGATGAACGGATCTGCTGACGGGCCTGCTCGCGCAGTGCAGTGGTTTGAGCGCCAGTGTAGGAGGTCTCTGTATGGGTGTTGGCATAGTAAGGCAGAACGTGATCGCGGATGTAATCCTCAATCATGCTCAGCGAACGGCCTGAGGCTGTGTAATCCGCATAAACCAATGGCTTACGACCAAATGCCGTGGCAATGGCTGCGTCCTCACCGATCACTGATTTTCTGATTTTATCGATCAAATTACACATGCTTGCCCCGTCCCTTTATTCCGTCTCTTCAGATTCTTGTTATGGCGAACACACTCTAAGTTCGCTTAGTTTGCTGAAAAGATTCAATATAAGAAACTACATACTACAAAGAGAAGTCAAGTTAGAAAATGATACTCTAAATGAGATAAAATATAGAATTGGTATGATTTTGCTCAAGCAGGTGCTTGCCCCTCGCCATGAACCCGCAAAAATCGTGATTTTGATAATTAAATTTTAATTGTATCTATGGATTCGCAGTGCGTCTTTGTGAAATATGAGTCGCGCAGGAGCCAAACTGTGTTTAAAAGCATCCCGAGTTATGCACAGCACTGGGTAACTTCCTGTCGCCTTGACATTGATATGCAACGCGAAGTTGAAAAAAATTTCACAAAAGAAAATATTATTCGAAATAATATGCGAAAAGTGAAAAATTGATCAATACGTCCTTTACGTCACCCTCTACATCGAGAAAACTGTCGATGCATGCTGCAGAAAATCTTTCGGGCATCTAGCAAAAAATAATCGTTCGTCTTGGCTCCCGGCTCAAAACTGGGAGGGGAGTGACGGACTCGGATAAGATGAACTGTAACGGGGTTGATACATGTTCAATTTCTTTCCTCGATTTAACTTCTACTCGATCAGCGTAAACTTTGGCACGTGGTGGGATGACGTCATCACGGGTACCGACGGTATTGATTGGGTCTGGGGTTTCAACGGTAACGATACCATTTCCACATATGCTGGAAATGACTGGATCCGGGCAGGTAAGGGCAATGACCTTATCTTTGCTGGCGAAGGCAACGATCGCATCAGCGCAGCTGGTGGTGACGATGTCATCCATGGTGGTGCAGGCAATGACAGCATCAATGGTGGTCGTGGTTTCGATACAGCCGTTTATGAAGGCTCAATCGATGACTATTCATTCCAACAGCGTGGTGGCTGGTGGAATCCAAAGACCAAAGTCATCGCAAATGACGGCTCTGAAAAAGACACCTTGATGAATGTCGAGGCAGTTCACTTCGCAGCTGATGACTACACTTACTATTTGGATGGTCGCAACAACGAGATCCGCGCTGGTGAAGATGCTGTTGCATCCGGCGATGAAGGTCTTGTGATTGAGGCTGCCACTCTGCTGGAAAACGACAAGGATTATGACGGCGATACGCTGACAATCACTGAAGTTTCCGCAAGCAGTGCTTCCGGCGCAACCGTCTCTCTCGAGAACGGTCAGGTCTCCTACAACCCAGGCAGTGTGTTTGACAGCCTGGGTGAAGGCGAGACTGCAGAAGATACCTTTACTTACACAGTCACCGACGGCAATGGCAGCACCAAAGACGTCACCGTTACTGTTACTGTGACTGGTTCCAATCAGGCTCCGGTTCTGTCTGTCGCTTCTGACGTTTCTGTTGCAGAAAACACCACTGAGGTGGCAACTGCATCTGCAACAGACGTAGACAACACAGATCTGTCCTATTCCGTTTCTGGTACTGATGCAGAGCTGTTTGAAATCGACGCTGAAACCGGTCAGCTGAGCTTCAAGACAGCACCTGATTTTGAAGCACCAGCAGATGCTGATGGCGACAACGTTTATCAGGTTGAAGTCACTGTCACCGACGCTGACGGCGGTTCTGACACTCAAAGTGTTTCCGTCACTGTTGAAGACGAAAACGAAGTTGTGCGTGACGTAATCGCGTTCGACATGGTCGACTCTCAAAATCAGGGCCTGGTGAGTTTCACCAACACTGCGCCTGATTTCTCCAGCGTTGCTGATGGCTTTGGCAAGTTCACTGCAGACAGCGCGCCGTTCTCACTGGTCGATTCCACCAATGGCGGCTTTGAGAATGACGTTCTGGGTATCATCGATGAAGCCACCAACTCTGGTGAATTCTTCGGCGTAACCGACAGCATCAACAATGACAATGATGGCGAACTGACAGCGTCCTGGACCTTCGACATTGCAGGCTACAAAGATCTGGGTCTTTCCCTTGATCTTGGTGCAATGGGTGACTTTGAAGGCACAGACACCTTTGTGATCCGCTACTCCATTGATGGTGGCGAAGAGCAGGTTCTGTACTCCTTCACCTCTGACAATGACGGTGCACAGACCTACACCCTTGCCAGCGGCAAGACTGTTGATTTGGATGATCCGCTCACTGATGCAGATGCAGGCATTGTGCTGACCAACCAGCTGCAGACCCTCGTGTCTGATCTGGAAGGCACTGGCTCTGAGCTGACCATCAGCGTTGAAGGCAAGTCAGACGGAAGTTCTGAAGCGTTTGCGTTGCAGAACCTGAAGATCCTGGGCAACCCGACTGTTGTGCGCGAAACCTTCGCGTTTGACATGGTGGACTCACAGAATGATCGTCTGATCGAGTACACCAGCACTGCACCAGACTTCACCAGTCCTGCAGACGGCTTTGGCAAGTACACCGCTGCAGATGCGCCGTTCTCGCTGGTCGATTCCACCAATGGCAGCTTCGAAAATGATGCAGTCGGCGTTATCGATGAAGTCTCCAACACTGGTGAGTTCTTCGGCCTGACCGATACCGTCAACGACGATAATCCTAATGGTGACCCGCTGGTCGCGACCTGGCGCTTCGACATCTCAGATTACAGCAATATCAGCCTGTCTCTGGATGCTGGTGCTATGGGTGACTTCGAGTCTGATGACACCATTTCCATCCGCTATTCCATTGATGGTGGCGAAGAGCAAACTTTGTTCGCCTTCACCTCTGACAATGACGGCGCTCAGTCTTACACTCTTGCCAGCGGTAAGGTTGTTGATCTGAACGATCCAATGGTTGAAATCAACTCTGGCCTTATTCTTACCAACCAGTTGCAAACACTTGTTGCTGATCTGGAAGGTTCGGGTTCTGAGCTAACCATCATCGTTGAAGGCTCTGCAAACGGCAGCAATGAAGCATTCGTTCTGCAAAACCTGCAGCTGGAAGGCGACACCACAGGCGGTGGCGGTACGTCCACAACCTACGCTATCGCAGCAGAGGCTGACTCCAAAGCTGAAGGCGACAGCGGCGTAACCTCCTTCGAGTTCACAGTGACCCGTGATGGTGATCTGTCTGAGGCTGGCACTGTTGACTTTGCTGTTGGCGGCGACGTTGATGCAGCTGACTTCGGTGGCACTCTGCCATCTGGCAGCATCGAGTTTGCAGCTGGCGAAACC
Source organism: Pseudovibrio sp. WM33 (assembly GCF_001623165.1). NCBI lineage: Bacteria > Pseudomonadati > Pseudomonadota > Alphaproteobacteria > Hyphomicrobiales > Stappiaceae > Pseudovibrio > Pseudovibrio sp. WM33. The sequence goes on from NZ_LMCK01000153.1 coordinate 92,885, forward strand.
ACCAAGACCATCACAGTCAACATCACTGGCGATGAAACAACCGAGCTGAGCGAAGCCCTGTCTGTGACCTTGAGCAACCCAACGGGTGGCAAGATCACAACCAAGACAGCAACCAGCACTGTTGTGAACGACGATACCGCGCCTACACTCATCTCCACCATTCAGGGTGACGGTGCAGAATCCGGCATGGTTGGCGAGTTCGTTTACGTCAGCGCGCTTGTAACAAGTGTGACCAGCAGTGGTTTCTACCTGCAGGAAGAAACAACTGACAGTGACGGCAAATCCGCAACCTCAGAAGGTATCTTCGTTTACACCGGCGCAGCTCCAACCGTTGCAGTTGGTGATGAAGTGTCCTTCGGTGGTACTGTTGCAGAGTTTGGTGGCCAGACACAGCTGACAAACATTGGGGATCTGAGCATCCTGTCTTCCGGCAATGATCTGCCAGAATACATGCAGGTACTTCTGTCTCCAACAAGCCAGCAGAACCTGGAAGCTCTGGAAGGCATGCGCGTCAGCGTTGGCTCCGGAACAGACGATGCTCTGACAGTCATCGAAAACTTCAATTTCGACCGCTACGGTCAGATTACAGTTTCCGCTGGCGCCCAGTATCAGGCAACCCATCTGTACGATCCTCAGGATGAGCTTGACCAGATCATCGAACATCAGGAAATGAACCAGAACAACCGCATCCTCATCGATGATGGTTCTTCTGAGCAGAACCCTGACGAGTTCACCTACGTGCCAGTTACCGAAGAAAACGGCGACAATGGCAATGGGTATCTGGACAGTGGTGATGACTTCTCTGAAGGGGCAACTCTGCGTCTTGGCACAGAGATCGATGCGCCGATCGAAGGCATTCTCACCGAAGGCTTTGATGGTCATACTCTGATCGTTGACGGCCAGATTTCCATCGATGAAAGCACCAACTCCGGTGCCCGTCCTGACCAGCCTGCTGATGTGGGTGGTGATCTGAAAGTGTCCAGCTTCAACGTGCTGAACTACTTCACCAGTCTTGGTCAGCGCGGTGCGAGCTCCGAGGCAGATCTTGCGCGTCAGACCGACAAGATCGTCAAGGCAATGCTTGATATCGATGCGGATGTCTTTGGTCTTCAGGAACTGGAGAACAACGGCTTTGATGATGCCTCTGCAATCAGCGCTCTTGTTGATGCACTGAATGCGGAACTGACCGCTCAGGGCCGGACTGATGAGCTTTACACCTTCGTGAACCCGACTGACGGGGCTCCGATCGGGTCTGATGCCATCACCACCGGTATGATCTACCGTCCAGGCAAGCTGACTGTCATCGAGACAGAAACCTACACCTATCAGGAAACAAGTGCGGATGCGACATACGCGATTGCGGATCGTCTGCAGGACTTTGCTGATCGTTCATATGTAGGTGACTTCCAGCGTAACCGCCCAACCGTTGCAACCACTTTTGAGGATGCAAACGGCGAGCGCTTTACCCTCGCGGTCAACCACTACAAGTCCAAGGGTCCAAGCGGCCTGAGCGATCTGGTGGAAGACATTCAGGGTAAACTGGATGCAGGTACCATTCCGGCAGCTGATGTTGACCAGGTACAGGCAGATCTGGATGCCTTGATCGCTGATCCAAACTACGATCAGGGCGATGGGCAGGCCTTCTGGGCTCAGGCACGTGAAGATGCAGCAAAAGAGCTGCATGAGTGGCTGAGAACGGAATATGCAGGTGCAGGTCTTGATCCGGACATCCTCGTGATCGGTGACTTGAACACCTACGGCAAAGGCGACTCCGTACAGGAACTGGTAGAGGGCGGCGACATGACCGATCTTCTGTCTCAGTACCTGGGCGATGAAGCGTACAGCTTCGTGTTTGATGGTCAGCGCGGTTCTCTGGACCACGCTCTGGCATCCGACAGCCTTGCTGATCAGGTGACCGGCCTTGCTGAGTGGCACATCAATGCTGATGAGCCAGACCTGCTCAGCTACAACAGCCGCTTCACCGATGCTGGTTTCTACACTGACGACCAGTACGGCGCGTCCGACCATGACCCACTCGTCATCGGCCTGGACCTCAGCAGCCCAAGCGAAATGCTCGTTTAAGCAAAAAAGAAGGCCCTCGCGAGTTTGCGAGGGCCTTTATAAGAACTGAGAAAGCGGCCCTCAAGGCCGCTTTTTTATTGGCCAAACAAATACCAGTCACAAAACAGGGAGGTAAAGATTGCGATGTTTGGTGGTAAACTGAGGGCTCTTTGAGGACGAAAGCAGCTGTGTTGTGCTAGCTCGTCTACTTTACAGACAGCAGCGGTAGTGGCGATACTTTACGCTCCGACGAGCATGTCGCTCATAGAATTGTCAGCAGTTGGCGAATGCACTTGATTGGGTGTCGCCCTTGTCCAATGAGGAAGCTCGATTGTGCATAGAAAAGTGCATTGGTGATCGCACATGAGACAACTTCCCTAGCGTCGCAACCCAAGTGTATGCTGACTCGCCTGGCAAGCTCTTCCATTCGTCCGTGTTTGAAAATCAGCTCTTTTCTGTCCCACGGATTAATAAAAAGATTGGCATACTCAAGTGCTGGAGGCCCTAATAGGCCCCGAGCATCGATGGCGCGCCACGTTGTTCTGTGTTTGATGATGTTTCGGGGGTGAAGGTCACCATGAAGAGCCTGCCAGTCAGTACGATCTGCCAGGACGTCGTGTGCTATTGCTTGGGCGATTGGAACGACGTCCTGTGCCCAAACTGGCACGGCCTTTCGCTTCATATTAAGGCTGTCTGGCATGAGGTGTTCGAGTGTCTTAAGGCCTGTCAAACTGACTTGCGATTTTAAAAGCTGACCGGTTATTTCTAACTGGATATTAAGTGCATCTTCTTCATGCCCCTGATCTATAATATCCAGTAAGCGCGGGCCATCGAGCCATTGCATCAATGCTGCGGTTTCATCGTATTCATATATTCTTACGGCAGAATTGGAATTATATCTCGCTAATAGTGCGAAGCCACCTCTCTCGGTGATTAAGCCATTTGAATTAAGAATCTTAAGTAGAGCTGGACCAAACTTTTCGGAACGACACGAGTAAAAATTGCTACATGTGGTTTCACCCTCATGGGAAAGTTCTTTAAGCCGCCATTTCTGTGCATAGACTTCTGCATGGTCCATCATAAGATGTCCGTGATTTGTTCTGGCTAACAGAGCTCTATTGAATAGCAGCGTACGGAAAGGGGCTTGAGATCCCTTTCCGCCACAGTGTTTGCTTTCGTTCCACGGAAGTAAGGGGTTCCTTACTTCTCCTTCAACGCATGCGCGATTTGGTCTTGCATGGGTTTTATGAAGTAGGAGAGGACGGTGCGTTCGCCGGTTTGGATGAAGCCTTCGACGGGCATGCCCGGTACGAGGGTCTGGCCGTTCAGCTTTGGCATTTCGCTCTCCAGGATTTTCAGCCGTGCCAGATAGAACGGCTCGCCGGTGACCTCATCGCGGGTCAGATCCGGGGAGACGTTGAGCACAGCTGCGCCCAGCTCTGGAGTGGTGCGCTGATCAAAAGCAGCAAGGCGCACATAAGCGTCCTGTCCCACTTGCAGCTGATCCACATCGACCGGTTGAACACGGCTTTCAATCACCAGATCACTGTCTTCCGGCACCACCAGCATGAGTGTATCACCCGGTGCGATCACGCCGCCAACGGTGTGAACGTTGAGCTGGTGCACATAACCGGATTGCGGGGCGCGAATGTCGATGCGCTTCAGGCGGTCCTGTGCAGCCACTTCCTGCTCTTCCAGCTCGGCAATCTGCGAGCGGATGTTTTGCAGGTCAGACAGAACCTTTTCCAAGAACTCTTCGTCCAGCTGCAGGATCTGCACACGCTTTTCGCTGATGGCTTCCTTGGTCTGAGCGACCTGAGAGATCAACCCGCCGCGATCACCAACCAGCTCGGCCCGTTCCCGCTTGATGGCGGTGACCTGAGAGGCGTTGATCAGGCGCTTTTCCAAAAGAGTAGAAAAGTCGGCGAGCTGCTGGGTGACAAGGTCGATGCTTTCGGCTTTGGCATCGCGCTGTACTTGCAGGCCTTCGATCTGCTGCTCCAGCTGAGCAATCTGCTCGCCAAGCTGCTTTTTGCGGCCTTTGATGCCTTGCTGACGGGCAGCAAAGAGAGCTTGCTCACCATCCAGAGCGGTGGCAGCAATCTTGTCGGTTTTTGCCAGCTTAACTAGATAGTCCGGGAAGGCGACCTGATCGTCATTGCGCCATTCGGCAGAAAGGCGGGCTTCCTGCGC
>NZ_LMCK01000154.1:0-6010 GCF_001623165.1 Pseudovibrio sp. WM33
CACTTCAAGTTTGTCAGCAAGGTCTTCAATGTTGCCTTTCTCGAAGATAAGCCCCGTCACCCCATCACGCACCATTTCAGAGAGCGCCGCAACACCAGACACTACAATTGCTTTTTTCATTGACAATGCTTCTAGTGGCTTCATAGGAGATACTAACTCGGTAACAGGCTGAGGCTTTCGAGGAAACGGAGCTATCTCTATCAGTGAATAGTATCTCGGCACGTCCTCGTGAGGTATCCGTCCTGGCATTGTGACCCAATCACCCATACCATTTTCAGCTGCGATATCTTCAATTGCCTTCGTAATTGGACCGCGTTCACTACCAGACGCATTTTCATTTCCAACAAGTAGAAGCCTAAACTCTTTTCCTCGAAGCTTCAACAAACTGCATGCCTGGACCAGATGCTCCAAACCCTCGTATTGGACAAATGTACCGATGTACCCTATCACTGGAATATTTGGAGGGTATCCTAACTCAGCAGCGAGGAGATGATCTTTTTCCGATGGATTGAATTTGGTCACATCGCACGAATTGGGGAGTATCGATATTGTATTACTTTCTACCCCCCGGACACAAAGTTCATTTTTCATGCCTCTTGTCAAAGTAAACACGTGCGCAGCATGTTTCGCAACTTCTGTTTCCAAAATTTTCTGAACATTAAAGGCTGGCTTTTTCGCAAATTCTGGCTCTCGCGAAATTCTTGTAATCTCCCAGAAGCCACGAACCTCATAAATAAACGGCACTCCAAGCCGCTTTGATGCAATCAGGGCTGGAAGTGCTGTAACGTGGTTTGAAGCACCGATTACCAAGCTAGGACGTAATTCCTTTAGTTTCCCTTCGATAATGTCAGCTGCCTGTAACATATAATCTTTCGCGGAATGCTCATCTCTTCTAGGTGAGAGCAACCTCTGATAAGATATTCCATCAATAATGTCTTCCAATGGCACATCAAGTCGCTCATCTTTTGGAGGAACATCGAACGGGTAACCAGGTCTTGTAACGCACGTTACATCATATCCAGCATTAGCAAGTGCAACGGCTAAACCATGCCCCCGGGTTGCGTACCCACCAGAGGAATAAGGTAGGCTATTATGCAGAAAATAAGCAATTTTATCTGAGGCGAAATCGTCAAAAGATAATTTCTGTACATCAAGTTCTTTTAATAAAGAAAGTTGATAAGTTGGGCTGCGATGTAACTTAGTTAAGAATTCTTGTTGTTTTATGGTCGGTTTTTTACCATACTTGTTTTCGAGCCACACACCTGCCTTGGAAGCTTGAAGAAAATCAGAATTTTTCTGACTTGCCCAAAAATGCATACGATAATAGCGTTCTATTTCTCTGATCCCGATAAGGACAGTAGAAATTAGTGCAGACGCATCGTGATTTCCTGATTTATTAAAGTCAGTAGCAGCACTATACAACAATTTCTCGTGTTCAGCAAAGTTACTTACTACACAGTCGACCTCTTCTTTTAAGCTCTCAAGACCGCCTGCTAAATAGGAATTTTTCAAACGCAGACGTATGAAATCAGCACGTTTATTGTCAATTAAACGTTTAAACCTATCTATGATATTCATTTTAAGCCTCTGATGAAGAATTCTCTAGTGTGGAGAGCTTCTGACGCAAGGAGTTGATACTTTTATTAAACCTTCTGCGAAGTTCAGACTCTCTCTTTTTAAAATCTATCTCGACTGCGATTTCAATCAGAGAATTATGTCTTCGATCACACGTAAGCTTGTTCTGCTCACAGTGTCTTCCATATGATTCAATCATACCTACTTTTGACTTCTCAATTGTTCTTTGAAGACTTTCGTGACGGAGATTGTCATCCATGTTCGCCGTCATCAGAGTAGCAGCTCTAGATGGTTTTAGACGTGAAATATTGAGGCATAAGTTCGGGTATCCAAAGAACTCAAACAGACCAGGCATTTTGTGCCCATGCTCTTCAAAATATAAACCAAACACATTTTTAGCACGAAGAACCGCAAATATTATCGCATGAAATCTTGAAGCAACGACAACGTCAACACCATCAAGTATAGATTGATAGTGTTCAATGCTTTTAACTTCGACTATAAAGGTCTTCTCTTTCTTAGAAGGAGCCAAATCAAGTTCCGCAATCAATTTTTCTGCGAGAAATTTATCGTTTACTGTTTGTACTAGAAATTTACATGTACGATAATCTTTCTTCAAAAATCCTTCAATTATCGCCATGTAGCACTGAAACCAACTATCGCTCACATTAATTTCTGACTTCCTTGTTGACCTTTGACGAATTCCCCAGTTCTTCGCTCTAAGCACAAAAGCTAATGCTTTGTTTTCATTCAATTTATGAGGCGCTTTACTTGGAAGAAAAAAAGCTGGATCAGGAAATAGACCTACACTTTCGGAGCCGCTCAAAGTATTAAGAAGCCTTTGAGATCTTCTCTCGCGCGCCGATAGACAGACATCAAAAGCTAACAAGTCAAATATCAGTTTTTTACTTAAGCTCGTTTGAAAAGGCCCAAAAGTCGACGGCATAATGATACATTTTTTCCCAGTAGCTTGAGCTGAAAATACAGGGAGAGTACGCCAAAACAAGACTTCGAAATTATCTTCGTCTTTATAACTAAATAAATGCTCTCCTGCAGCTATGACAATGAGATCAGCATCAAGCGTTTCTGTGTTCTTCAGTAATAATGCTGGATCTAGCGCATACTCCAATGCGCTAGTGTTTTTTGTGGAAAAATTTGTAACTTGGACCTCAGCTTCCGAACCAAAACTCGACTCGGCGTGCTCAAAAAACTTCGATCCACTCGCATTCAATGTCACAAATTTTATTACAGCTGCTGGATAAATCTTTTGAAGCAACTCAGACTGGCCAGTATTGATAGCTAAGTCACCGACATTACTAGCTACGTGACCAAAAAATATTGCTATAGTCTTAACCGGATCCGTTGAAGACTGCTGTTGCTGCTGACTGGTCAACTTGTCCAAATCCCGCGTGTATCAATCACGACTTTAGTGTTCAAGAGTTCTACATCAATTTCTCTGAACTGCTTATGATCGACCAGCATCACAAGTATATCAGCCTCTTGCATTGCTACATCTTCACCAACCAAAGTAGTTCTGCCAATGAACCTCTTTGGAAGCTCGTGAATATTTGGTTCGACTGTAAGAACATCCAAGTCGGCGTTGTCAATCAAAGAATCAACTATTTGCAATGCAGGACTTTCACGTAAGTCATCAATGTCAGGTTTGAATGCCAAACCGAAGCAAGCAACTTTCACTTTATCATCTTTGAGTAATTGTTGGATCTTGGCAGATTTCTCCACTTTACTTACTACCCAGCCAGGTTTTGCATCATTGGTTTCACGAGCAGTCTTAATGATATTAGCTTCTTTGGGGTTAGTTGCCACAATAAACCAAGGATCTACGGCAATGCAATGCCCACCAACACCAGGACCCGGCTGGAGAATATTCACGCGAGGATGACGATTGGCTAATGAAGTAAGTTCCCAAACATTGATATCGAGTTTATCGCAAATAACAGATAACTCATTCGCGAAAGCTATATTCACGTCACGAAAGCTATTTTCAGTTAACTTTGCCATCTCCGCAGTACGAGTATCGGTAACAATGCACTCGCCTTGAACTACTAATTTGTAAAGCTCCACTGCTCTTTGCGAACACGCGGGCGTCATACCACCAATAACGCGATCATTCTCAACCAACTCACGCAGAACGTGCCCTGGTAACACTCTTTCAGGACAATGAGCAATTCGAACATCTGAATCTGCTCCGTGTGTCTGAGGAAATGTCAAATCAGGTCGCTCTTCAGCTAGCCATTCGGCCATTCGTTCTGTAGCACCAACCGGCGAAGTTGATTCTAGAACAACAAGGTCACCAGCCTTAAGAACAGCAGCTATAGTTCGGCTCGCTGCTTCAATAAAGCTAAGATCGGGTATTTTCACACCCTCTAAGCTCGATTTAAACGGGGTTGGCACCGCAATCATAAATGCATCGGCTGATTTTGGTGTAAGTGATGCAAAAAGATATCCTTCAGACACAACTGAACGAACTGCAAGATCTAGATCAGGCTCAGTGATATGTATTTCGCCGCGATTAATCGTTGTTACAGCATGCTCACTAACATCAATACCAATTACTTCAATTTTCCTGGACGCGAACACAGCCGCAGTAGGCAGGCCAATATATCCAAGTCCTACCACCGCAATTTTATCAAATCCTTTTTTGGGTAATTTAGAAGAACCAAGTTCATTAGATTCTATTTTGAATTCATTTTGTATGATTTTATTCGTATTGGGCATTGAGGATAACAGTCCTAAATCTTAATAGCTCATTGATACAAGGAGGATGCAATTCGGGCGCTTGCTTGCCCATCGCCATACGGATTCTGGGACGTTGCAAAAAGAGCATACTCGTCAACATTTTCCAATAGTGCAGACGCTCTCGAAACAATTTTCTTGATAGAAGTGCCAACTAGCTCTGCGCACCCTGCCGCTACACCTTCAGGCCTTTCAGTTACATCTCTCATGACCAAGATTGGCTTTTTCAAACTTGGTGCTTCTTCTTGTATTCCCCCAGAATCAGAGAGGATAAGACGACTGTTCGACATCAAGTAAATGAAACATCGATAATCTTGCGGCTCAGTAAGAAGAACATTGTCACGATCGCCAATTATCCTTTTTACAGGTTCTTGTACGTTGGGGTTAAGATGAACTGGGTACAAGAACCCTACTTCGGGCCAGCGAATACTCAGTTCTTTTATAGCAAAACATATATTTTCGAAGCCTTCTCCGAAATTTTCTCTGCGATGCCCTGTAATCAAAACGTATTTTGAGAACTTATTAGTAAAGTTAGATATCTTAGTGTTTATCTCAGGCGGTTTATTGTTAACGATATCTGCCATATGAAGTAATGCATCAATGCCCGTATTACCAGTCACGTGTACGCAGCCTTCATCAATACCTTCACGCAACAAGTTGTTTTTTGATTCTATCGTCGGAGCAAAATGCTTTGTTGCAACCAATCCAGCCACTCTTCGGTTCAGTTCTTCTGGAAAAGGAGCTGACATATCATAACTACGAAGCCCAGCTTCTATGTGCCCAACTTTGATGCCATGATAAAAAGCACAAAGCGCACCAACCTGAACCGAGGTCGTATCTCCTTGCACGAGAACCCAATCTGGTTGTTTCTCTCTCAAGACTATATCAATCTTATCAAACAATTTTCCAGTCAATGATGAAAGAGTTTGATTAGGTTGCATAATATCTAAGTCTATATCTGGATATATGCCGAAGTCATTAAATATAGACTGTAGCATTTCGCGATGCTGACCAGTCGATACAACCGTTGTTTTTATATCGTTTCGACGCTTGAGTTCATTAATAACCGGCGCCATTTTTATGCCTTCAGGGCGTGTGCCTACAATTACAAGGACATGCATTTTGCAAACTCAATTAGTTAGTTAGATCCACTTGTGAAGTAGCCCTTTTCAAAAGAAGATACAATACTCTCTAGCAAGAAGTATATTGTTTCTGAGCAAAGTTCGAAGCGCTACAAAATTATCTTTTAGGGCAATTTCCGAAGTTCGTTCGATTACTATTCACTTTTCAGACGAAAACCCACATAAATTTTCGATAATATTGCCTTGACAGCCCCTTAACGTTCACTTTTCGATATAAAGGAATAATATGATCGGCAGTTAGGATATCTAACTTTCACCTCCTAGTTTAGAACTGAGAAAATTACCCCCTCCAAGATAGATTACACTCCATAATATAAATTATGAATTTTTACTAACAACACAACAACTTAGTATTATAATTCATGCTATCTTAATACACTTGCTTATATCAAATATTTAACCAGTGTGTAATCCATTAAAATTTTGAGTCTTCTGTATTAAGTACAAGTATTCTATTTTCACATGCTTAAGTTTTGATTGTGTATTATTTCTCTACAACAACTAGGTCCTGTTGACAAAGTTGCGTAGCCATAGACGCG
>NZ_LMCK01000154.1:6020-10390 GCF_001623165.1 Pseudovibrio sp. WM33
AAGAAGCGTGACCCGGAGATGGATATGATCCGCACGAAAAGGAAAAAGAGCTTGACCTCAGCCCCCGATTAGAGAAGCGGGCATTCGGTAACGTCAATCAAGGTTTGAGATCGTACTACCTCAATATTATAGAATGCTCGCCTCCGGTATTTTCTTCGAAAATAAATATTCACGCAGTCGAAGCACTAAGTGATCATGGTGTAGGGTTGTAGGAGAACGAGCTTTTCTTGCTTTCAGGACCAATCATTGCAGCAAGAATTGCAGATTGTTTAGCATATCTTACATAGCCTCTTGAAAAGAGAGCCGAGAATAACTACATAAACAAAGCGCGTTTACAGCCATCATTGGCTATCTTTTCTTCCGGCTTGCCGGTTTGTTAGGTTCCCCCTGATTTTGAGAATGTTGCACCCCATGTACATATCGAACATGGGAAACACGCCCGCTTAGCCCGGGTAAAGTTACAAGGTATCAACCATGACACACGGCACTGTAAAATTCTTCAATTCCACAAAAGGCTTCGGCTTTATTTCTCCGGAAGATGGCGGAAAGGATGCATTTGTTCATATTTCTGCTGTTGAGCGGGCTGGACTTATGGGTCTCGAAGAAGGTCAAAAAGTTGCTTATGAACTAGAAAGCGGCCGCGATGGCAAAGCTTCAGCTGTGAATTTGCAGCTGGTCGACTAATAAAAGATCAGGGCTGCGCCTGTTGCGTAGCCCTAGTCCTGATAGAAAGAACCAAAATATGCCTAATATTTCAATGTCATGTGCAAAAGATCGATTTGCTGCGATTGAAAAAAACAAAAAAAAAGAACTAACCGATGAAGAGGAACGGGCTCTGCAATTAAGTGAAAAAACGTCTCGCCTAAAAGAACTCCGTCTTGCTAAAGAAGCTACAGATAAAAAGCTTCGCCCTTTGATAAAATAGTCTACCAAGTGATTGGCAATCAGCGAGTGCACAAGATATCGCTAAATATCTTGGGCTAAGATCTATTCTTTGATCTAGTCGATCTAAAGTTCAAGAAACTATGTTTCTCTAAGATTTACTTCGACTGGCCAAATAAATCCGTATTAAAATTTAAATTGATTGAACCAGTGCGATAAGATGTGCAATATGTATATAATAGAATATTGCTTTTGGGGAAGTAGTATTCTCTGGCCAAGCGACTGTACATAAGTACTAAAGCGTTTTTGGTCATCACAGATTGTATCCTAAATGATCAATGGTTCCGTGAAATTCTTCAATTCTGAGCAAGGCTTTGGCTACATTCAGGAGGAAGGTACAAATTCACAGTTTCGCGTTCTTCGTGCGTCCTTAAATCGTGCTGGTATTAAGAAATTGGCTGAACGCCAAAAAGTACGTTTCGATACGCTTACAAATCCTGCAAACGGGAAAATAGAAGTCAACAATATCGAAGTTGCCTAACAAAAGACAGTTCCTAGACACATAACTTCTTTACTCATGACAGCGGTAATTATCAGATTTGCAGCTGGTCATATACACTACCTCGCAGCTGCTCCCCCTATTCGTGCAAGATATTAGTGCCGTGAATACAGCCATCCTCACCCGGCACTGTGTGAACTAAATCCACGTTTAACCGGTCAATTATCCTCGCCACTTCCCGTGCTCTAAACGAAGGGCCGGCAATTTGCTCGTCAACTGATGACTGAGCAACGAAAGAATGGTCCAATGACAGAACGAACTGATCTTGCTAAAATTGGCTTAACCGCAGAATTAATTGGTCCACTCCAGTTTCCCAATCCAATTGCAAACAATAACCATCGGCAAAATTTACAAGAACACTCCTCAAAACTGCAGAACCACATTGCAGTTGTAGCGACCAATACACATGATTTGAAAGAAACCGGATTTGGATCGATTGAGACATGTCGTTTCTTTTACGATGCTCTAAAAGAAAAATATCAAACGGTTACGTTTCACGAGATTTCTTCGATATCCAGTTTGAATGATATTGTTACGTCTAAACCAGATCTTGTTGTCCTTTGCAGTAAATACTTCCTGGATGTAAGTAATAATACAAAAACTTGGTTTTCAGATTACTTTTCTGAGCATGCAATTGCTTTTACCGGATCTGATCGTAACAGTCTGGAGTTCGATTCCAATAAAGGAAAGGCTAAGACGGCTATACAAAACCACGGTATTGCTACTGCAAAGTTTTTCCAAGCCTGCCCTGGCCAGTTCGAAACAGAAGATAAACTCCCTCTTTTTCTTCCTCTTTTCGTTAAACCAATAGATGCTGCTAATGGAAATGGAATAGATGAAAACTCGATAGTTCGCGACTTCGAAAGTTATCAAAGTAAAGTCAAAGAACTTTTCGAAAGCTATGGCGCAGATGTTCTGGTCGAGGAGGTGCTACCGGGACGAGAGTTTACCGTTGCAATCTTTGACGACCCGGAAACCGATTCAAGATCTATTATGCCTGTAGAAATCATAGTTCCCAAGAATGAAAAGGGTGATCGAATATTGGGATGTGCTGCAAAGCAGAAAAATCATGAGTTACTCAGAACTATTACTGAGCCCACTTTGAGCGCTGTTTCCGAGCTTGCAGGCAGTGCTTTTACAGCATTAGGAGTTAAGAGTTTTGGTCGGATTGACATCAAGCTTGATGCAGAAGGAAACCCCAATTTTCTTGAAGCAAACCTAGTGCCGGGTATGACGCCCGATTCGAGTTACTTCCCAAGGGCTTGTTCATTACAAACTGGGTCAAAATCGAAGACGAACAGGCTGTCAGCAATGACACATTCTGAGGTTGCCTTGAAGATCGTTGAGCTTGGCCTCAATCGCATCAACATATTACAGCAAGTAGGCTAATTACAATCGTCTATTAGGCGGTCCTTGACCTTAGGTCCTGTTGACAAAGTTGCGTAGCCATAGACGCGCAGCAGCCAAGTTTAGGAAAGAGGCGAAAGGTACGCAGGTTTTATCGTATCGAGTAGCAATCCTACGGAACTGCTTGAGCTTATTAAACATGCGCTCAATGCGGTTTCTGTCTTTGTAGGCCCGAAAATCGCAAGATATCGGATCCTTTCGGTTCGCCTTCGGCGGAATGACGGGACTGATACCTGCAAACAGCAAGCTTTGGCGAACGGCATCGCCATCGTATCCCTTATCCGCCAAAAACAGCTGGGGCTTGCGCACAGGCATGTCCAAAAGGGCGGTAACAGCGCTATAATCTGACGCTTCGCCGCCTGTCAGGACAAAACCGAGAGGGCGTACCTGACCGTCTGTTCGGGCATGGATTTTCGTCGTAAAGCCGCCGCGTGATCGACCAAAAGCCTCCTTATGAGTCCCCCTTTAGCGCCTGCGGCCTGACTATGGCAGCGCACTGTGGTGCTGTCGATCATATGTTGCCAGTCGTCGCTAAGCCCAAGTTCCACCAGTGTTTCAAGCAGCCGGTCCCAAACACCTTGCTCCGCCCAACGGCAAAACCGGACATAGACGGAGTTCCACTTTCCGTAGCGCTCATGCATGTCCCGCCACGGGCAGCCAACGCGAAGGACATACAACATGCCGTTCAAAAAACGGCGGTTGTCTTGTGCAGGACGAGATTTTCGGCCCCGCTCTGAAGGAAGCAGAGCTTCGATCAATTCCCATTCGCTGTCCGTTAAATCGCCACGTGCCAAAACTGCCTCCTAAAAGACAGTCTTGAATCATAAAGCAGATGATTTTGGAATACACTTTGTCAACAGAACCTAGATTATCTCACGTATAGCTCGTGGCAATATAGTGCTAAAACCATTTGTGTTGTGACCATTTTAAGATCAATCTATTTCTTTATCGCAGTTCCACTTGAGAGCAGCGAGGGCTGCGCTCGTAGCCCAAGCCTTGGTCACGTTCCCTGCGCAAGCCGATACCGCTAATCAGGAAGCGGCACAAACGGAAGAGACAAGTTGGGTAAACTGCGCCGATGGGGGCAAGCACTGCTATCCCGACAGCGACGGCGTTATCACCATGTGATACGGTAAGGGAGGTAATTATACCTACATCCTCGCTCAGGGTTTGGATAGAATTTCTTGCAACAACTTCTGGGGTAACCCATTGGATGGTCAAAACAAGAAGTGTGCCTATACGACAGCGAACCTACTGAAAGTCGCACCTGAGGGTAGTTATATTGACGTAGCAAAGGAAGGTGCGACGTTCAACCTCCCTGACACAGGCAAGATGCACTGGATCCGATATGGCAGTGGCAACAGTTGGATGTACACCGTAATATCCGGTGGTGGTGAGCAAACAGTGGCATGCACCAACGATTACTTCAACTACAACCCGCTCAACGGCACCGACAAGGTATGCCAGTACAGCAGTTGTCAATGCTTGGTGGCAATCAGTCCAATGCCGTCACAACTGCAAA
>NZ_LMCK01000154.1:10400-11147 GCF_001623165.1 Pseudovibrio sp. WM33
AGCACCTGCAGCGTGCGGTTTCAGACCTTACGTTGGACAAGCTGATCTTGAAGGAAGCGGCATCGGGAAACTTCTAAGCCCCTCACGCAGGTGGGCCTGTATCGATCATGTGCATAGTCGGTTCAAGGTTTCTGAGCGGTGTGTTTGCCGCGTTCTGGGGCAACATTGATCAACACAGCGGCGTTTGCCACGTGGGCGTACTGACGAAGAACGCCTGATCGCGGATATGATCGAGCTGACACGTCAGTATGGTCGGTATGGCTACCGTCGGATTGCAGCCTTGTTGAGAGACGCAGGCTGGCTGACTAACGACAAGCGGGTTGAGCGTTTATGGCGACGTGAGGGGCTTAAAGTGCCCATGAAACAGTCAAAGAAGGGGCGGCTCTGGCTTAATGATGGATCGTGTGTCCGCCTACGTCCTGAATATCGCAACCATGTTTGGTCCTACGACTTCGTACATCATCGAACGGACGACGGCAGGGCCTTCAGAACACTCAACATTCTGGATGAGCACAGCCGGGAATGTTTGGCTATCCGGGTGAAGCGAAAGTTGAACTCAACCGAGGTCATTGACGCTTTGACAGACCTGTTCATCGTGCGCGGTGTGTCCGCCTATATCAGGTCGGACAATGGCCCCGAGTTCATCGCCGAGGCCGTCAGAAACTGGATCAAGGCTGTCGGGGCTAAGACGGCTTACATTGAGCCCGGATCGCCCTGGGAGAACGGATACTGTGAAAGCTTCAACGG
>NZ_LMCK01000154.1:11157-63579 GCF_001623165.1 Pseudovibrio sp. WM33
GTGATTACTCAAGTCCTTTAACTTATAAAGGTCAGGCTACGCAGTACCTCAAAGACATTGGTAACCCGACCCTATCTCTTGAATTCTATACGTTTACACTTGAAACTTCAGAATGAGCTGCGTCGAAAGCTTCACGAAGGGAGCTTTCTTTGGAGCGATCAAGATTTGTTCGGATGATATGACCGCCCTGTTGACCAAGCTTTTCAATGACTTTGTCGGATACTTCCTTGCGGACCATCATAAACAAAGCTGCCTGCCCTGGTTTTAGTACAGAAGCGACGTCCTTCATGAACTTGTTGTTGATGCCATAGTCACTGAGCGCCCCGCCAAGTGCTCCGGCTGACGCCCCGGCAACGACACCTAGAAGAGGGTTCAGGAAAATTAGACCAATCAGCAATCCCCAAAATGCGCCTCCAGCGGCTCCGGCAGTCCACATGTTGACCATCTGGTTTAGCTTTATTTTTCCGTGTTCATTTGCTTTGGCGACGACTGCATCTGCAATTTCCACCATATACTCGTGTTGTAGTTCTAACAGTTCTTCGCGTGCTTTTTCTGCTTCTGCTTCATTATCGTAGCCAATGACGATCAATTCGGACATTTTTATCACCTTGTTTTAGTCTTTAAAACAAGCAAACAGGCTTGAACATCGATCATTGGGTTTGGTCGATCGCGCAGGCCTGTGTTGTTTGCTGGCAAGCTATGAAGCAGATGAAGGTGCTGTGTCTGTTAGCTGGTTAACAGACCGCCGAATATTTTAGAGCTAAGTTGGGAGCTTTGGAAAAGCGTGTTTATTTCTAACAGAACTGTATTGAAGAATGTGAATCTATTTACTCTGCATAACTCGGAGCAGCGTCGGCCAACTTTTCAAGCTTGTTGAGCTGGACAATGCTTAGATAGCCATCTTTCAGCTCAATTATGCCTTGTTTTTTAAAGTCATTGAGAGTGAGGTTGACGGTCGGTCTTGAGCATCCAACTAGGGTTGCAATTTCGCCTTGTGTTAAACGCACATTAATGCTGATGCGATTGTTGTTTTCCTGGCCAAGATCATTTGCAAGCAGGCTTATCATTTTTGCCATGCGCGATGTCGCGCTTTTAAAAATCAAATCTTCAGCTCTGGTCTCAATCCGTTGCAGGCGCTTTCCGACCTGTTTGGATATTGCAAAACTAAAACTGGGAGCAGTTTGCATTAGTTCGATGAAAACCTTTTTGGGGAGTTTTAAAACACCGCATTGATCAATCGCAACTGCAAAGCTTTCACGAGAGTCATTATTGAGTGCTGATAGCTCCCCAAAGACTTCTCCAGGCTCTACAAAGCCAAGAGTGAATTCACCACCGGAGTTCGAACAGCGGTACAATCTCGTTAAGCCCTTTTCCAGCAAATACACAGTATCAGGCTCGATCATAGGAGAGAAGATCGTTTCCTTGTCCTGAAACACCTGAGTTCTTGAGGCCGAACGAATACTTTTGACAGTGTCATCTGGTAGCGCGTCAAGCCAGTTAATTGTTGTAAGATGCCAGTGCGACAACTTTTCCTCCCCTTGTCATCAATAGACGAACATGCAGCAAAAATAACTTCTGAGAACACATTTTATCTACACTCAAGTGTCTTGTTATCCGTCATTCGAGGCAAAAACAACAAATTAAATAATGTTAATTTTGAGCGTTTTTGAGCGCAGCTGTTGGCCAGCTAACAGCGAGTCTATGAATGGACTGCTAATCGTTCGCCTGTAGGTTGGGAGTTCGGCCTACCTATTAGAAACATTAGATAATTAGCTCTGAAGGGAAAGTTAGCTCATGCGGTTTTTGGGTATTACACTAGCATTATTGCTTGCAGGCGGAAGCAGCGTCTATGCAGATGAAGCTGCCACATCAAAGCGTGATATGTCAAAACTCACTTGTGGTGAGTTTTTGGAAATGAGTGCACCTGATGCGGTTGTGACACTTTTCTGGATTGATGGATACCTATCCAGCAAAAACGATGCGCCAGTATGGGATGCTGAAACTTTTGTGGAGCATCGCGACAAACTCGTAAAAATTTGCGCCTCAGAAGATGGCAAGGAGAAATTCCTCTTCGAAGAAGTGGAAGAACTAAACTAGATCTGCCGTGAAGTGGGACTGCGTAGCAGTCTCACTTTTGGTAAACTGATGCCTCCCGTTTAGGGACGTTGCTCCTTGAAGACCAATCAGTGATGCAACTTTCCTTCGCTTCTTGTCCTCTGATACAGCATCCCACAATATGAAAACTCAACGCGCCAAAGGCGTGCAGCAAATAGGTGCACTTGCGCTTACTTTGACCACTGCTGCTTTGTTTATGACACTTCGTAATATGCCGATGATGGCTGAAACCGGGATGAAAATGATCCTCTTCAACCTCATCACCATTTTCGCCTATCTTATTCCTGTGGCTCTTATCTCCACAGAACTTGCTACAGGATGGCCAAAAAACGGAGTTTACCACTGGGTAGAAGAGGCATTTGGATCACGTATGGGCTTTATTGCTGTATGGATGCAATGGGTCCAGAGTATTTTCGGGATAACGTCTATCCTAGCCTACATAGCGGCTTCACTAGCATATGCTTTCGACCCAGAACTCGGTACCAACAAGTACTTCATAATATTCATTATCTTGTCTGTTTACTGGTCTGCCACCCTTGTCAATTTCCGAGGCAGCAAAGGCTCAGGCATAATAAGCTCTCTCGCTGTTTCCGCAGGAGTTTTATTGCCTTCTGTTCTCCTGATTGCATTGGGTGCGATCTATGTAAGTTCTGGAAATGAGCTCCATCTAGATACGACATTGACTGCCAAAAATCTGGTCCCATCAGTTTGGGAGACAGGGAACCTGGTTCTCTTCTTGAGCTTTATCTTTGGTTTTGTTGGGGTTGAAGTATCGGCCAGCCACGCTCGAGAAGTTAAGAATATACGACGTGTCTATCCCATCGCAATTTTCAGTGCTGCCGGGATTGGGTTTGTAACAACTTTACTGGGTGGGTTGACGGTCGCTTCAGTGTTACCCGCGGGGTCCATTGATCAAATCAATGGCGCGATGCAAGCGTTCTCTGCTTTGCTGACACACTTCAAGCTACTGTGGTTCTTACCGATAATAGCTATTCTTGTTGCATTAGGTGCTGCAGGACAGGTGAGTACTTGGATTGTGGGTCCGGTGAAAGGGCTTTTTGCTGCAGGCCAAGCTGGAAATTTACCCCTCTGGGCGCAGAAGGTGAACCATCAGGGCGTGCCTACTAATCTTCTTGTTTTGCAGGCTGTACTTATTTCGCTCATTGCGATGTTCTTCATTGTTGTCAAAGATGTAAATACGGCGTTCTTGATACTCACCTCAGCCGCAGTCCTCATATACTCACTGATGTATATATTGATGTATGCCGCAGCAATACGCTTGCGATATACACACCCAGAAGTTGAGAGGGCCTATCGAGTTCCTGGTGGGAAAAAAGGCATGTGGCTTGTTGCTGGAACCGGCCTAGTTGCTTCTACCGCATGTTTTGCAATTGGCTTCATTCCCCCGCTTCACAGTGGTTTTGCCATCGAAACCTTTGAACTCTTGATGGTTGCAGGTCTGGCAATTGTCGTTGCTGTTCCAGTTCTAATATTTTCAATTCGCCGACCATTTTGGTCACTGACAAAAGCGATCAGTTAAGAAGGACCCGAATAATGGGTAACACAAAAACCGATATGTCTGATGTTGATGTATCTTCATCTATGTTGATGCCCTCTTATGGCGGGCGCGTGATGCGGGAACCTATCCCTAAGTTCAGTCTGCCTGCTGGCCAGATGGAAGCTGAGACTGCGTACCGGATCATCCATGACGAGCTTATGCTTGATGGCAATGCCCGACTTAATATGGCAACTTTTGTAACAACCTGGATGGAGCCTCAGGCAGAGCGCCTGATGGCTGAAACCTTTGATAAGAACTTAATTGACAAAGATGAATATCCAAACACAGCAATGATAGAGGAGCGCTGCATCAAGATTGTAGCGAACCTCTTTAATGCTCCAGATGGGTTTACTGGTTCGTCAGCGATCGGTTCGAGTGAAGCTGTCATGTTGGCGGGCATGGCATTGAAGTGGAAGTGGAGAGATCGACAGAAAGCTAAAGGCAAGCCCACTGACAAACCGAATTTGATCCTTGGAACCAATGTGCAAGTTGTCTGGGAAAAGTTCTGCCGTTATTGGGATGTAGAACCACGGTTTGTTTCAATGTCAGCAGATCGATATGTTATCGATCCTGACGAAACTGTTGCGAAAATTGATGAGAACACCATTGGTATTGTTACAATTTTGGGAACGACTTATACCGGCGAATATGAACCAATCAAAGAAGTTCATGACGCGCTGGTGATATCCAACGAACAGACTGGTTTCGAAGTTCCTCTTCATATTGATGCTGCAAGTGGTGGGTTTGTTGCACCGTTCTTGCAGCCTGAGTTGGAATGGGACTTCCGCTTGCCACTGGTTAAGTCGATCAATGTCTCAGGCCATAAATATGGCTTGGTTTATCCTGGTGTTGGTTGGGTCGTGTGGCGGGACAAAAGTGATCTGCCTGAAGATCTTGTTTTTCATGTAGATTACCTGGGCGGTAATATGCCCACCTTCACCTTAAACTTCTCCAGACCGGGCAATCAGATCGTAGGCCAATACTACAACTTCCTCAGATTAGGACGGGATGGTTACACACGGATAATGGAGAACTTACGTTCAATTGCCAGCTATCTGTCCCAGAACATCGCGCAAATGGATCAGTTTGAATTGCTCAGTGATGGAAGTACCATCCCGGTCTTTGCATTCAAAATGAAAGGCCCGAACAAATACACCGTGTATGCTGTTTCCGAGCACCTGAGAGTTCATGGATGGCAAGTTCCTGCGTATGCAATGCCAGAGGGAGCTGAAGATATACACGTGCTCAGGATCGTTCTTAGGGAAGGTTTCAGTCGTGATATGGCGGAGCTGCTTCTCAAAGATTTAGCGACCGTTATTGAAAAATTAGAACGAGAGTCAAAGAACGGACATGAAGCGCCATCAAAACACTTTGCTCACGTATAGTCCCCCTACCATAAATTTTTAGCGTGCTAAGCATATCAAACCAGTGTTTCTGAATACGACTATATTAGCCTGAGAATTACAAGGCTATACCTATCGGCTTTTAGGCAGGTTTGATATGCTCCTGCACCCAAATTCATTACTGATGGAAAAGTTATTGACAGGTCAGAGAGTCCTCAATTTGATGCTGCCCGCTATACTCACTCACCCTTTTAGCTTTGTTTGGTGGCATCATCAAAACTAGTTATGACTCAATAAGTTTATTTGATTTTGATTTTCTCCGCTCTGAAATCATCCTTCAGGCATAATAATATGCGGAGAGAATATGACTAATCAACCCAAGTTGACCACTGCTTTTGGTTCCCCCGTCCCCGACAATCAGAACATTCAAACTG
Source organism: Pseudovibrio sp. WM33 (assembly GCF_001623165.1). Taxonomy (NCBI): domain Bacteria; kingdom Pseudomonadati; phylum Pseudomonadota; class Alphaproteobacteria; order Hyphomicrobiales; family Stappiaceae; genus Pseudovibrio; species Pseudovibrio sp. WM33. The sequence continues at coordinate 16,608 of NZ_LMCK01000154.1, forward strand.
CAGGCCCCCGCGGTCCAGCTCTGCTGCAGGATGTTTGGTTCCTCGAAAAAATGGCCCACTTCGATCGTGAGGTTATTCCTGAGCGCAGAATGCATGCCAAAGGTTCTGGCGCTTATGGAACGTTCACAACAACCAATGACATCACCAAGTTCACTCGCGCTAAGATATTTTCCGAAGTTGGCAAAAAATCCGATTTATTTATGCGTTTCTCGACAGTGGCAGGAGAACGTGGCGCTGCTGATGCAGAACGGGACATTCGCGGCTTCGCCATAAAGTTCTATACTGAGGAAGGCAATTGGGATCTGGTGGGCAACAACACACCAGTCTTCTTTCTCCGCGATCCGCTAAAGTTTCCAGATCTGAACCATGCAGTAAAACGAGATCCGCGCACCAACATGCGCAGTGCGGATAACAACTGGGATTTCTGGACGAACCTGCCTGAAGCTCTGCATCAGGTCACAATCGTCATGTCAGACCGCGGCATTCCGGCGACTTATCGCCATATGCATGGATTTGGCAGCCATACCTATAGTTTCATCAATACTGATAACGAGCGTTATTGGGTTAAGTTTCACTTTGAAACCCAACAAGGTATCAAAAACCTGACAGATGAAGAAGCCGCTCAAATCGTTGCAAATGATCGCGAAAGTCACCAGCGAGATCTATATGACAGCATTGAGAATGGCGAATTTCCGAAATGGACACTGTCAGTCCAGATTATGCCAGAAAAAGAGGCCGGCAATTATCACATTAATCCGTTTGATCTAACCAAAGTCTGGCCTAAGTCCGACTACCCGTTGATCGAAGTTGGCGTGCTTGAACTGAACCGGAACCCTGAAAACTACTACGCTGAAGTTGAGCAGGCTTCATTTGCCCCTTCCACAATTGTGCCCGGCATCAGTTTCTCTCCCGACAAAATGCTTCAAGGCCGCCTGTTCTCTTATGGGGATGCTGCTCGGTATCGTCTTGGAGTTAATCACTCGCAAATCCCGGTCAATGCACCGCGCTGCCCATTCCATTCCTATCACCGCGACGGAGCCATGAGAGTTGATGGCAACAACGGTTCACGTATCGGATATGAGCCGAACATGTTTGGCGAATGGCAACAGCAACCAGATTTCTCCGAACCGCCACTCTCAATAGAAGGAGCCGCAGGTCATTGGGACCATCGGGAGGATGAAGATTATTATTCTCAGCCTGGCGCTCTTTTCCGTTCAATGAATGCAGACCAGAAAGAAGCTCTGTTCGCAAACACAGCCCGCTCGCTTAGCCCCGCACGTATCGAAATCCAACACCGTCATGTCCGCAACTGTTACCGCGCGGACCCTGCTTACGGCACAGGTGTTGCAGCCGCGCTCAACATCAGTATTGCAGATGTAAAAGACATCTAAATTACATTGATAACCAAAGATCAGGGGCTCTGCCAAAGCCGACCAACCAATCAATAAAGGCCCCTGATCCACAATTGCCGAAGTACATTCTAAGGGGAAAATTCAATGGATTTCAAAGGTAACGATACCCATATCAATCGACGCATGCTTTTAACGCGCGGTTCCACGATGGCTGTCGCCACAGGAGCATCTGTCGTTGCGAGCAATGCCTGGAGCGCGAGTCAAAATGAGGAAGACTTAAGCGCCAAAATCCTTCAGGTCATATCGGAGCTTGAAGCAGAAACAAATTCTGAGCTCGCAGCTATTACCTGGTCCAGACAACATATCGCCAATAAGCTGCGTGCATCGCTTGGAATGCCAGTAGAACAAGAAGAGTATAACAAAAACTATCGAGATTATTACAATTATAGCCTGCAGGAAGCGTGATCTTACGTGGCTGGTTCGATCAATATTAACGTATACAGCTGACTGATAATAAAAATAGAAAAAATAACAATAGACAGGGATTTCTCAAACCCTGTTTACTGATGTGTTTATACCGAGATCACAATACTCTCAACCGCTTCTGCTATCTTTTACGCTTTGGAGTATAAAGGATGGTCTCAATTCTCTTTTCGAGCACTTTCGTGGATTGATAGATCCGGATATGAGCCAAGCCTTATGACTGAAACGTGCAAAGTCTTTGGGGGCAATGTACTGCTAATAAAGTCAGCTGACTTAACTGCTTGAAAATCTTGATTGCCAGTTCATATTAAAGAGTTTCTTTCGGGTCGTTGCATGATACTGCTCCTCTTCTGCTGGGGCTTGGAATGATTTACCGGCAAACTTCAGGAAGCTACTAAACTACTCCCAGCTTGTTTTGTCTTTGCAAGCTTGGGCAAAAAAGCGCCATGCAATTTGAACACGCTTGGGAAGATGTTTTCTGGGCGCGCGCAGTAAGAACAATTTAAAGGGGTCAGCATCTTCTATTTGGTTTAAATGGATCAGCTGACCAGTTCTTAGTTCATTTTCTACAATCACTTTAGGCAGAAAAGCGATACCCGCGCCGCTGATCGCTGCTCGTTTTAAAACAAAACTATTATTGGCACGCAGCACGACATTTGGCGCAATCCACTCCTGCCCCTCGCGACAGCGCAAAAACCACTCAGAAGAACTCTGAGGGCCATCGAACACAAGAGCTTTATGGCCTTTCAAGTCATGGCTTGTTTCAATTTTTGGAGTACGCGAAAGGTAGTCTTTTGAGGCGCAAAGTACTCGTGGCACAAATGAAACTTGCTGTGTAATAGCTGTGCTGTCTTCAAGGGCTCTGGAGACCCTAAAAATGATATCAACATCCTCGTTCAAGACATCAGAAAAGCTATCAGACACAACTATATCTAGTTTTAAGCTCGGATATTTCATCTGAAACTCAGAAATGTGCTCAGCTATGACATCTTGAGCAATTATTGAGGGCACATTGAGCCGTACAACGCCCGTAATGGCCTTCGAGTCTGCACAAAGCTTGTCCTTCAACCATGTCAACTCATCAGCAACAATACTTGCGGTTCGGTAACATTCTTGCCCGGCGTCTGTAAGACGCAAAGCACGTGTTGAACGGATCAATAAGCTAGCGCCTAAAACGGCCTCCAACCGGGTAACCTGCTTGGCAACCCAGGCAGGTGAGATATTGAGATTGCGTCCGGCAGCTGAAAAGCTTCCAGAATCAACAACAACCCGAAAAATACCGAGTAGATCTGATAGGTTCTCGCTTGTCATTATATAACGAATTGGAAAAGGTGATTAGTCATTGCATCCAATTAACATGCGATCAGGAAAAGGTATACCCGATTGACCACCAGCAAACGGAGATACCATGACCTACTCTCAGTTATTCGAAAGCGCAAAACTTGGGAAGCTAGAGCTACGCAACCGAACTCTTGTCGCTCCAATGACGCGCGTCAGTGCAAGTGCTTCAGGCTGTGTTGGCCCTCTTATGCAGCCGTATTATGAGAGATTTGGCAAGGGGGGCTTTGGAGCAATCATTACCGAGGGCGTCTACACTGACCAACACTTTAGTCAGGGATACGAGTTCCAGCCGGGGATCACTGATAAAACGCAAGCCGCAAATTGGACTGAGTTAATCAAAGGCGTGAAGGCAGCAGGCGCAAAAATAATTATGCAATTAATGCATGCTGGTGCCCTGTCTCAATTTAATCGCTTCTCTAATGAGACACGTGGCCCTTCCCCCGTACAGCCTAAAGGTCAACAAATGGAGTTTTATCGGGGTTCTGGTATGTATCCTACCCCTTCTGAAATGACGGTTTCTGAGATTAAGACTGCAATTTGCGGTTTTGCAGACTCGGCTAAACGTGCTCAGGAGGCCGGTGCAGACGGGGTCGAGATTCACAGTGCCAACGGTTATCTTTTGGATCAGTTCCTAACCGATTACGCAAACCAGCGTGGAGACCAATACGGCCAAGGCATATTTGAACGCACGCGACTGACACGCGAGGTTCTAGAAGCTGTTCGCGATGCTGTCGGGGGCGATTTTACGGTTGGCGTACGTCTATCACAGAGCAAAGTCAACGACTTCGAGCACAAATGGGCAGGACAAAGAGACGACGCTAAGGTTATCTTCGAGGCGGTTGAAGCGAGTGGTGCTGATTACATACACACTACAGAATTTGCAGCTCAGGCCTCGGCATTTCAACATGGAGCGTCTTTAGCTGCACATGCAAAAAATCTTACCGGTTTACCTGTCATAGCGAATGGCGGCCTAGGTGATCCTGCAATCGCACAAAAAATGATCCTGCAAGATGAGTGCGATTTTGTGGCGATTGGTAAAGACTCGCTTGTTACGCAGAATTGGCCTGTGAAAGTGCAAAAGAACGAAGCACGGCGTCCGTTTGATTTTGAAATGTTCACGCCTCTGGCTGATCTAGAGACAGCGAATGCTTACTTTTCTGCCCGTGCCGAAATCTAGTTTAGAACATTCTCTTTACGGCATCTCTCCACAAGAGGGGTGCCGTCAGTTCCTTAGTTTAGGATTGAGGAATGAAACATCTCATAATATAATGATCTACTTTGGGCTATCTCTAATTTTTCTTTATGCCTTTGAAACTTTCAAGTAATAACGATTAACTTTTTCAGTTTGTCATGCTCTAAAAATATTGCCAAAAGCTGATTACACCCGATCAATTGTTTCTCCTAGGTTATCTGCTTTGCCTATCGCTAAATCCAATATCTAGTAATAATAGCTCCGCCAGTTCTTATTTGCTCCTCAAGGAGCTGTATGAACAAGATTACTCACACAAGTGCTGAAAAATCCTGAAAATGAAATTTCTTCAAGATTATCAATCAACCGCAAGCGGGTAATAATGATATTGGCACACAACCTTAGATTGGCGATGGTAAACGTCAAGCGCACGAAATAGCGATAAAGTAATTTATTATATTATTGATTAAATATTTTAGCATTACGTTTGGTAACTTAAAAATTATCATCTTTAACAGCGTTGACTTTAAACCTCATTTAAAAAAGAATTCTAGCACTGCATGCAGTGTGCTTAGGTTAAATCTACACAAGGCATTGAGGAACCAAAAGAATTCTGAATGTGCTTACTCTTGAGGGGACGGCACTTCACCTGAGCTTGGGGCTGTCGAAATGTTTGATTACTATGAGGAATCTCTTGCCGAATGTATCGATAAGCGCACTCGCTCTTCGCGAGCCACAACTGACGGCGTCGCTAGCCGGTTTCTGGGAGGAACCGACAGCCCAGAAAACTTATGGGAACCTTTTAGAGGTAGCATTTGCGCAGCCGGCATTGCGCTTGCTCGCAGATTGAAGCCTATGCTTTTATTCAGTCCAGGTCTTCAAATTCGGGCAACCAGATCAGCTCTTATCGGGCTCATTCTAAGGCAATCTTCAAGCAAAGAATGCCTCAGGCAGCAGCTTTCATAGCCTCTTAGCTAATTAATCCCTTCAGTCATCCTTCAATGCCGTTGAATGCATTTATGCATGCGATGTCAGGCTCTAATTGGCCGCACCATAAAACCAAGCAGCATTAAACACCCAAACTTTGTATAACGGGAGAGACAAAGATGCCAAATCAAAACCAACCCAACGATCAGTGGTGGGTTAATGACCAAACGCCGGATAATCCGTTTGGTAAAAGTGATGATTACGAAGCTTTTCTAGATTACGTTGGCGCGCTGCCCCGCAGTCTGACACCTGAGATTGCAAATAAGCCGCTGGTGATCAATGTTACAGACCTCAATGACCATCCTGAGTACAAGGCTGCCGCTATTGGCGCGCTGAAGATGTGGTCAGCAGTTACGCCTTTTGAATTCGTGATTGTTGATGATGCCCCATATGATGCAGATGTGCATTGGATGGAAATCGTAAGCCCTGAGCTGGGCGAGCCTAGTGATGGCAGTGCTTTCTCGAACAACCGAAAAGTCAGCATCGGTCAGCGCTTCCATGATACAGAGCCGAACAAAACCGATATTGGCGGCTACGTATTTGACAGTTTCATTCATGAGTTTGGTCATGAATTCGGCCTGAACCATCCAGGCCTTTACAACTACAGCGGTCCCGGCGGCGTTCAGATCAACTACCTGAACAATGCAACCTGGATTTATGATCGTCAGCAATACAGTGTCATGTCCTATTTCGATGGCATTGATGTTGGTGAAACGACACGTTGGTCCGCTTCAACACCGTTGATGGCAGATATTGAAGCTACGATTCGTCGTTTTTTCTCAGAAATCGATGAGAACGGTGAGCGGACCTATCAGACAATTGACCTCAACACTGGTGACAACACCTACGGCTTTAACAGCTCCGAATACGGTTATGAGCTGACCTCCTCAGGCATGCAGCACGACATTGGGTTCGTGATCCATGATACGGGCGGTGTTGACACCATTGACTTCTCGGGATCAACCGCAGGCACGATCCTTGACCTGCGTGCAGGACAGTTCTCAAGCGTTAATGGGCACAGCAACAATGTGTCTATCTTTGCTGGCCACAATGCAGACCAGACCGAATATTACATCGAAAATGGCATCGGTAGCAATTACGATGACATTCTGATCGGTAATGATGGCGACAACGTGCTGGACGGTCGCGGCGGTGCTGATAAAATGGCTGGCGGCAAAGGTGACGATGTCTACTTCGTCGATTCCGCTGATGATATCGTACGCGAGGAAGCTGACGGCGGAAACGATACGATCATTGTGCTGAACAGTGATCTGGATCTGGGTGAAGTTGAGAACGTTGAAAACATCATCTACGTGGGTGGTACACCGACCCAACCCGTCGTTGACGGTGACGATGACACTTCCAGCGATTCCAGCGATTCTCTAACCAGCCTCATCTTTGGTGATGAAGACAACAACACCCTTGAAGGTGGAGCTGGCGGCGACACGATCTTTGGTCTGGATGGTGATGACCTCATCATTGGTGGTCGTGACTCATTGGCGAGCCGTGATATCAACAACACCATCGCAGTCGAAGATCTCGAAGATCAGACCGAAAGCGATGACGGAAACGACGTGCTTTATGGTGGTCGCGGCAACGATACCATCTTTGGTGGTGCTGGTGACGACATTCTTGATGGCGGCGAAGGCGACGACACACTGATGGGTCAGGATGGTGTTGACATCTTCCGCGGTGGTGACGGCGTTGACACAGTGGACTACAGCCATGAGAGCCCGTTCCAGCTGCTTGTAAACCTTGAGACCAACGTTGCAAGCGGCGGTACTGCATCAGGTGACACGTTCTATAGCATTGAGAACCTGATTGGCTCTGATGACCGTATTGACCGGTTCATCGGCACAGATTCAGACAACCATTTCTGGGGTCGTGGTGGCGGCGACGTCTTCAATGGCGGCGGCGGTGATGACATCCTCGACGGCGGCAATGACGGTGACCTGCTGTATGGTGATGAAGGCAATGATACGCTTATCGGCGGTTCCGGTCAGGATTATCTTGATGGTGGCGAAGGCATCGACACGGTCGTTTACTCTGGAAGTTCTGAAGGAGTAACGGTTGACCTTGCTAACGGCACAGCACGCGGTGGCGACGCAGATGGTCCAGTCCAGATTGTAGGACGAGGCACAGTCATCAGGCATGATATCATCGTCGACGTTGAAAACGCTGTCGGCTCTTTCTTCGATGATCACCTCATTGGCAATGACCAGACAAACGAACTCTCTGGCGGTTCAGGTAACGACATTCTGACCGGTGGCGAAGGTGCTGACATCCTGAACGGTGGTCGCGGCAGTGATACTGCGGACTATTCCGACGCAACCAGCGGTGTCAATCTCAACCTGGGACGCGGTAAATCAGAAGGTGACACCTACATCTCGATAGAGAACCTCTCAGGTTCTGGACATAATGATCGCATGAAGGGTGATAACGCTGCCAACACCTTGACTGGTCAAGGTGGCAACGATGTTCTTCGTGGTGGCAAAGGCGATGATGTCCTCTTCGGTGACTTCGCTGATCAAGGTGAACCTATCCCACGCCCAGGCATGGGTACAGGGTACGCGACGCTTGGTCCGGATGCGACGAACAACTCAATCGCAACTGCATTCGATATCTCCAATAATTTCTCTTTGACAGAAGATTCTGACATCTTCGATTCAACAACTGTTCTTCATACAACAGTTAATGCGACCGGAAATGGCCTGGGCGGATACTATGGTATCGAGCTTGCGGCAGGTACGACCATTACAATCGATATCGACGGTATTGCAGATCCAGACGTCCATGACAGCTGGGTCAGACTGCTCGATGCTGATGGTAATATTGTCGAACAAAACGATGATGGTGGCAGCGATCCCGGCTCTACAACCAACCGTGATTCAAGCATAGTCTTCATTGTTGAAGAAACTGGTACCTACTACATTCTGGAGGGTGCGTGGTCACCGGACGTTCAAGGTTGGTCAGAAGCAGTGCCAGAGGGCTCTACCTACAAACTCAACGTATCAGTTGAGTTCCCGCCTGAGCCAATTCAGCCGGGTGAAGCTGGCAATGATAAGCTCTACGGCGGAAAAGGTAGTGACTTCCTCGACGGTGGCCTAGGTGCAGACATTCTGGTTGGTGGCGCAGGCGAAGATTCCTTCCGCTTCTCAACAGAGCTTGGCAACGACAATGTCGATAAAATCAAAGACTTCAGTGTTGGCGAGGATCTGATCCTTCTCGACAATGGCATCTTTGCTGAACTTGGTGGCACTGGCGCTCTTGATCTCACTGCATTCCACATGAGTGCTGCAGGTGTTAGCCAGGATGCTGCTGACCGCATCATCTACGACAGCGACAGCGGTGCTCTGCTGTATGATGCCGATGGTTCAGGAGACATTGGTGCAATTCAGTTTGCTCAGTTGAAGACTGGTCTGTCACTTTCTGCAGATGACTTCGTTATCGTTTGATAACTTACAGGAGGGGGGCTCTTATGCTCCCCTCTTGCTATCTTCTTAGCTACTCATGCATCTAAACTGCTCTGATGATGCAATCCAAAGGGGAAAAGAATGAAGCCTCTGATCAATCGAAGTGCAGTGTTCTTGACTGCCGGTCTACTGGTCGCCGGAACTGGTGCCATCTCTAAGACCACCGAAGCGCAAGCATCAGACATTCGCGGCACCCTTACGTTCGCAGGTGATACAGAAATTCCCAAAGGCCAAATCAAAATTTACATTGAAGACACTGCCATCAAGGACAGTACACGAGAACTCACCACTCAGACCCATCTCAAAAGCTCAGGCAAATCGAAAGCCATCGACTTTTCCGTCACACGCCCCGCTAATGTCCAGGCATCACCTACACTCCGGATCATAGCCCAACTACAACGCCCCGACGGCTGGCTCCTCGCCCAAGGCAGCACGAAGATCAAGTCCGGCAAGCTGTTGGACATTGTGTTTTACAAAACTATGTATTGAAGGAACAAGCTTTTTTAAGTAAACGGATAGCATCACAGAATAGTTAGTTATAATGATTGCGATCACAGTTGCGTACGCATAATCTAAAGTACTAACTTACCATAAATCACCCCGCCAATTTGATGCAATGGACACCTTGTCTGTAAACTCAACACCGTTTCTCCGGGTACTCTTGCTGCAAACTTTTTTTCTAATTTGCACCAGGCATTGCTCATGGACAGAGACCCAGTTAAACTCCAGAATGATCCATTCTTTTTGCTTTTTAAAGAAACTTCCACACTGTCAGAAAAGAATGCATCATGAATCTTATGTTGTGGCAAAGTGGTTCGAAGATAAAAAACGCCTCTATTTGTAACAAGAGTTCCGGTTGGTTGTTGCCCTAGAAAGTCTGCTGCTTGTTTGAGAGGCGAGTTGGTTACAGGTTTGATCAGAAACTGGAGCCAAATACCAAGCTGCAAAACGATGACAAGAACCAAAGCAGGTTTTGCCCACTTGCCAGAAGAATACACCAACCAGATCACCAGCAAAATCGCAGGTAGGACCACGTGGCGGAGGTTTTCAGGGTTTTGGGCAAGTAGTGTCCAGAGCACGGCTGTTGCTGCTGCTATTAGCAAGGGTGAGAGTTTGGGGTGGGTTAGGAAAGCAGGGGCAGCTATGAGGAGAAGCGAGAGCGAACTTGCAAGAGCTATGGGTTCTTTTTCAAAGACATCCAGCCAACCTTCACGTTCGAAGGTTGGCTCAAACGATGTGTTACCCCAGACGGTGAAATGACCTTCAGTGAACCGCAGCGCCTCAATCAGGTAAGCCTCGCCTTCCAGAAGAAATACTCCTCCGAAAGACACAAACAGTGTGCCGGCACTTGCGATAAAGAGTTTTGTGCGTGCCTCTTTTTTCAAATACCACTCAGTGATTAAGGACAGAGCAACTGGAACAATGAAAGATGGCCGACAGGCCAGGGCAAACCCTGCAAAGCACCCTGCCCTGACGTGTTTGCCTCTACCCATAAAAGCTAGGGCTGCAAGAAAGAATGCAATACCTGTTGCATCGCTCATCATACTCAATGCGACAAGCGGAAGGAAAGGCTGCGTCAAAACTGCGAAGAAGGCCAGCAGCACACCTCTATGAGATGCTCCCCAGGCTTGGGTAGTCCATGCTGCAAGAGGAGGTAAAGACAGTGCAGAAAATAGGCTCAGGTAGAAGACCGCTTGCTTCGCACTCATGCCCATCAAAACAAGCAGTTTGCTCAGCACTATAAATCCCGGATACCCCGGAAAATGTGGCCTGAACTCAAGCACACTGAAGCGAATTGTACCATTAACAAAGAAATAAGCGTCATCACTTGGAATGCTTGGTGTGTGGCGGAGCAGCCATATAGACAAAGTTACATAGCAAAAGAGAGCTGCCCCCCAGCCAAGTCGCAACATACTAGTTTGCCAACGCCTTTAAGACGTCCTCAACAGCTGCATTGTAAGCGGCAGGATCTGCCTCTCGCTTACCCACCCCAAAAACACCAGGATTCCCAATGGCTTCAAGTGCTTGGCGAAGGCTTTCATCTGCTGCTTGACGTCGCTTGCCTGGTAACTCCCCGGCCATGGCATCGAAGAAGCGTTTTGATTTGACGACAAGAACCTTAGCGGTCTGATAGTCGTTCAAATTTTCGGAACCTGATTGCAAACGACGGGTAATCTCCGCAATAAAAACGCGATTGATAGCAGCTGCGATTGTCGCTGTATCTTGAGAGGCTAATGCCTTTTCAAATGCGTCAGAGAGCCCGCTATCATAATCAGTCGTCAAATAGGCAAGTTCCTCGGAGATCTCGTTGGCGGCTAACTTCGCTGCTTCAAAGTCCCCGGCGTTCACAGCTTTATAGATGGCTTCCCGCGCATCAATCAGTGGCTCCTTGCCAGCAGCAGCATAAGAGTAAGCATGCGCCTGACCAGTAATAAGCAAAGACATAAGCAATGCATAAAATATTCTCACCACGACTGGTCTCCTAAGCCACACTTTCCGTTTCTATAACGGTTCTTTCACTACGATGCTCATAGATGGTGGTGCACTGATCCTTTTCGCTAATCAACGCATCAGCAGCCATCTGCCCCATCTCCATAGAGGTGTCTGTGAAGATGTAGCGGAAGGTACCTTGCCGCCCACACTGGATCAAATTTTCAAACTGATTGAGGTGAGTAATTGCATTTGCACGGTTCTTCTCATAACCCACTGTCATCAGCGGATAGGCCTGCCGCTGATAAGTAGAGAAGTATTCACCTGTGGCTGCTGCGCTATTGATGCCAAGCTTATTCAAGACACCACACGCTTGAGCAAACATCAGCTGGTTGTCCATCTCCCACAACCCGCTCGCCGGATCACATGGGATCTCTAACATTGCAGAGGTGTGCCCCTTGGGAGCCATGAACGGCGAGCGTCGTTTCGGCTCCTGCAATCGCGTTGCTATTATGTCAGGATCTGACAGATACTGCCATGTGCAGTCTGAGAGGTTGTCCATTTCAAGAGGCATATTAAAGAACCGCAATCCTCTGAACGCTAATGGACTCTCGCCACCTGTCATGTTCACCATGTAAGGCAAGGAGAGCGTGGAGAGCACAGCATCTGCTGGATAGGAAGAGCCCCCTGCTTTCACGGCACTAATTTTATTTGCTGCGTAGTCAAAGCCATCAACAGCTGCATCAAAGATAATCTCGCCGCCAAGCGCTTCAACCTTTTGGGCCATGCGCTCAAAAATGGCACCAAATCCATGCTTAGGGTAGCGATAGCTTCTGGCATAGGTGCGAGGGGTGTCGTTCCCGATTGGCAAAAGTCGTTTGGCAACATCTTTCAAGTCCAACAGACTTATGCGTTGACCAGCCCAGTCTGCGGACAGGTCGACCGGATCAATACCCCAAAGTTTAGCTGTGTACCCTTCAAAGAAGTTCTTGTAGAGCGCCTTACCAAACCGACTGGTGATCCATGTTGCGAAGTTATCGTCATTTGGCTTACCGAATGGCAGAAGTGCCAAGTCTTTTACCGCACCAATCAATAATGAGGTTGGTGCCGTTTTCAGGATGTTGCCCATTGCTAATGGATAATCGTAGGTACGATCCTGAAAGCGAATGACACTTTTGCGTTGACTGGTCAGCAGGTCATCGCCAACCAGCTCTTCGACCAATTTTAGCAGTTGCGCGTTGTGAGTGATAAAGCGGTGGCCGCCATAGTCAAAGCGATAGGTCCCATGGCGACCTTCAAACGTTGTTGTACCGCATTGGCCGCCCTCTTTTGAAGCCTTTTCAAGCACGGTGACCTGAATACCTGCTTCCAGCAAGCGGATTGCGGCTGTCAGACCAGCAGGCCCCGCCCCTAGCACCAAAACATGTTCAGGCTTTTTGAGCATAGCCGCGGCTCCAGAAACTCAGGAATAATCCAAGGTAAAGCACCCAACTGGTAAACTGGATTAGCGTTGGAGACGCGTTATATCCGAACAGCGCCCGCATGAAAGTGCCAAAGGTGCCCTGATCATCCAAAATAAACGAGATGTTGAAGATCTGCTCCACCAAAATCGGAACACCATCAATCGCCTGCAGCATATTGATGGCAGACGAGAACAATCCGGCTGCGATGATAATGATCAGCAAGCTGGTGTACTTAAAGAATGGAGCAATCGGAACTTCTCGGGTGCCGCGCATCATGATCCAAACCAGCAGGATGGATGCAACAAGACCGATAGTTGCCCCAATCAGACCACTCTCCAATGTCACGCCCTGCCCTGAATACATGAGAGCAGAGAAAAACAGTACGGTCTCAAACCCTTCTCGCAATACCGCAATGAATGCAAGGAACACCATACCCCACAGGTTGCCCGAGGAGATGTGGAATTCCAGCTTCTTCTTGACATGGTCGACCTGTGCCTTGGCCTGTTTGTGCATCCAGATCGCCATGTAGCTCAACACCAGCGTGGCAAAGAGCAGAATAAAGATCATCAGCAGGTGCTGATAGTGTCGATTGGCAAACTGGTCAATCACCACTTGGAAAACAAAGGCCAACGCCAGTGATACGATCAACCCAAGTACAACACCAAGATAGACGTATTTGTTGAAATGCCGCACGCCAAGTTTGTGCATGTAAGACAGGATGATGCCAACCAACAGAAAGGCTTCCAGCCCTTCGCGAAATGTGATCAGAAAACTGGCAAACATTATGGCCGCTCCAGTGTTTGAGTAAGTTCAGCCATAACAACAGCTTCTGGATTTGGTAGATCTGGGTAGGATTGGCGTACTGCATCGGTCACCCACTGCGGATAGATGCGGAACATCATCTTCACATCAACGCTGAGCGGATAAGTAACTTCCTTTGGCAATGCAAAGGCTTCATCCCGATAACCATTCGCTGGTATCTTGGTATCTTTCAGCATTTTTTCATAACGCCAGAAGAGCAGGCCGACGGGCTTGCCATCCTTGTCGCTAAAGACCTTTTGGAACATACGAGCATCGGTTGGTACGACGCCCTTATCATCCATCTTGCCATCTTCCAAAATAACCTTGCCACTTGCGTCTTTCACGGTCACATCCAGCCAAAGCTGACGGAAGTCAGCAACGCCGGTTGGCAAGGCATGCCCTGCTCCAACATTTTTGACACGAACGATCAGCTTTCCGTTTTCGTCGATGTAGCTTTCCAACTCAGCAGCAGTTTGCAAAAGCTCAATGCTCATGTCTGAAAGCTTCTTATTGCGCAGGCCGACAAGATGGTGATTGGCACCCGTGAACTGGTGTGTCACCACATTCTCTTTCACCTTGCCCCCATCTGTAGAAATGCCCGGGACATTCTCACCGATCTTTCGCACGTCAGCCATCATGTGACAGCTGATGCAAGTGCGGTTCCTGGAGGGATCTGCTGGATTGTTGTAGGAGGATTTTTCCCACTCACCGTAGGTGTTCACGATGACACTACCTGTGCCTGGAGCCACCTCATTATGGCAGGTGCTACACAGAGCAGAATCCTTGTAAAATGGCTGAGAGTACGACTTGGCATGCACTTCGGGCTTGGCGTTGATCTGGCGGTTACCCACCCAGTGCAGCAGTGCGTTGTCGTTGTCTTCAAAGATATACTTTTCTCTATCTTTCACATTGACGGTAAAGCTGGCGTTGGTGCCTGCCGTCTGCCCCATAGCTGCTTCAATACGAGTGATACGATGGCAGAATAAGCAGCCCGTGCCTTCATCTGAATCCGGTACGCCCGTCTCAAGGGCTTCAAAGAGACTGGCGCCGCCTTTCTCAAACATATGTCCTTCTTGCGGAACCGCCTTTGGCTCGGTGAACTGTTCTTGCGGCTCATGACATCCAAGACACCATTTGCCGAAGTCCTTACCTTCCGTCTGTTCTGCAACGGATTTCACGACCATGAAGTATGGGTTAGATTCTCCCATCAGACGATGGTTTGAATCTGCCCATTGCTCAAACATGTCAGAATGGCAGGACGCACAGGCGGCTGAGTTCACCCAATCTTTCTCATGTAGAATCTTACGATCATCATCAAGGCGTATCCAACTTGCATTCAGCGGTAAGTTTCCACGTGACGTGATGAAAGCTTGCAGAGCCTCCATGTCGCGTTTGACTGGTTCTGACGGTTCATCCGGATTGATCTGCAAGGCTCCATCACGGTCGTCATGGCCCATACCACCTTGCGTCTTCTGCATGATGCGCAAGTAGTCGCCAATGAAGTTACCGGAGATCATATTGTTTAAATTGTCATGACCAATCGTGGCACGGTCAAACTTTTTGGTTGGTGTGGATCGATAAAGATAGCCATTGGTGAAGTTGAAGCCATCCACGTGGCAACTCTGACAGCTCATCCAAAAGTCACCAGTGGTCGGCGTTAGTTTGGAATCATCCATGTTGCCGCTGTTGAAAAGGGTTTTACCTCGGCGTAGCTTGGCCTCAACCGGATCGCTCTGCACCAGTGGAGCTGGAGCTTGCCCACCCAGAGTGACGCGAGCAAACGGGCCGTCCCCACCTCTCTTCAGCGCTACGAAATCAAGTGTCATTGCGTTTTGCACGAAGATGTCCTGCCCCGAAACGACCAACCCACGCGGATTATTGCCCGGAATGTGGCGAAAGATCTGCATGACCTTTGCCCCACCTTGGTTCAGTTTGCCCTTGCGGCGCGCTCGGCGCTTCTTCTTGCTGGTCAGGGCTGTTCTGCGTGTCAGATCAAAGACCATCAAGTCTTCGCTTCCAGCCAATGTAACGTAAACTTTTTTACCGTCCTCGGAGAATTCAGCATCATGAGGGTTTGAAACAATGCGGGTGCGATTGTTGGTATCGATAATATTGATTTGCTTGAAGAGGTGCTTGCGGCGCTCAGCAACTTCTTTCTCTTGCCCTTGTTTAAGGCTCAACAATGAGACACTCGGAAACACGGTGGATTGAAACTGGAAAGGATGATCAAAGTTCCAAAGAACGTGTGGCAACCAGGCCTCGCTCTCATCCGGGCTTACTGCAATATCATCCAGAATGCGCGGGACACCCTGAGAAACAGTTTCGTCGTTGTCCTGAGTTTCAGCCAAACTGATCGTCTTCAGAAATGTAAGCTTAGCCCCTGAGGTATCCCAAATGGAGACCTTGCCAACCATGGCATGCGTTACGATCAGGCGACCATCACTGAGCAAAGCAAGACCACGCGGGGTTTCTTCGCTGTCGATTTCCTGAGTGATGCCTTGTCTCGGATCAACTGCAATGATCTTGTGCGCTTCAAACAATGAAACCCAGAACAGGTTGTTGATCTTGTCATAGATAATGCCAAATGGACGATAGTCAGTTTTGAACTCAGAGAGAACTTTGCTTGTGTTCAGATCAATGAAAACCACACGGTCACCCGTGTAGTCCGTTACACCTACAATATGCTGTTTTTCATCCAACGCGATGCGGCGTAGCTCACCACCGATCTTGATCTCTTGCGGCACTTTGTTAGAGCTACGGTCAACAACAGTGACACTGCCTGCATCAAAGTTTGCTGAGATGAGTTTTGTGCCCTCACTAATGAGAACAAGGGAGCTACTTTCAACGGCAGCATAGGCTGGCACCATGAGTGCGACCAGCGCCAGAAGAAACGGGAAGATCCAAGCTGCAACCTTAACCATCGAATAGCGCTTGGCATGGTGAAACACCAATAACGAAACCGGCAGTGCTGGAACCAGATGGAGCCAATATGCGACCTGCCCCATCATGTTGCCGCGATTGCCAAAAAACGCGAGATAAATGCCACTGAGAACCAACAGTACCAGGGCAATCTCAATCATCTGGCCTGTTCTACGAAGAAACGGGCGTCCGTTCTTCTTGATCAGGTCACGATGAGAAAACCAGAATGGAAGAACAAACAATGGAAAGAGGATAAGGGAGACAATGAAATGGATGGCAAGTGAAGGTTGGATGAGCTGCCAAGGAAGGCCAACAACATCCCACAGCATCAACCCACTGATAGTGAGGAAGTAAAGCACAAACTCAGCATGTTTGCTCTTGTAACCGAGACGCTTCCAGAACAATTCTATTGCGCTGGGTTGTGCTGGCTTAGGTCCATTGACTGGTACGCTATTCTTGCTTGCATCATCCATGACTGCGGATCGATTCTTCGTCAAATTATTATGATTGTTGTCTCTATAGTCAAATGCGAATGCTTCGCATTTGACTTAGGTTAACAGGCAGAAGAAGCCGGGATGTTTTACACCCCGGCTGTTCCAGGTCGCGGTAAACTACTTATTTTGCAGCAAAAACTTTGACCTTACCGGCCATCACCATAGCTGTGCCAGCTTGCACAATCTGCGGAACACCATCTGCATCCGTGTCCAGATCTTCACTACCAGCTACAACGTTTTCGCCACTGTCTCCCAGCCATTCAGCAAGCTGCATGCCTTCGTTCACATTACGACCGTTAATGACAGTGCGGAACCAGCTTTCATATCGGTGCGTCATGCTTGCAAGGTTCAATAGAGGTTCATTCTCGCCTTCACTGTTGCGCAGAATAAGCATTGCACTACGCAGCCCAGCACTGATTGCAGCAGCGGTGTATGGTGTATGCTCAGTTGGTTGGCCTGGCACAGCAGCGTATGTGCCAATCGCCTTGTCATACATTTTCGCTTCAATGGTCAGGAACAGCTTACGTGCTGCCTCTTTGTAGCTCTCATCCTTTGTTGCAAGGAATGCTGAGGTTAACCCATGAACAACAGCGAACTGCGTACCAAGGCTTTGCTCCGGGCTCGCGCCTTTACCAATCTCAACCCCATCAACTGCAAGGCCATTTTCAGAGATCAAATTCTTCAGAATAAAATCTGCCTGCGCATTAATCAGTTCGAGCGCCCGCTTGCCGCGTGCAGTTTCCAGGCTCTCACCCGCATCAGCGGAGGCATAACCAACGACCAGTGCATCCTGAGAACGCTGAAAAATGTTCAGGGCCTGAAGAGCATATGCCGCATCATAAGTGGTAACTTTGGAGCCCTGCTTGCCATCATAACGATCAACCAGAGTGCCCGCTTCTTTGTTGAAGTGCAGCGCATCAAGGTTTTTGAAAGTAGCGTTTGTGAGAACACTTGCAGCGGAGAAGACATCATCAGAAGCAATGTCATTCACCAGATCATTGTCTTTGTTCAGGTCAGCAGCTGCAGCAAATGGTGCACCGTCAAACACTGCGATAAAAGCCGGGTTCTGATTTGTGTTTGCAGTACGTTGGTCGCTATATGCGTAAATCTCTGAAAGTGGCCATAGCATCAACCATGTGTCACGCAGAGTGGATGCCCCGTCGATGACCTTCAAAGACCCGATGGCTTTCACGGTGTTCTCGGTCTTTTCAGTCACAGCGACCTTGCGCGGGAACCAGATTGGGCCCTGTGCAGGATCATAAGACGCGGTCAGCTTTGCGCCAAGCATCTTACCGTCATAACCAAACTGATCACGTAGTGTTATCAGACGGTCATTGAGCATTTCAGTTAGAATAACGCCGTTGAAACCATCTGCCGTGGATACCCCGAGCGCGTGTACGCCATCCTGATCCATGACAGAATTTTCAACCTCAACTTCTAGATCCTCTGCTATTGTGTGCATACCGCCGAGGAAATCCTGTGCCCACATGACATCCTTCAGCATGATGCCTGCCGCAGCTCCGGGATTGAAAGACTTGTCCATGCCTTCCTCTTTCCAGGAGAGCGAAGCATAATCTCGGAAGTACGCCGGAATATCGATTTTTACTGTTTTAGATTTTCCGTGAGCGGTCAGAATATCCGCCTCATCGCTGGAGACGACAGAACTGTCAATTGCCTGACCAAATTCAGGAAGCGCTGAGATGTATGGGAAGGTGATCGGGTACATGTTGAGCGGAATTTCTTCCACTGGGAAGGCAACAGATCCGGCCAGTTCAATCACGCGCTTACCAAGGCTTTCAAGTGAACCGCCACGCGCTTTGTTTAGTGGACCGTTTACGATATGTGGCCCCATCTTGGACTGATAATTGACCGCATACATAGCCTCCTCAGAGTATTCATAACTCTCAATGCCAGCTGCGTAATCAAAAGCGGTTGGCTGATTGAGAAGATTTGGATCCAGAACATCCAGATCCAGCCCCAGACCTTCCGCTAAAGGTTCGCCAGAAAGCTCAAACTCTGTGTAAGCCAGAAAACCACCCGCTGGATCAAAAGTTTTGTCTAAAACCTCGACTTTAACTTCAGTAGAACCTGCAAGAGCTGCAGAGCTGATTGCCACTGCTGATGCGAATGATAAAAGTGCCGTTTTATTCAACATGCTTAAACTCGGAATCTCTTTTGAGGGGATAGCCCAACATGAGCAAACCTCCCCTATCCCCCTCCAATGCAATAGGATCACCAGGGCAAAACTGGCGCCTTCTCGCAATTGAGAATGATTTGCAATCCGAGAAATAGAAAACAGAACATCTTTCGCAAATGACAAAAGTCAAATATGATTTAAATATTCATGTTTTATAATTATTCAAAAAATCAATATGTTATATGGACTTATGACTACATTACATATCCCAGCCAACTGTGCATTTCACCATTCTCAAAGCAGAAACAATTCGTTAGATCCCAAAGGGCTCTGCCTACAAATGATGTAAGGCCACGAGTTGTCCCTGGTGTTGGGTTACTTTGATTTCCATTGAGTAGAGGGTCTGCAGGGCTTTTGTTTCCAGGACATCTTGCGGTGTTCCGTGGATGGCGAGAGCTCCGTCTTTCAGGGCGATAATCTCGTTGGCGTAGGCGCCGGCGTAGTTGATGTCGTGGAGGACGATGACAAAGGAGCGTTTGCCTGTGTCTGCTATCTCGCGCAGGCGCTTCATGAGGCTGCGGGCGTAGTACATATCGAGATTGTTAAGGGGCTCATCCAGTAGGAGGTATTTTGTCTCCTGACAAAATGCCATGGCGACCAGTGCACGTTGTTTTTGGCCGCCGGAGACTTCATCAATGAACCTGTCAGACATAGCTTGCAGATCAAAATAATCCAGAGCTTCATCTACCGCTCTATGATCTTTGGCAGTTGGGCGACCTTTGTGGTGCGGGTAGCGGCCAAATCCAACAAGATCACGCAGAGATATGCGACTGCTGAGTGCGTTGTCTTGTCTTAAGATAGCAAGGGTCTTCGCAAGTTCTCTGGTGGGTGTTTGAGACACTGATTGCCCATCAAACGAGATGGAACCTGTCTGGAGTGGCTGCAAACGGGCCATGAGGGACAAGAGCGTGGACTTCCCTGCCCCGTTTGGCCCAATCAAGGCTGTGATTCCGCTTTCTTTTATGGAAAGCGAGATGTTTTGAAGAATTTTGCTCTTCCCGTAACTATGAGAAACATCATTAATTTCAATCATCTCATTTTTCCTCGAAAGAGAAGTAGCAGGAAGAGAAGGCCGCCGAAGAATTCTACAGTAACACTTAGGGTAGACTGGCTTTGCAGAATGCGCTCAAAGACCGTCTGGCCGCTGACGAGAATGAGTGCAGCGATCAGGATAGAGGCCGGTAGTAAAATGCTGTGACGGTGGGTGTTCATGAAAAAATGGGCAAGACTAGTCACCAACAAGCCAAAGAAAGCGACAGGACCGACCAGAGCTGTTGAGACAGAAACCAGAGTGGCGACGAGGATCAGAACAGCGAAGCTTGTTCGCTCATAGTTTATGCCCAGATTGATTGCATTGCTGCGTCCTAGTGCGATGACATCGAGGCTGTATCTAAGTCGCCAAATGATAAGGCAACATGCTGAGACGAGAAGGATGCTGAGGCCCAGCAGGTCTTTGTCAACGCTGGAGAACTGGGCGAAGCTTGCACCTTGTAAAATGGCAAAATCATTCGGATCGATGATCCTTTGCAGGAAACCTGTCAGACTTCGAAACAACGCTCCAAAGACAATGCCCACCAGAACCATTCGGTGAAGGTCTTGCCTACCTTTTCCCATCACTGTTGAGAAGAGCAATACCGCTGCGAGCAGCATAACGCCGACTTCAGCTAGAAACTTGATTTGTCCGTCAAGGGCCACGTAGGTGAACCCGCCGAGCGTGAACACCAGCAGCGTTTGGACAAGCAGGTAAAAGGCGTCAAAGCCCATGATAGAGGGCGTTAAGATACGGTTTCCGCTGATGGTCTGGAACAGTAATGTTGCAACAGAAATTGAGACTGATACCAGTAAAAGTGCAAGTAGTTTTGTTCCACGGAAGACCAGCAGGAAACTCCAACTGCCTTTGGCACCAAGGGTCATGAAAGCGATGCAAGCAAGTGCCAGCAAAACACTCAGGATGAGGAGCTTTTTAGTGTGCATGAGCCGGTCTCGCATACAACAGATAGAGGAATACGAAAGACCCTATAACACCCAGCACTGTGCCAACTGGTATCTCATAGGGGAAATGAACCAGACGCCCGATAAGGTCGCACATAAGCACTAAAAGCGCGCCGAGGACGGCAACCCACGGCAAGCTGGCACGCAGGTTATCGCCCATCAGACGACGGGCGATATTTGGTACAACCAGTCCGACAAACGGGATCATGCCCACTGTTACAACAACCAATGAGGTTGAGAGTGCCAGAATGAACAGGCCGACGATCACCACTTGCTTGTAATTAAGGCCCAGATTGATGCTGGCGTCTTTGCCCATGCCGATGATGGTGAACTGATCGGCAACAACATAAGTGAGGATTGCCAGTACGCCGCAGAGCCACAAGAGCTCATAGCGGCCGCGTAAGATGCCGGAGAACTCTCCGCTCATCCACGTCCCCTGAAACTGTAGCATTTCTGTCTGAAAAGCGATGAAGATGGTCAAAGCTTCAACGATACCACTGAAAATCAAACCAACGAGTGGCACAAGCAAAGGAGATGTTACCGGCAATCTGGAAATCATCGCAAGAAAGACTGCCATGCCGATCATCGCTGTTATGGAAGCAACAATCATCTTCACGATCAGCGGGCTACCCGGATAAAGCAAAGTGACGAGCAAAATGCCCAGTGCTGCGCTTTGGGCTGTGCCGACGCTGGAGGGCTCGACAAAGCTGTTTCGGGCGAGCATTTGCATCACAGCTCCTGAAACAGCAAGGGATGCGCCTGTCAGGATAACCGCTAATGTGCGTGGTATTCGACTGATGAGAAAGAGGTCAATGTTCTGAGGGCTTTGCCACCAGTCAGAGATGGAGATCTCTTTGACACCAACAAATAAGCTGAAGCAGGAAAGTGCGAACAGAGCGACGATAGCAACGCCGATGTTTTTCATGGGACACCAAGGAAATGGCTAGAGCTGAGCAACATGTGCCCAGCTCTTGGCGAGAACTATTATTTATTGAAGGCTTCGATCAGCTGTTTGAAGATGCGCGTGGTTGCCTGATAACCACCTTGGGCAATGTAAGTTGCAGCCGGATCAAGGTAGATCACCTGCCCCTTCTTCCACGCAGTCGTGCTGGCTACCAGTTCATTATCCAGAACCTGACGGGCATTTTCAGCATCACTGCCGATTGCTGTTGCGCGATCCATCACCAGAAGCCAGTCAGGATTGGCCTTCTGAATGTATTCGAAGGACACCGCTTCTCCATGAGATGCAACGGCAACCTCAGCCATTGCCGGTTCAATTTTCAGTTCATCATGGAACCAACCGAACCGTGAGCCCGGGCCGAATACGGAGACTTTAGGGCCGTTGGTGAGAACGAAAAGCGCCTTGCCCTTGCCTTTAACTGAAACTTTCACTTGTTCTAGCAACTTGTTGATATTACTAGTAAGTTTCACTGCTTCCTTTTGCTTGTTAAAGACCTTTCCGTAGGCTTCCAGATGCGCGAGCAGCGTTGCTGAAACCTCTGAAGAACTTGGCGTCATATCGATGGTTGGTGCGAGTTCAGACAATGGCTTTGCCTGTTTACTGGAACGGCCTCCAACGATGATCAGTTCTGGCTCAAGCGCATTGATTGCCTCGAAATCGGGCTCAAACAGAGTTCCGATGACGTCTGCCTCAGACTGAACACCATCAAGGTAATCGACATACATTTTGTTAACGACGCCTGCCGGCTGAACGCCAAGCGCATTCAGGTTGTCGATGGCCCCGATGTCAAACACAATCAAATTTTTTGGCTCGACAACGACGTTGGCTTTGCCATTGGCGGTGTTGATTTCGATCTGTTCTGAAAGGGCTGGAGAAGCTGCCAGAGCAAGGCAGGCGAAAGCGGCAACCGATCTCGTTACACGATGAAACATTTCTAACTCCGTTGGATAGATGTCTCATGGCTTGGCGTAAGAGCCTGGCTGTTGAGCTTTGTTTCTATCTAAAATCAAAAAAAGAGGAAGTCCAACAATACCTGAGGTTTACACTCAGATATTTATGCAGTTGCATCTAAACGGGTTCCGGATGCATCATGGAACGCCCTTCCCAATCAGGTGAATAAGACCATCACTGAGGATGGTTTGCCACGAGAATAAGTCATGGCCCGCAGCGTAGGTTTCCAGCTTCACCTGATAATCTTTAGCAAGCAGAACATCTCTAAGATGTTGGTTGGAATAAAGTATTCCAACTCCTCGACCGGCTGCACTTTTCTCAAAGAGACCCGCACTGAGGAAAAAACGGACATCTTGGCGAGGGGCATTTGCAACAAGGCTTGCGACGTAATTCTCGTTATTGTCCTCTGAGTACCAATAGGATCCAGACATAGAAAGTACGTTTCCAAAGTGCTGCGGGTAGCGCAGAGCGATGGTGCTTGATGCAAGTCCACCAAAACTGGAACCTGCCAAGATGGTTCTTTCTGGCGCTATGGATGTGCCAAGTTCTGCCTGCGCAAATGGCAGTAGTGTTTTGGAGATAAAGGCAGCGAACTGAGCGTTGTTGGGGAGTTCAACGGTTCGTGTTTTAGAATCTATGTGAGATATGAAAATGGCAGCTATTGGCGGAATTACGCTGTCTGCGACCATGTTATCCAAAATATCTGGAACTGAGACACGGCCTTTATAGTGTTCTGAATCAAACATGATGAGCAACGGAGCGGTTGCTTTAGATGCTTCATAGCCTTCGGAACGGTATAGCCAGATATCGCGTTTGTTCCCAAGGGCTTTACTCTCAATTTCATACAGCTTGATCTGGCTTTTTGCGACTACCTGACCACCAAGGAAGCGGGGAGATTCTGCTTCTGGTAGCTGAACTGTTGAGTGCTGATTGTAGGGATCGATTGCATCAGCAGGCCAAGGATGTTTGTTGATCGGATCTGCTGCCAGAGTTGCTATAATTGCTCTGCGGCGCTCCACCCATGTGCCTGAAATCACGGGCACATCAATAGCCAGTTGATAGGAAAGACGAGTGGTGTTTGGAACGATGAATGACTTGAACCAGACATCACTGCCTGTAAGTCGCTCAAGTTCCTCATGATTGCTTGTTGGAGCACCAAGAAGGCGGACGCCGGTTTTGGCACCTCTTGCAAGGAATGTCAGGATGCTTTCGCCATTCCCGTTGTCTTCGATCAACGGTGTGCCTTTCTGCTCGACCTCTGTCCAGAAGGTATCGGTTGAACTGCCTGCTCCTAGTTGATCTGCAAGGCGAGAAAGACGCGGGCTAAGGTATTTAGTTTGTTGGGATTCTTGATGTTCAATACTAACTTGGTTGATGACCGAGAGTGTGAAGTTTCCAGTTTCAATCGCGGATACCTTGAGGCTTATTGGAGCATCACCAGCGACCAACAGGAATGGTGCACGTCCGGTGTTGGCAGAGACAAATCTGCGGATATGAGCACCCGTCAAACGGTCGATAGTGTCCAGATTGAAGCGGCCCGATTCCACTTGCCAACCAAGTTGGACGTAGTCCCCTGGTTTCGCTTGCAGCTCAAAGGCCTCCTCGTGATCTTGTTGAAGAAAACGTACGTCAGCCGGGGTGTCCGCTTTTGAAAGTTCGAGTGTGAACCCTGACGATACACTTTGAGACATCATAAAAACGATCAACCCAATTAGAGTTTTCCTGAGTGAAAACATAGTGATACACCTATACGTATTGAAGGCGGGCGTGGGCCCACCTCCCTGCTCTTTCATCATTGGAGATCAGAAACGAGTGGTGCCTGAGATGAAATAGCGGCGACCATCGACATTGAATTCATCCCAGTCTGTTTTTAGGATCTGATTGTCTGCAATGTTCAGCACGCCAGCGCGGAGTGTGAAGTTCTCGGTTATGTCGTAGCGACCTGTGAAATCTGCTGTGATGTAACCGTCTACTTTGCGTGCGAATGCCATGTCTCCGTTGGCGGGAACCGATGTGTATCGCTCGCCTACGTAATTGGCAGATAACGCAAAACTGAGCTTTTCGTTGAAACTGTAATCCAGTTTGACGTTTGCAGTATGCTCTGGCTGGAATGCAAGTGGAGCATCCTTCGCGCTTGTGTTTTTTGCGTCCAGATAAGTGTAGTTGGCAGAGACTGTTAGCTCATCTGTTGGATGCAGTGTCAGGTTGGCCTCGATCCCCATTGTTCGGGCTTCTTCAATGTTCTCAAACTTGAAGATCGGTTTGCCATCTGCGGTAAGACCAACATAGTTGGAATAAGTCTGAGCAACAGCGACATCGGCGGTTCTGGCAGGTGGAAACTGGATCATGTCTTTGATCGTATTATGGAAGCCGGTTATGCCAGCACTCCATTTTGCTTCGTTATATTTAAAACCAGCCTCAAAGCTGCTGCCAACTTCCGGGTTTAAATCTTCTGCCCCTCCAAGAAAACAACTGCCACCGCAAGAGACTTGGTTCCAGTTTGGGGACATCTGCAGCAGGGTTGGAGCTTTGAAGGATGAGGACCAGCCGCCTTTGAATGTCAGGGCTTGTGTGAGGTGATAAACGCCGTAAACGCGGGGACTGGCGTTCCAGCCGAATTTTTCGTGTTTGTCCAGGCGCCCTCCAAGTGTCACCTCAAAATTCTCTGTGATTTCAAGGCGGTCTTCAACGAAAGCTGCGGCTTGCCAGAGGGAATTGTCTGACCCGCCCTCGCCTACAAGGACATACTTGTCTTCGAGGGATTGATGTTGGTAACTCGCGCCGACGGTGATGAAGTTCGGGACCAAGAGGTCTGCATCAAAGCTGACTTTGCCGTCGCCATTGAAGTTGTAGGCTGTGTTTGGCATATCGACACCCGCGGCGTTTCCGTGGCCGTAGGAATTGTCGATCCGGTCACCAAAGGCACGCAGTTCTGTCTCACCAAATTCGTAGGACCCATGATGAGTTATACCCGCTGAATACCTGTCCAACGTGGTCTTATCGTGCGTGCGTTTGCTGTAACCTGCGTTGAAATCAACGGAATTTTCTTCGTTCACGTCCCAGGTGACCGTCGTATCAAGGTGTTTGTTATCGCTTTTGGCAAACCCTGCATTGGCTCGTCCGCTTTGGCTGTCAGGATTCAAGCTGCTTGAATCTTTGCGGCGGAAATCCCAGCTGCCGTAAGTTCTCATGAAGAGTTTGTCTTTGAGGATTGGACCTGAAAGGTTGAAGCCCGTACGGCCATAATCACCGGATTTGCGGTTTTCCTGAAGGGTATATTCGTTGGTAAGTGAGCCGTGCCACTCCTCAGTTTCCTTCTTGGTGATGATGTTGACAACACCGCCAATTGCATCGGAACCGTAGAGCGAGGACATGGGACCGCGAACGATTTCAATACGTTCGACGGCTTCAAGAGGAACCCAACCGGAATCGTAGTCGTTTCCGCGGAACGCGTTTGGAGCAGAGGTGACGCGTTTTCCATCGATCAGGAACAACGTGTAATTCTCGTTCAGACCGCGGATCTGCACCTTGTTGAGATTGCCAGCTCTGTTGAAAGTGAGGCCTTCTACACTTTCCAGAAGGGAACGAACGTCGCGAGCGCCCTGATTTTCCAAGTCTTCTGCGGTGATAACGGAGATACTTGCAGGCGCGTTCTTGTAGGTCACTTCAGAAGCTGAGGCTGTGACGACCACTTCATCCAGCAGTTTATTCTCCTGTGCGGACGCCATTGAAGCGCAAGTCAGCGCGGTTGAAACCAATAAGAGGTTTAGTGCGTTCATTTGCGTTTTTTGCGTGAAACGGGCGTGCTTAAGTGCTCTATCAACGTCGCGGCTAGACATCGAAACATTCTCCAATCGTATCCGCGCGACAGCACAGCGCCATGAGCGCTCGCATTACGTAGCGAACACTCTGGGCACCTCTTTACCGAGATGTTCGTGAGCTGGAAGGTCGCGCTGGACTTACTTCATTTATACGAAGTTTTAAACTTGACTTCAAAACTCATAATATATTTATGAAGGGGTGTTCGTCGATTGGAAATGCATTGGCGTGTGCGCCAAAAACATATTCATTCGCGCCAGTGAAAAGTCAGGGGGCATTTTCCGTGCAGATTGAGCAGCAGATCCGAGTCAAAGTCCTGGATGAGACTATGGGCCACCATGCACATGACGGTCTGGTGGAGCTCTCACCTATTTTCCAGATTTTCATTTATCTGGAAGGTCAGCAGCAGTTTTACATTGATGATGTTTATTTTGATCTGGATGCTGGGGATCACGAAGCACCCAAACCTCAGGCGCTGCTGTTCAACCTGCGAAAACCTGCCAATCTGCGCTTGAAGCCGAGTCAAGCCGGGCACTCCCTGCGCAAGGTCGGCATCGCCGCTCAACCGGACTGGTACGGTGCAATTGGGTTTCAGGCCTCTGCTCTTTCTGAGGAAGTGCGGAGCTTTATGAATGGCCATCTGAATTACTTCATCTGGCAGCCAGATGAGCGCATGGTAGACCGTGCTGCGCGAATTTTGGCTATGACCAATGATGGGGCTGATGAAATTAGCGGCCTACAACGGCAAGCCGAGGCGTTAAGCCTGATGTCTCAGAGCTGCGCGCATTTGCAAGGGGCAGTACAGGCCGAGAAGCGGGAAGCGGACAGTCAATTACGGATCAAAGGATTGAAGGTGCGCGAGTTTCTGCTGGAGCATCTGGAGGAAGACCTTTCCATCGAGCGGATCTCCAAAGAAACGGGCCTCAGCAAACGCAGCATTCAGCGCCACTTCAAAGATAAGTACAATCTGACAGTCTCTGATTTCATTCGCAAACAGCGTTTGGAGAAGGCCCGGCAAGCCATCAATAAAGGCGGCATTACTGTTTCTGAAGCTGCCTATATGGCGGGATATAACAGTCCGTCCAGCTTTAGCAATGCCTTTAAGCGGGTCTATGGCTCAGCGCCGAAGACCTGGCGAACATAGGACATGAGCTCGCAAAATAGCCATTTCTGAAACTGCTAATCACTTGCAATTGCTAAGATAATTCTTTTCAAATTGACTTTAGTCAAAGCGAATAGTTTGTAGCTCTTCAAATCTGTCTCCACAAAATTACTGATTGGAGAATCCGATGAAGCTCAACATAAAAGTCGCAGAAGCTCTTAACCAGCAAATCAATGCTGAGCTGAGTGCCTCTTACGTTTATCTCGCTGTGGCTGCTTATTTTGACTCAATTGAGCTGCCAGGTTTTGCAAAGTGGTTCCGTCTTCATTCAAAAGAAGAAACTGACCACGCAATGCGGATTTACGACTTCATCGTAAAGCGCGACTCTCGCGTTACACTGGAAGGCATACCCGCTCCTACTGTTGAATTTGATTCAGCACAGGCTGCTATTGAGTTGGCCATGAAGATGGAAGTGAAGGTCACAGCGCAAATCCATGCTCTGTTTGATCTTGCTCATGATGAAAAGGAATACGGCACACAAAATATGCTGCACTGGTTTCTTGAAGAGCAGATTGAAGAAGAAGATCTGTTCCGCCGTGTTCTGGACCAAGTGAAAGCTGCTGGTGATGACCGTTGGCACCTGCTCACACTTGATGATCAGATGGGCCAGCGCCAGGCTTAAATCTCTTTTTATTGTAAGGCCCTCGCTATACTTTTAGCGGGGGCTTTTTTTGCTTTGTGCGTGGTGATGTTTGAACACCCCTATCAAATTCGGCAGATACACACAGATTAAATCTTGATGAAAATCACATAACACATTGCATTTTATGGTGATTTCAATTCAGCGATCAAATCGCACAGGTTTATAGATATAGATGCACTTGCATCTATAATTGCGCTCCAATATACCCTCGCGCATAAACATGAGTAATTATCTCATATTTGATTCGCCGTAGGTAATACGGCCAATATGCGGGTGGGGATCCTAATGAAGAAACTTCGGTGGCGTTTGCTTGTTTCCGTTTGTGTTTTAAACGGTGCTTATTTTTCTACCGGGGCTGCAGCGCAGGATAGTGTGGATGCCAGCGAGGAGCTGGACCCTGTTGTTGTCTACAGTTTCAACAATGACCGCTTTGCAGTGGCTGCTGACAGAAACACCTCAATCTACGTTTCAACTCAAGCGATTGAAGCCGCAGAGATGGGCGATCTTCGTGATGTGTTTGCTGAGAATGCCTCAGTAACGGTTGGGGGCGGTATCCCCATTGCCCAGAAAATCTTCGTCAATGGTGTAGATGCTCTCAACCTGAACATGACCATTGAAGGTGCGATGCAAAACAACCGTGCGTTCCACCATGTGACAGCTAATGCCATTGATCCAGCACTGTTACGTGCGGTGCGTGTGGATGCGGGTGTTGCTGCAGCTGATTCTGGGCCAAATGCTCTGGGCGGTTCGATCGCCTTTCAGCTGATTGACGCACTGGACCTGCTGGAAGATGGTGAGACCATGGGCGGCAAAGCCACGCTGAGCTTTGATACAAACGGCAACACGTTCTCCCAAGCTCTGACTGGCTTTGCGGAGCACAACGGCTTTGATATTCTGGCCTTCGCTAAAAACGCCAAGGGGCAGGATTACACCTCTGGCGGCGACTGGGAAATCCCGGGAACCGGAGCAAACTTGCAGACCGGCCTACTCAAAGCCGGCTACTCCTCAGAGAGCGGACACCGGTTTGAGATTTCCGGTATGATGCTGAAGGATAAGGAAGAGCGCCCTTATCGTGCTAACTTTGGTGCTTTCAAAGGCACTTCACCGACCCGCATTTATGATACGATGCGTAAGAGCTTCTCATTCCGTTATGAGCATCTGGAACCAACAGACCTTTATGACCCTGAGATCGTGCTTGGCTTCAGTGAGAGTAACATTGATGTGCCTGTGCCACATGGAAGCAACGGGACTTCCAATACCTTGAACGGCAAAATTGCAAACACTTTCCGGTTAACTGAGGATATTGGCTTCACTACCGGATTTGATTTTTACAGGAAGACCGCAAACTACGATGATCCATCCTCTGATTTGGAAGAGGTTGCTCATAACTTCGGCAGTTTCGGACAGGTACGTTGGACACCATCGTCAACGTTGAAACTGTCCGCGGGCTTACGCCTTGATCATCAGCGCTTTGAAGGTCTTGGAGATTTCGATACTTCTGTCACTGGTCTGAGTGGCAACAGCTCGGCATCCTATGAGGTCTTGGAAGGCCTCAAACTTAAAGCCGGTTATGCTACTGTTTTTGGTGGGATTGCGCTTGAGGACAATTATACCTTCAGCTCCTCATGGGATTACTCCGATATCAAGTCATCTCGTTCTCACAACGTGACTGCTGGGCTCGAGTTTGAACGTTCCGGCTTTTTGCTCTCCGGTGAAATCTTCAGAACTGACATTAGCGATGCTCGCTCGCGTGACGCAAATGTGGATGTTCTTACCGAAGGCTTCAACTTGGCTGCGGGCTACAAGTGGACCTCAGGTTCGGCAAAAATCACCTATTCCAACACGCGTGTGGAAGTTGATGGTGATGCCGCCGATTCCTATGTTGCTCAGGACTTTGCTGCCCCACTGGGACAAGTCATTGCTTTCAACGTTTCTCATGAATTGGAAGACTACGGTCTGATAATCGGCGGAGATGTGCAAGGAGCATTTGACTATAGCACCGGATCTGGAGATTCAGATCGAACACTGGAAGGCTATGCAGTTGTCGGGCTGTTTGCGGAATATGAACCAGAGCAGATTAATGGTTTGAAACTTCGTGTTGAAGCGAACAACATTTTTGATGAGGACTACTCAGACCGGGGAACCTATGGGGGCGATTACAACGTTATTGGCACCCTGAAGGAACCGGGCCGTTCCTTTAGCCTTACGGCAAACTACCGGTTCTAGGAAACGTGAGGGTCGCTGTTTAGCGGCCCTTTTTTATTCGTAGAGCTTGGTCAGCAGTTTGAAAAGCTCAAACGCCTCTTTCTTGGTGAGACGTTCTCCGACTTCCTGCTGGATGATCTTGAAATAATGCGGCCAAATTTCCTCGTGGGCATGGGCCGCTTGAGGTGTCAGGAAGATCAGCTGGGCGCGTCCGTCCTCTTTATCTGGACGACGCTCAATCAGCCCCTTCTTTTCCATACGGGCGATGTGGCGTGACATGCTGAACTGCGCCATATGCAGATGGTCTTGCAAGTCAGAGGCCTTTGCCCCCTGCTCTCCGGCACGTTCAACCTCCAGCAGAATTTCATACCAGACCGGGTTATCAATGCCATGCGTTCGCAAACTGCGCTCAAAGCGTGGGTAAAGATAGCGGTGGGCACGCATCAGGTGAAACCAGACACGGCTTGCAAGCTTATCTTCAGTCTCCGTTTCAATCTCGTCGTATGTTTTCATCAACGCAAAGTCCCAGTCAGCAATCCGACAGACCTAGCATACTGATCCTCCCTGCGGCGCTCACTCTGACAGATACTGACAGAAAGATTTGCGTAAGGCTCTCCTTGCCTACAAAACGCGGGAGTGGATTTGCTCGGCGACGGTGTCGATGCGGCTTTGGTTTTGGCCTCCAATAACGAGGTAACGATAGCCGTTGCCGGTCCAGTCTGCGGAGGCCATGCCTTTGAGGCTGGTGGATTGCATGATAGTTCCGGCGGCATCTGTGTCTTTGAGGATGCAGAATGCAACCGGGGCACCGTTGGGGTCTGCAAAGACTATCTGGATGAGTGGTGCGCCTTCATGGCCCAGAACCTGGGTTCGCAGTAGTTTCAA
Source organism: Pseudovibrio sp. WM33 (assembly GCF_001623165.1). NCBI lineage: Bacteria > Pseudomonadati > Pseudomonadota > Alphaproteobacteria > Hyphomicrobiales > Stappiaceae > Pseudovibrio > Pseudovibrio sp. WM33. Next base: position 48,355 of record NZ_LMCK01000154.1, read on the forward strand.
GCCTTCCAGATCATTGAGGTCTGAAAGGTTCAGCTGCTGGCCTACGGCGGTTGAGGCTTCAGCCAGCTCTTGTTTCAGCTCATCCTCGGACCTGTTCAGGGATGCGATTGTCTCTTTAACGTAAAGCGCCTGATAGCTTGCGACTTCCTGCCGCCAGTCAATTGCGTCATCTGTCCAGTACATGAGGCCTGTTCCGATGGCCAAGCCAATCACAAGCGTTGCTGCGCGGGTGCCCCATGTGCGGACAACAGATGGTGCGGCTGCATGATCGTTTGCAGGGGTTTGCTGTGCAAAGATCTTGTCTTCCAGCTGTTTGAGGTGATCTGCGTCAGGGATCTCTGCAAAGCCTTGTTGAACGACTGGGAGCAGGCCTTCAAGTGCCAGCAGGCGTTGTTCCAGGATCGGATCGCTCTCCAGATCCGCTTCTATTTGCTGCGCGGTTTCAGGGTCCAGAGAGCCTGCCAGATAAGACCGTAGGTGTTCGTCGGTGTACGTCATGCCAGCTCTCCCTTCTTCATCTGGTTGGCTTGTTCCTGCTTTAAAGGCGCAAGCGTTTTTCGGGCTGCAGATAAACGGCTCATGACCGTTCCAATAGGAATACCTAAAATTACGGCTGCTTCGCGATAGGTGAATTGCTCAACAAAGACAAGTTCCACCACAGAGCGCTGACCTTCTGGCAGTCGCATCACTTGTTTAAACACTTCAGCTGCGAAAATATTCGTTTCAGGTGATGGAGACGGATCAATCAGGCTGGATTCGATGGCGGTGTCGAGTTGGCCGGTTTTTCTCAGGTGCTGGCTGCGCATTTCGTTCAGCCAGATGGACCGGCAAATTGTCATGGTCCACGCGGCAAAGTTTGAACCTGCCTGAAACTGGCTTTCACGTTCCAATGCCCGCAGACATGTGGCCTGCACCAAATCGTCGGCCAGATCCTTCTGCCCTGCAAGCGAAAGTGCAAAGCGCCAGAGTCGAGGCATGAGGGTGATTAGGTCACTTTGAAAACGTTTCTGATATTTTTTTCCAAAATACATCGAATAAAAGCCAGCTGTCGTGTGTTTCTCAATTGATAGCAACCAAAAATCGTCAATCACATCAAATCACGAAGGCGACATACCTATGGTAAAAACCTTTTTCCGCACCTCCGCGATGCTTTTACTGTTGTCTGGCAGCGCCCTTGCACAAAACTGGACCGTGGACAGCGACAACTCACGACTTTCTTACGGGACCATCAAGAAAAACTCCGTGGGTGAGGTGAACAGCTTTGAGAAACTCTCGGGCTCTGTCTCGGAAGATGGCAAGCTGCAATTGAAGATCGATCTGGGGTCTGTTGAGACCAACATCAATATCCGCAATGAACGTATGCGCCAGATTGTGTTTCAAAGCATCGGGTCTGCTGATCTGACTGCACAGCTGGACGCTGCTGAGCTGAGCCAGCTTGCGGTTGGCGCAACCACTGTTGTTGATCTGGAAGCCACGCTCAATTTGCTGGGCACTGAGATCCCGGTGGAAACGGAAGTTTTTGTGGCGCGCATTTCCGACAGCAAAGTTTTGGCGACGACCAATGACATGGTGTTTTTAGGAACTGAGGAAGCGGGCGTGAACGCGGGCGTGGATCAGCTGAAAACACTTGCCAAGCTGAACGGGATTACACGGACGGTACCGGTTACTCTTCGCCTTGTGCTGACAACAGATGGGAAGCAGGCAGCGGCTCAACCGGCTCCGGCACCGGTTCAGGTGGCGTTTGCGGGTGATGTGAAGGCGGGCAAGAAGGTTTTTAAGAAGTGCAAGGCATGCCACAGCGTGAAGGAAGGGCAGAACAAAGTTGGCCCAAGCTTGCACGGTGTGATTGGCCGTCAGGCCGCTGCTGTTGAGGGCTTCAAATATTCCAAGGTCATGGCAAACGCTGATGTGGCCTGGGATACAGAATCTCTGACAGAGTTTCTCACTAAGCCGAAGAAATTCTTGCCAAAAAACCGTATGGCATTTGCCGGTTTGAAGAAGCCAGCAGATATCGAGAACCTGCTGGCTTATCTGGACAGCGCATCAAAATAACTGCGGTTTGATGCGCACGCGCCCGCTCGTCTTTCCACCACGAGTGGGCGCTTTTGCTACATGCCGATCAACAAGGACCCGCTGACGAAGCCCGCGCCTATGGCAGACAATAGAATTTTGTCACCCGCCTTATAGCTTCGGTTTTCCCGACACTTGGAGAGGCTGAATGGGATGGTGGTTGCTGAACTGTTGCCGTATTCCCCCAGTGTCATCAGTGTCTTATCGGCGTTTATTCCAAGATTGGTTCCGACAGCCTGAATGATCCTGGAGTTGGCCTGATGGGGTGCCCAGTGGTCCACCTCTGACGGTTTGATGTCGGCTTGCCCCAGAATTTTCATTGCTGAGTCCGTGAGCGTGTTGACCGCTTTGGCGAAGACCGTCTGCCCACCTTGCAGGCTCATCAGGTACTCATTGGGGTCCATATCCGGTCTGTACGGATTGCGACTGCCACCTCCAGGGATTTTGATGAGGTCGTAATAAGCACCATCAGATGCCAGATCAGCAGCAAGGATGCCCTGCTCTTTATGTGCTGGTGGCAGAACCACAACGGCACCTGCAGCATCGGCAAATAGCACGCGGCTGGCGCGTTCTGCCGGGTTGATACGGCGGCTCAGGATATTGGCTGCGACGACGAGAACTGCAATGCCTTGCGCTTTGGCATAGGCATCGGCCATGGCCAGTGCGTAAAGGAACCCTGCGCACGCTCCTGCCATATCGATGCCGCCGGAGTTTGGCAGGCCAAGTTTGTGCACCAGCAGAGGTGCTGAGGGCGGTAACAGGTGGTCAGGTGTGCTGGTTGCCAGCAGTGTCAGGCCGATTTTAGCCGGATCGATACCAGCGTCCTCAATCGCCATTTGAGCTGCTGGCAGTGCGATGTCTGTGAGAGCCTGATCAGAGGAGACATAGCGGCGCTCCCGAATGCCGGTGCGGCGTTCGATCCAGCCCTCTTCCAGTCCCAGATCCTGTTCAATCTCCGCATTGAGCACGCGGCGTTCTGGTGCGTAATGTCCGAAGCCGATCAGCCCGCCACGGTCCTTAGAGGAGTTCATCAGCAGCCTCAGCTATCGCATCGTAGATCTGGTCAATATCGCCCTGAGTGACGCAGTATGGCGGCATAGAATAGAGCGTGTTGCCCAGTGGGCGCAGCAGCAGGTTCTTTGACTTGAAGAACTCATAGAGGCGCGGGCCAACGTCAGACAGATATCCGTGATCCTTCACGTTGATATCCATGGCCGCGATTGTGCCCGTCTGACGGATGTTGGTGAAACGATCATCGTCTTTGAAACGCGCAAGGCCAGCGGATTGCATTTGCATGAGCTTTGCTATGCGGTCATAGACCGGCTCATTCTCCCAAATTTCCAGATTGGCGACTGCAGCGGCGCAGGCGATTGGGTTTGCTGTGTAAGAGCTGGAATGGAAGAAGGTTTTGCTTCTGTCCATGGAATAATGCTCATCATAAATTGCCGAAGAGCACATGGTGACGGCAAGCGGCAAAGAACCACCAGTCAGGCCTTTGGAATAGCATGCGATATCCGGCGTAATCTGTGCATGTTCACAGGCGAACATCTTGCCTGTACGGCCCCAGCCCGTCATCACCTCATCAGCGATGAACAGAACATTGTGCTTCTGGCAGATCTCATGGAGCGCCCGCAGTGTTTCAGCGGAATACATGAGCATGCCACCAGCACCCAGAACGAGCGGTTCTACGATAAACGCTGCTACATCGCCTTGGGCGCAGAGCTTATCCAGTTCATCTAACGTGTTCTGCTCATTGGCAGCGGTTGGGAACGGCACTTTGGCCACATCAAACAGCAGCGGATTATAAGGCTGGTTGAAAACGCCACGCTCGCCAACGGACATGGTGCCGATGGTATCGCCGTGATAGCTGTTTTCCATGACGACGATGCGCTGGCGATTTGCGCCCAGATGATGCCAGTAGCCGAGCGCCATTTTGAGTGCCACTTCCACGCTGGTGGAGCCGCTGTCTGAGAAGAAGACATAGTCCAGCCCGTCAGGTGTGCATTTGAGCAGCTGTTGTGCAAGGCGCTCTGCGGGCTCGTGGGTATGGCCTGCAAAGATCACCTGATCCAGCTTCTCAGCCTGTTCCTTGATCGCGCCAATAACATGGGGATGGCAATGGCCGTGGGTTACGACCCACCAGGAGGCAATGGCATCAAGCAGCTTTTCACCATCATCCTTCGTCAGGTAAGCGCCAGAGCCGCCTGAAATCTTGGTCATTTCCGTCAGCACAGCATGCTGAGTAAAGGGATGCCAGATTGGTGAGCGCTTGGACATCATACGTTCTCCCCGTTTTGCAGACAGAAGTCTTCCAGACGGAAATTCTCTGCAAACGCTGTTCTTATTGTTTCTGGGGTGATTTGTTTCAGCAGTGGCAAGCGCCCAAGTTTTTTGACACCTGCATACTCTGCGATCGTACGCTCAGAATCTGCCACTTCCTCACCGATAAACACGATGCCGAGCAGATTGCAGCCACGTGCTCGCAGCGCTTCAATGGAAAGCAAGCTGTGATTGATGGTGCCAAGGCCAGTGCGAGCGCATAGCACAATTGGTGCCTGCCACTTTTTGAAGAGATCAATGTACAGCGTCTCGCGTGTGAGCGGCACCATGAGGCCACCTGCCCCTTCAACAACGAGCGGTCCATCGACCTGAGGCATTGTCAGGCTCTCCGTGTCGATCACAACATTCTCTGCTTCCGCTGAGAAATGCGGAGAAGCGGGAACCTGCAAACGGTATGTCTCTGGCAGTGCTCTGCAGCCTGTCAGACGCACCACGGCCTGTGTGTCGGTTTCTTCTTCCAGTCCGGATTGAACGGGCTTCCAGTAAGTGGCGGCCAGTGCCTGTGTTAGCGCTGCAGAGAAAATTGTTTTGCCGATACCGGTATCAGTTCCGGTAACTACGATTGGTTTTGTCATGACGGAACAAGGTCCATTTCTTCAGCAAACGCTTCAAACATGCTGGATACACCTTGCTTGCTTGCATGCAAGGTCAACGCAATTCGCAAGCGGGATGTGCCCCGTGGTACAGTTGGCGGGCGAATGCCGCGGATATCAAAGCCGCGTTCCTGCAGTGCTTTTGCAATCAACATGGTGCGCTTGTCATCGCCAATGAGGAACGGAAGAATATGCGTTCCGCTGCCCTTTTGTCCGCACAGACGGTTCATCTCAGCATTTGCATGTTTTACAAGGTCAGCAAGCTGGTCCCGTCGTTCCGGTTGATCCTGTACCAGTTTTAGCGATGCACGCACGATGGCTGCGACCAGAGGTGATGGCGCGGTCGCGTAGATGAACCCGCGCGCGCGGTTGATGAGGTAGTCGATCAGAACAGCTGGCCCGCAGACAAGTGCGCCGGAGGCTCCAAGAGCTTTGCCACAAGTATGGAGCGAAATAACGTTCTCCCGGCCTTCAAACTCCGCTGCCAGGCCTTTGCCGCCCTCACCCAGCACGCCTGTTGCGTGGGCTTCATCGACCAGTAAAAACGCATCGTGCGTATCAGCGAGTTCTATCAGGTCCCTGATCGGTGCCTGATCTCCGTCCATGCTGTAAAGGCTTTCGCAAGCGATCCAGATCCGCCCTGTTTCGCCTTGTTGGCGCCACTGGGTAATACGTGCCAGCGCATCCTCAACCTGATTGTGCTTAAAGGCCATGGACTGGGCTGCACCCAACTTCATGCCGTCATGTGCACTGGCGTGGATAAGGCTGTCATGCAGGACAAGGTCGCCCTGCTGCGGCAGGGTTGAGAACAGCGCCATGTTGGCGTTGTATCCCCCACCAAAGAAAAGGGATCGCTCAGTGTTGAACAGTTTTGCAGCTTCCAGCTCAAGCGCCTCGTGTTCAGGATCATTGCCGCGCAAGAGGCGCGAGCCGCCTGCGCCGAGACTGACACCACGGGCAAGAGCGTTTTCTGCCGCTAAACGCAATTCTGGCGCTGTTGTCAGCGCCAGATAGTCATTGGACGAGAAATCGCAGCCATGCGCTTTGAGCAGAGAACGGGACCTGCCCCGTTCTGCCAGGCGCTCGAGCGCTCCTTGGTGCTTATTCAGCAGGCTCATGCTCAGCCGCACAGCTTTTCAGCCCCATAGGGCGGATACCAAGGCGTTTGAACAAAGCTGCGTCCTTGGAGTCTTCCGGGTTGTCTGTGGTGAGCAGTGTTTCGCCTTTGAAGATGGAGTTTGCTCCAGCAAAGAAACACATTGCCTGCGTCTCATTAGACATTTCTGTCCGGCCTGCTGACAGGCGAACATGAGATTTTGGCATCATGACACGCGCAACAGCAATCAGGCGAACGAAGTCAATCGGGTCAACCGGTTCGGCGTCCTGCAGCGGTGTGCCTTCAATTGGAATAAGCATGTTGATCGGCACACTGTCCGGATGCTCTTCCAGAGTCGCCAGAGAAACCAGCATATCGAGGCGATCCATATCTTTTTCACCCATGCCGACGATGCCGCCAGAACAGACTTTAATGCCGGATTCCTTGACCAGATTCAGAGTATCGATACGATCTGAGAACTTGCGGGTTGTAATAACCTCGCTGTAGTAGCGCTCTGAGGTGTCGATGTTGTGATTGTAATAATCCAAGCCAGCATCTTTGAGGCGCAAAATTTGCTCAGGCGTCAGCATGCCAAGCGTCATGCAGCTTTCCATGCCAAGATCTTTGACACCTTCCACCATCAATTCAATGGCGCGCATGTCGCGATCTTTCGGAGAGCGCCAGGCTGCACCCATGCAATACCGGGTTGCGCCGCCTTCTTTCGCCTTTTTGGCTTCTTCAAGCACCATTTGCACTTCAAGCATCTTTGAGGCGGAGAGCTCGGTGTTGTTGCGAGCCGACTGGCTGCAATAAGCGCAATCTTCCGGGCAACCGCCTGTCTTGATGCTTAAGAGCTGGCTTTGCTGGACCTCATTGGGATCAAAATGCTCGCGATGAACGCAGTGAGCTTTAAACAGCAGGTCATTAAACGGCAGGTTGTAAAGAGACTCAGCCTCTTCACGCGTCCAGTTCGTACGAATGTCAGATGATTTTTGCACGCAGTTCAACTCGTTGATTTCCCCTAGGGCGTGTTTTGCCGTCAATTACAGCAAAAATGTGGCGTGCACAATGATCTATTAGAGGAATTTATTAAAACTGCCACTGATTGAACACCTTACATCCCCTCAGTTTCGCTGGGATTTTGAGCATTTCAAAACTGAAGATTTTATTTGGTTTGACCACATTGGAACAAAAAGCTGCATCTGAAGAAGGTGAGTTGTCTTGATTAGCCCCATCTTAATAATTACAATGTTTAAATTTAGTACATATATCTACTAATTAAGTAATGTCAGGCAAATATATTGATGAATATGACACTAAATATCCCATAAATAGTAAGTGGCTTGATGTTAATGATAGATACAGGCCTAGTTGTGTACTTTGGCATCGAAAAAGACCTGATACGATTAAACCTATTACTCGTATACGCCATTTAATCTTATCCTTATTTTCTGTGCTCGTTGTTACTTCTTAATCCGTTAGGTGAGTTTTTCTTCGTGCACTAAAGCCAAGTGATAGAGGCGAACTCTAAAATGCGAAACAAGATTGGACTTGAAGAACACTATGTGATGTCACGCAGTGATGTCGCACCGATGGGAGCTGCTGGAGCAACCGAAGAGTGGATTGATCGGATATACTAATGCGGCAGTGACTTTGGGAGTAAGCGGCTCGAAGCCATGGACGAGGCAGGTATCGAACGTATGGTTCTTTCCCTCGCACAAGTTGTCAGGGAGCCCCTGAAGGTGAGGTTGTAGGTATTGCGCGCCGCTACAACGACTATCTTGCTGAAAAAGTATCCGCGAACCCGTCGCGGTTCTCCGGTTTTGCTGCCCTGCCAATGCACCATCCGGAGGCCGCGATAGAAGAATTGACTAGGTGCGTCAATAAACTCGGCTTTGTTGGGGCTTTGGTTGACGGATACAGCCGAATGGATGATGGCCGCGCCATCTACTACGATACCCCTGAATATGCTCCGTTCTGGCAAACGGTTGAAGAGCTTAATGTGCCCTTTTATCTTCATCCGGCGATGCCTAGTGAAACTTGCGCGTACAAAGGGCGTGAATTTATGCTGGGGCCGGTGTTTGGATTTGCGGTGGAAACACTCCTGCATTCTTATAGACTGATCGGATCAGGTTTATTCGACAGGCATCCCAACTTAAACATCGTACTTGGTCACCTAGCAGAAGCTTATGCTTTTACAGTGTGGCGCTCAGATCGTTGGTTGCAAGATTTCTCCAAAGGTTACGAAGCGGAGAAGGAAATCTCGTATTATTTTCGGCATATTTTTTTGCTACGGTTGCCGGAAATTTCTTTACACAATCCTTCATGATTACATTGAATTTACTTGGTGCTGATCGGTTGCTGTTTTCAACCGACTACCCTTACGAGGATGCAGTTGCAGCAGCACAGTGGTTCGACGCGCTTGATATCAATTCTGCCAACCTACAGAACATTGGCCGAGAAAATGCCCGCAAACTGATGAAGCTTTAGCATTCAAATATGCAGACAGTACCAAGTTAATTGATGAGGAGACTTCAGATGACGAACCAATCTTACATTGCTCCATACAATGCGGTCTGCCTCACATTCAATTACGTCTTTGTGAAGAATCGCAATGAAATGGATGGTGTTTTCGATCGGATTGACGCGTTGATTGGTGCGGCGGTTTGGCTCGCTTCCACAAAAAAACAGGTAAAGCTGGTCGTGTTACAGGAAGCGGCAGTGCAAGGCTTCCCGGATGAACTCTATGATATGGATCCCAATGAGTATATCGACAAGATTGCGCTTACTGCTGACGGCCCTGAGATGGCTCGCTTTGGTGAGTTAGCCAAGCAGTATGGAGTATATCTCGTTGCAGGAGTTCGAACTTATCGCCCAGAGTTTCCAGGGCGCTATTTCAATGAAGGTATCCTGTTTAACCCAGAAGGTGAAATTATCCTCCGCCATACAAAAAACTCTGTGTTGTATCCCGGCGAACATTGTTCAACGCCTCATGATGTTATGGAGCAATGGGAAGAAATGTTTGGATCTGGCTTGGATGCATTTTTCCCTGTCGCGAAGACTGAGATCGGCATAAGTGTGGCTATGGACGGCTCCTATCCTGAGTATATTCGCGGTCTCGCTATGAATGGCGCCGAAATACTGTGTCGTGTGAATCTACCAAGCCCGTATTCGGAAGCATATGAGATCCAAAATAAAGCGCACGCTTTGTTCAACACAATGTATGTTGTCGCGTCCCAAATGGCGACAGCTAGTGTTAATCTCGGAGATGAACCTATTAGCATGTCAGATGGGAGATCCCAGATCATCAGATATGATGGGCAGGTCCTTTCGCAAAAGACCGTGGCGGCAGACTCTTATATGGCGGGCGAAGTTGATGTCGAAGCACTTCGAGAGTTTCGCATCTCAGCACAGGTTGCGAATTGGATCAAAGATCTACGGACTGAGGTCATCCAAAAGATCTACGAAAAGCCTATTCTGCCTGCAAACATGAACAAGGATAAAACAGCTTACAATACACCGCAGTACACAAAAGCACTTCAAGAACAGGTGCACCTCATGATCGCGCGAGGGATCTTTACACCTCCATCAGCTCCGGGTTGGGAAGAGCGCGTTGTCGGAGCAAACATCAAGGATAAATGATGTATGCACACCAATACGCGTGGAAAGCCGCGGACGAGTGGTGGCTTGAAACTTTGTTGCAGAAAAGCGATGGATGCAGCATGAGGGTTAGGCAGATGATAGATTGTTACTCAGTATTGGCGTGACATCAAAGACCTAGACAGCATCCCAGGGAAACATTAGTCAAACATGGCTCAAACTCAAGTCATGGGAGCGAGTAGGGCTAAAAGGGAACATTACTGTAAAACGGTCGGGTCTGCTTTCTGGACGAAACAGCTAAGCCATTGAAAAAATTGGCGATCCCTGCAGGATTAGCAAAATCAAGGACTTCTGCGGGTTTGAGCGAATGTTAGGGGCAAAAATGCCAAATATGGGCCTTTGAAAACTCTAGCAAATTTGAGGCCGAACCCTAACAGAATTTGAGCGCCGATTGTCACTGTAATCTGATCGTAGAGCGCCTAACCTACAGCGCTCATTCTCATGAAGTAAGCTGTCCGTCAGAGTACTTGGCAACTTAAAATTACTGCTCATCAGCAATAAAAAACCCCGGCGAAATGAACCGCCGAGGTAGATTTTTGAGGTTCACACCGGAGACTTAAACGAAAGAAAAATCGTCCTGATGCAGATCGGAAAGAGTGACACCCTCAAGAGTAATCGACGTGTCGTCGTCAATTATGATCGCCGTGTTCGCACTAAACTGCTGAGCTGCCGCAAGCACCGCATCAAAATCAGTAAAGATAGATGCTTCAAACTCAATTATGTCAGAAGCTCCTTCTCCAGCAGCAAAGTCTTTGATAACATTGTGGCCGGTTTGTCCTCCTGCAAAAACGAATATGTCATTGCCTTCACCGCCAGTGAGAGTATCGTCGCCGCCTCCAGTTTGAAGAGTTTCAGCAGCAGCGCTACCAATGAGTTCAAGAGATGGCATGTCAAAGGTTTCTAATACTGACGAGCCTTCTGGTTCATATACAGTGCCATCTGCACCGACATAATTGCCTTCTGAATTGGGTGTGTAGACATAGGCCGAGCCAGAATTCTCTCCCCTGTCGTCATCCAAATAAGCAGTAACGATGATAACACCGTCGCTTGTGATGGACACCGCTCGTCCAAAAGAGTCTCCTTCTTGTCCGTCAATGGCGGAGAGTACAAAGCGTGTGTAACCGCCCTCATCGTCTGGTACGTGCACAAAAGCTTTACCAGTCTTGGAGCTATCATTTGGGACGCCTGAGACAATTACCCCATCTGCATTCATGTCAAGAGAAGCACCTCCAGTTAAACTAGATATGGTATAGTTTCCCTCACCATCTGGCTCATAAACATAGATTCTTGTGAGGCCTCCCACAACAATAGTCCCGTCGGCAGCAACCGCAACATTCCGCCCAAACAAGCTGTCAGGTGCAGGTCTGTTAATCACCATCTCGCTGTAATTACCTTGCCCGTCCGGTGTTAAAATGGAAACAGAAGTACCGTTGCGTACAGAGATTATACCTTCTTCATTAATGTGAACGCCTCCATTCCCGCTGCTCGCATATCCAGAAACTGGGATGTTGAGTTCGTCATACCCACCTTGTCCGTCAGGTGTGAAGACATAAATCCGGTTATATGATCCTTCAAATGCGGTAGCAACGATTACCCCATCATCATTGATGACAAGATTTCGTCCGAGCCAATCATTAGTGAAACCACTAGAAGCAATCAGTTTAGTCTCATCATAGCCACCTTCTTCGGTTGGAGTGTAGACATAGACTGATCCGGAGTTTTGGCCCTTATCGTCATCTAAATAAGCACTTACCGCAATAACACCATGATTATTAATCACCGTGGTGATGCCAAAGTTGTCTGACTTGGCTCCGTCTGAGGCAGTGATCTTGGTCTCAGATAGCCCGCCTTCGCCGTCCGGCGTATAAACGTAGACTGAGCCAGATGACGCTCCCCTATCATCATCTGAATCTGCTCCAACAACAATTACACCATGATCGTTGATCTGGGCAGAAATACCAAAAGAGTCTCTGCGAGCACCGTCAGATGCCCTAATTTTCTGAGGAGCAATTAATACTTCACTTTCTCCATTAATAGTCACTGTCACGGTTTCAGTAGAGCTCTCTCCAGCTGCATCTGTCACTGTGTAGGTAAAGGTATCTGTCGCAGTCTCTCCGGCTTCGAGGTGATCAAACTTCCCATTTGGATCATATGAGAAAGTGCCATCCGCATTTACTATCACGCTGCCAATCGTGCCGGACGTATCTACTGTGAAGCTATGAGTATCGTTGTTGTCTGGGTCGGTAAAATCAGGGAGGATGACGATTGACGTGCTCTCATCAGTCTCGGCAGCCACTGCAACAGCAATTGGGCTATCGTTATGTCCGATGACAGTTATCGTGACAGTTGACGTAGAGCTTTCACCTGCTGCATCAGTCACCGTGTATGAGAACGTATCAGTGGCAGTTTCGCCAGCAGCGAGGTAATCAAACGCAGTTCCTGGATCATAATGGAACGTATCATCACTGACCACAGTACCAGCACCCGCCATTTCATCTGTGTTCAGAGTGAGGGAATGAGTGTCACTGAGATCTGAATCCTGAAAAATGACCCGAATTGAAGTTACTCCGTTCTCATCGACATTGACTAAGACAGGAGAGGAAACTGGTGTGTTGTTTGGCATTGAAATTACTCCAAAAAATGCAATTCGAATTTTAGGAGTAGAACGCTTGCGTAAAACTTGAGGTTGTATCTTTAGGATAGACTAGTAGACAAAAACGGCAAGGGCGTAGGCGTTTTATCGGAATAGATGACGTCGCGATAGCAAAGTGGTTCACCTGTCCACCACCTACCAGCAACACATATCTCCCCACGAATCGTGCATTGACCAGCTTTGAGCGCATTCCCTAAGTTGCGAGTTTAAGTAGATAGGGACCCTTGCGCAACCTTGAGGCGAAAGATATTTTTGTCAGCAACTCAGGATAAGCTTTTGTCGCCAAAAGTTATACGAATGACCAATTTTTATTGTATTATCAATAATTTCCGGCTGAACTACTACCGGAAATGATTTAGTTATTTAAACTAAAACTTATTGCTCTTACCGAAATACTTATCAATACAATATTGTTAATCGATCACTTTTTGTAATTAGTTAGATTTATCAATCTATTTTAGCTTACATAAAAAATTTTACTTGCAGAATGACGGTGCTTTGCCAATAGTTTTTGAAGTCTGCTCTTTGGAATAATGAAGAAATTTAAAAGGTAAACTCATGCTATCCGCGGCTTTAGATTTTATTGCACAGCGTTGCGAAGTCACCACCGTTGGCGAACTCATCCATCTGCATGTGACGCTCACTCAGAACGAAATGGACCGTCTAGCGCTCTTTGGAGCAACACTGGATGACTTAGAGCCAGATGACTGGATCTGATCAAGGAACTGGATAGCCCCGTTTTTGGGGCTATCATTTTTTATTCTCGTTTGTCGTCTGCTTGTTCCAGATCTTTCAGCTGATGCAGCTTGATACGAGTGTCCAACCGTTTGTTACGGGCATCAACCCAGCGGCCATAAGCCAACAAGATTGCTCCGATTAATACCGCGAGCAGTAAGGCGAATTGAAGTACAGGCTCAAGGTAGCTCGAAGCATACCCCAGAGCCCCATAGACACTTAATCCTGTGATTGACCCGAACTCTGTCTTCGGCATCATTTGGCAATACCTTTCAAGTTGTCCTGAATGCTTCCATAAAAGGACTGCCAGCCCTGTTCCTTTGCATGGCAGGCTATCAATGCAGCTCTGTGCCTGATTGCATCCCGGCCTTTATCGCCGGTTATGCCAGGGTCTTTTGTTGTGACTGTCAGATCGGGTGGAGGATCTGGAGGCTTGAACAGCTTCCCAGAGTTTTTAACGAGCCTTCCGGAATTGAAGTGCCCGCATCCGGCTAAGATAAGCGGGATCAGGAGGACAAGCTGCAATCTTGCCCCTCTCCAGCTCAAGTTCATAGTCCCTTACCTTTTCTTCAACTGAGCTTAGCTGCTGGATACGGTCCAACAGGTTGTTTTTACTCGCTTGCTCTGAGATGACTTTGTGTGCCGCTGCTACGCGTGTGAGAGCGCTGTTGTCGGCTTTCAGCTGGGCTACTTCGGCTTCCCTGTCATGATGTAAGGCAGAGAAGAACCAAACCGAGACGCAAAGCAGAGCCGTTGTTGCGAGAGTAGAAAGCCAGTTGGGTGTGCGAGGTTCAAATCTAGCCACAAAGGCCAGAACAGCGCCAACAAGCGCCCCATAAGCCAGCAAGGTTTCAATGCCTGTGCTGATAAACGAGGAGATGAGATCTATCATCCCTTCGCCCCTTGCATGCAAAGTTTGTATTCATCTTGCCTGCGATTAACGAGGCCCTGTACTTTCCGACCACCTGCCCTATTAAACCAAGTGGCAGCCTGACAAGCTCCCGTCCAATTGCCTGCATTCAACCTACGCCTTGCAGTCGATTTGCAAAATGCACCTGATCCGATGTTGTAAGACAGCGAAACCATTGCAAGATAGGTTTTGATTGGGATCTTTCCCGGGGTTGTCAGGCATTTACGCATCCCGGCTTCATGTTCTTTGAGGGATACATCAAGCATTGCATCACACTCGGCCTTGGTTGCTGTATCACCTAGCTTGACGCCTTTGGTTTCGCCGTAGCAAATCGTTGGTACACCGACTATGTCTTTGTAGGCTGTTGTTTTCAGACCTTCCCAAGCGCCCACAAATGCAACTATGAGGGCTGCAGAAGCGCCGACCAACCGGATTTTGGTTGATTTCATGTTAGGGATCTCCAATAAAAAAACCGCCTCTGAGGGCGGTTGGTTGGCTACTGTTGTGTCCCGGTTCTACCGTTTCGATTTAGACCGTCTCCCGTCAGGGCGGGTTTCTTGGTTGGGGTCGTTGTTTTTGCCCCTTCCCTTTTCCCTGCACCGTCTTGGGGATCTTTCACGCTTAAGGTTGTAGTGGCTCCTCCACCTCTCGACGCCTTGTGTGTTCTGCTTTCTACCCGGTACTTGCCATCAATGCCCTGCTTGATGCCTTCAACGGTGCACAGAGCTTCTGCCTGCACCTCAGGCTCAAAGTTGGTCGTGATCGACCCCGAGGCTTTCTCTCGCTTGCTTTGGCTCTCACGTGCCTTAAGAAGTTCTTTGGCTTGGTCTTCATCTTTGACCGTAGAGCGGATCGCATTTAATACTGAATCTTTTAGCGCAGGGTCTTCGATTTCCTCCTCTTTGTAGGGGCGTTTGATTTCAACCACCTTGCCTTTCTCTCGATCCACATAGCGGACAGAGCTTCCAGTAAAAGCCCTGCGCAGGTCACGGGGTTTCAAGCGCCAAGTGATAATATTGCCGGGATAGGTGCACTTGATGGTCGGGAGCTCGTTGTCAGCACCCAACGGCAGTAAAACAGCCGTCTTATCTCTGATCTTGAATGCCCCGTTCAGCTCTTTCGCATAGCGCTGACCTGTCAATGAGCGTTCAAAATTGATCCGGCATCA
>NZ_LMCK01000155.1:0-1389 GCF_001623165.1 Pseudovibrio sp. WM33
CAGGTGAGTTGATGCGGCGGGAGCAGTGTTATGCTTCATTGCATTGGCCGGGTTTCTTGTTAGCGCGGGATGCCCGGTGCCCGGAACCTTCCGGGCCTTCCGCTCCATATTGAAGTCACCGGGCGATTATCTCGCCGGATATGTTCCGGCTTGTTAGAACTGCTCTGTCAGCGCAACCACTTCTGGCGGGCACTCCGGCCAGCTGGCATCCTGTGTGAAATCAGTGCCCGGATCTTCAGCAAGTTCCAGGCATTTGGAGCGCATAGCACCCACCCAATCCAGTGCAGCCTTTGTGCTGGTCAAAAGCGTGACCTCATCAGCACTTCGATCAGCAACGGCTTTGCCAGCAATGGCAGCAGCAGCCGTTGCCATATTCATCTGGGTCTCAGCGCTGGCGCGGGCATAAATGCGCTTGCGGCATTCTGCTTTGATGGTTGTGAGACGGGCACCTTTTTGGGCTTCATCAATGGTAGCCTGTGGCACACCAGCCGCTTTCAAGTCCGCTTTGCTCCAGGCAATGTAGGTTTTGCCTGCATGTTTCAGGCTCAGGTTGTCGGTCTGTTCGTTTACATCTGGCATAATTCGATCCTATGAGATCAAGTCAAAAAGGGAGATTAGCTAAAGCCTATGGAAGTTCATCAAGGGTGATATTCATCACATAAGAGCCTGCACGATCATTTCGGCTGATACGCTTTTTCAGACCAGCGCCAGAGGCCGTTATGTTTGAGAAGAAAACGGCAACCGGCCCAGCAGGTCCGAGTACATGACCAGCAGGAGCACCTTCCTCTTCCGTAGGGATGTGGATATTGCCGTATCTGAATGTCACCCCCTGATTGCCAGTGTTGGCAGAAGTGGCACAAGAGACGATAGCTGAATAAGTGCTTGAAGAAACTCCGACCTGATCAGTAACAACAACGGGCAGTCTGAGATCCAGATAACAAAAATTAAAGTAACTTGATCCTACCCATCTGAAACCATGTAATGCACGGCTCTCTTCGCCATCACTCGCATGGAGATAGCTTCCAAAGGTAACCCTGCGATGTCCGGTTTCATCGCCGTAAACATTGATATAACAGTCTCTGGCATAAACTGCCTCGGTCATATGATAATCACTCAGAAGATGAATATGACCTCTGCCTTGGCGCGGCACCCGGTCAGCAGCCTTGCGTAGAGTTCTAAGTGGCGCATCCTGAGAGCCATCATTGCTGTTGTCACCATTCACAGCATCCACGTAGAAAGTCCGCTGAAGCTCTGGGGCGATATTCAGGATTTTTTGGATCTCAGCATTGTGCTGTGAGTAGGTTTTCTGCACGGCTTCAGTAAGAGCTGTGGTGGATTGAACCACCTCTTTCAGGCTTTGTGTCAGGCTCATTGCAACTGATCCTTTTC
>NZ_LMCK01000156.1:0-15093 GCF_001623165.1 Pseudovibrio sp. WM33
CTTCAAAGGGGGAGGCTCACTATTACTGTGAATGGAAACGAGACCGTTAGGACGGAAAAAGGTTACACCGCAAATGCTAAGCTTTTGATTTTCTTGGATATGGAAAATCAGGGTGTTTACACTTAAGGCATTGATTCTTAATAATAAGGGAAGAATTAAAAGTCAGTTGCTCTACCAGCTGAGCTACAGGCTCTCGGTGTGACCGTTAGGTCGCTGCCTGTGAGGGGTCTTCTAAGGATTGCAGGGGCTTAGCGCAAGCGGTTTTTTCGATTTTCCACACAGTGCGTTTTTTATGCTTATTTACCGTTCTTATGTTGTCCAAGTGATGAGATTGCTGAAATCAGCTCAATGTAAAAGTGAGTAGTGAAATGACGTTGGATTTCGCTTTCTTGTTTAACAAGGGGCTCGTTCCTCATCGGCAGAGTGTAGGGTGCGGTGCACAAAATGCGCTTGGGGCTATGATCTGCTCTAAGATGGGAGACCGCTGCAATCATTTCATTCATCCCTTGGTTTTTGGGGTATTATTAGTTCTCTAGGTGAAATAACGTAGAGGTGTTGCTCAAAATGTGGCGTGATACTTCACAAAATCTGTAATACCTTAGTATACTATTTTGTGGAAGCAATCGGCATTTTGCTGGTGTGTCACCTGATTTTTGGCAGTTTTTCGTGAAATATCTGTGGGGCTTTCGCGTGTGCGAAATGCTCATATATCTAAAAATATATATTTGAATCAGTTTGTTAGGTGAATAGATATGCAGCTTGGTTGTTACCAGCAGCCTTGAGAGTTTACTGGTAATCCAAGCAATAGATGTGTACGTATTTCACCGCTTTTGGCATCTTTCATTCTGTGCCAGTGGGAAATAGGCGTGTCTGATGGTTAAAATGCCAAGATTTCCTATTCGCGATACCGTGAGTAACGGGATCGCGCAATTACAACTTAAGTGGAGGTTCGTATGAAACTTAGCAATGTTGCAGTTGGAGCTGCGCTGATTGCGGTTAGCGTTGCAACTGGAGCTTCGGCAGAAAATCGTTTTGTATCCATCGGCACCGGCGGTGTTACCGGTGTTTACTACCCAACCGGTGGTGCGATCTGTCGTCTTGTAAACAAGACCCGTAAAGAGCACGGCATCCGTTGTTCTGTAGAATCTACTGGTGGCTCTGTTTACAACATCAACACCATCCAGAATGGTGAGTTGGAGTTCGGTGTTGCTCAGTCTGACGTTCAGGCGAATGCATACGAAGGTCGCTCCCAGTGGGAAGGCAAGCCTTTCGGTGAGTTGCGCTCCGTATTCTCCGTGCATCCTGAGCCAGTGACAATGCTTGCTTCTAAAGGTTCCGGCGTAAACAACTACACCGACCTTAAGGGTAAGAAAGTCAACATCGGCAACGCAGGTTCCGGTCAGTATGCAACATGGCAGCTTCTTGAAAAAGAAGGTATCGTGAACAAGGCTGATCTCGCTCTGGCAACTGAGCTGAAATCTGCGGAAGCTGGTTCTGCGCTTTGTGACGGCAAAATCGATGCTTACTACTGGCTGGTTGGTCACCCATCTGCATCTACTCAGGAAACTGTAAGCACCTGTGATGCGCAGCTTGTAAACGTTGAAGGTAAAGCGATCGACGATCTGGTCGACAAATACTCCTTCTACCGTAAAGCAACTATCCCAGCAGGCATGTACAACAACGCAGAAGACATCAACACCTTTGGTGTTGGCGCAACCTTCGTTTCTTCCGCTGCTGTGCCTAATGATGTTGTTTACGTCATTGTTAAATCTGTCTTCGAAAACTTCGACGACTTCAAAAAACTGCACCCTGCATTCAAAAACCTGAAAGAAGAAGAGATGATCAAGGCTTCCTTGACAGCTCCTCTGCATGACGGTGCAGTGAAGTACTACAAAGAACGTGGCTGGATGTAATCTACCCAAGTTTTCTACGATGCGGGGCTGTTCTGGCCCCGCATTTTTTGGCTTTCTATGAGATTTAGTAGGTTTCTTGCTCTGCCTTTACAGCTAAGGCAAAGGGGGAACTGTATTTGGGGGTGCAAATGAGTCCAGAACGACACAAAGCGCAAGTTGATGCGCAAGAATTGGTCGCTCAGGCAGATACCGGCGCACGAAGCCTGGCCGGTGGGCTAGGCGTGATGATTGCTGCCATTGCCTTTATCTGGTCCGTCTTTCAGCTTTATGTGGCCTCGAACGTTCCATTTTGGTTGAATGATACCTTTGGCATCAATCTCATTTTCAACAATTCTGCAGTTAGAAACATTCACTTGGCATTTGGCCTGGTGCTTGCTGCTTTTGCATACCCTCTGTTTTCCCGCAGCCCCCGACATACCATACCGTGGTATGATTGGGTGCTCGCATTTTTAGGCGCTGCGGCTTGTCTCTACCTTGTGATTATGCGCTCTGAGATCGCTAATCGCGCCGGTCTTCCAACTCAGATGGATCTGATTGTGGCCACCACTGGCCTGACTGTGCTTGCGATTGCGGTTTACCGGAGCCTTGGTCTGCCTCTCGTTATTGTTGCTGCGGTTTTTGTTGGCTACGCAATGTTTGGCAACTCTCCTTGGCTGCCAGACGTCATTCAATGGCGTGGTGCCTCCTATGGTAAAGCCATGTGGCATTACTGGATTCAGGAGGAGGGCGTCTTTGGCGTTGCTGTTGGCGTTTCGGCGTCCATGATCTTCCTGTTTGTGCTGTTTGGTTCGCTGCTGGAGAAAGCTGGCGCGGGTAACTACTTTATCAAGGCCGCGTTTGCGCTTCTTGGGCATTTGCGTGGTGGTCCTGCAAAAGCGGCGGTTCTTGCCTCTGCGATGAGTGGTCTTTACTCTGGTTCTTCCATTGCGAATGTTGTGACCACTGGTACGTTCACCATTCCTTTGATGAAGCGGACCGGCTTTCCTGCTGAAAAGGCGGGTGCTGTTGAGGTGGCTTCCTCTGTGAATGGTCAGCTGATGCCGCCTGTGATGGGGGCTGCAGCCTTCCTGATCGCTGAATTCACTGGCACCAGTTATCATCAGGTTGTCATTCACGCCTTCATTCCAGCTGTGATTTCTTACATCGCACTGGTGTACATCGTGCACCTTGAAGCGTTGAAGATGAACCTGAAAGGTCTGCCTAAGCCTCCGGTTCATGTAACCATTTTGCAGCGCTTGATTGGTGTTCTGACAGGCTTTATCGGTATCACACTTGTGGGTGCTGCCGTGTATTACGGTCTGGGCTGGACGAAGACTGCATTCCCGGCGCTCACGTTCCCTGTTGTGCTTGCGTTGTTTGCTGCTGGCTATTTGTGGTTGGTGTACATCGCCGCGCAGGTTCCAGACCTTGAAGTGGATGATCCAAATGCGCCGGTGAGTGAGTTGCCTGCTGCTGGTGATGTTGGCCGTACCGGCTATTACTTCATCCTGCCGATTGTTGTTCTGATCTGGTGTATTCTCGTTGAGCGGTTCTCACCGTCCCTGTCTGCGTTCTACGCGACAATGGCGATGACCTTTATCGTTGTGACCCAGCATCAGTTGAAAGCTTTCTTCCGCAAAGAATCTCAGGCCGGCCGTACATGGCAGGGCATTGTGGACTTCGTTGAAGGCATGATCGGCGGCGCGCGCAACATGATCGGCATTGCAGTTGCGACAGCTGCTGCGGGTATCATCGTGGGTACTGTGTCCCTGACCGGTATGCACCAGATGATTGCTGCATTGGTTGAGTTCCTGTCTGGCGGTAACCTGTTGCTGATGCTGGTGCTGGTTGCGGTGATGAGTTTGATCCTGGGTATGGGCCTGCCAACGACCGCGAACTACCTTGTTGTGTCCTCTCTGATGGCACTGGTTGTTGTGGACCTTGGTGAGCAGACCGGATTTATCGTTCCGTTGATCGCAGTTCACTTCTTTGTCTTCTATTTCGGCATTATGGCGGATGTGACGCCTCCGGTGGGGCTCGCCGCCTTTGCAGCAGCTGCGATCAGTCGTGGTGACCCGATCAAGACCGGTGTTCAAGGCTTTATCTATTCTCTGCGTACTGCCGCTTTGCCGTTCCTGTTCATCTTCAACACTGATCTTCTTCTGATTGATGTTGAGCCACTTCAGGCTGTCTTTGTCTTTATCGTCTCGGTTGTGGCGATGATGTTGTTTGCTGCGGCAACGCAAGGGTACTTCTTTGCGCGCTCCCGTCTGTGGGAATCCGTAACGCTGCTTCTCATTGCGTTTACACTGTTCCGCCCGGGCTTCTGGCTCGACCAGGTGCAGGATCCGTACGTAACTGCCACAGGCCCGCAGATCATGGAGATGGTTGGTGATGCGCAGCCGGGTGATATGGTGCGTCTTAACCTCGCAGGTCCGGATTTTGATGACATGGATAAAATCCTGACACTGACATTGCCTCTATCTATTGGTGAGGAGCAGGGGGCTGACGCACGACTTGACGCATCTGGTCTGGTTACCATGCAGGATGATGGAGCTGTGGTGCTTGATGAGCCATTCCCAGGCACGACATTTGCTGAGAAACTGCAGGGCTTTGACTTTTACGGAGATGTTCCGGTTGTGATCGTAAGCTCTCAGGTGGATGCAGAACGACTGCCAAAACAGCTGTTCTACATTCCGGCTTTGCTTCTGCTTTTGCTGGTTGTTGCACTTCAACGTCGACGCCAAACACAGCCCGCTTTTTAAGCGGGCTGTGCCATAAAACTATAATTTTTGAGGAGTTGGGAAATGTACTCCAATATCTTGCTGCCTTTGGATTTGAACGAAGAAAGCAGCTGGAAAACTGCGCTTCCCGTGGCTGTTGATCTGGCTCGTCATTACAAAGCTCAGCTTCATGTGGTGACGGTTCTGCCGGACTTTGGCAAATCTATCGTTGGTGGTTATTTCGCTCGCGAGTTTGAAACTGAGGCCTTGGAGCGTACGCGTGAGGCTCTTGAAGAGTTTCTTGATACGCAGCTTCCTGATGAGGAGCTGGATGTGAAAGGGCATATTGCTCACGGAACGATCTATGAAGAGATCACAAGCGCAGCGGATAAGCTGGGCACTGATCTGATTGTTTTGTCTTCGCATCGTCCAGAGTTGAAAGACTTCCTGCTTGGACCGAATGCGGCGCGTGTTGTGCGCCATGCCAACCAGTCTGTACTGGTTGTTCGTGACAACTAAAGGTCACAGTTGATATTTACGGTGAACGGTAGGTAGTGCTTCCTACCTACCGTTCACCAAAATGTGTCGCAGATTTTCTTGCCTGTTTGACGAAACACATCCAACTTTCAGCAAAATTGTATATATAAGCCTTGGTGATCTATTGATAGACTATGATGATGTCACGCTCCCACGCGTGCAAGCGTCAGGTCCTATAGATGCATTCCAAGTGGAATTAGGATAGCTATATGTTGCAAGACATCACCCTTTGGGGCGCTTTTTTCGCAGGCATTTTGTCTTTTGTTTCTCCCTGCGTTTTGCCGCTGGTGCCGCCATATCTTGGGTATATTGCTGGTTTGTCCATCGAAGAGGTGACGAGCGAAGATAAGAGCGCTGCACAAAGCAATCGGGTTATGGTTGCCGCAATGTGTTTCGTTGCCGGTTTCTCAACCGTGTTTGTGTTGCTTGGTGCAAGTGCTTCATTCCTTGGTCAGTTTGTTCTGCAGTATTCGCAGTATCTTGCCTATCTTGCTGGCGGTATGATCATTATTATGGGCCTGCATTTTCTTGGCGCCTTTAAAATTGGGTTCCTTTACCGCGAAGCGCGTGTGCAGATTGACCGTCAGCCGGGGGGGTTTGGCGGCGCTTATCTGATGGGGCTTGCTTTTGGTTTTGGCTGGACACCGTGCATCGGCCCAGTTCTGGCAAGTATTCTCTTGATTGCCGGTACGCAGGCCTCGGTTAATCAGGGTGTTATTCTGCTTGCTGCCTATGCACTGGGTATTGGGGTGCCGTTCATGATTGCTGCGATGTTCGCAGGGCCGTTTATGGGCTTCATGGCACGCTTCCGTAAGCACATGGGAATGGTTGAAAAGGTGATGGGTGCGTTTCTCGTGCTCACCGGTGTTGGTTTCCTGACCGGTTACATTCAGGCGTTTTCCTTCTGGTTGCTCGAAACATTCCCGGTCTTTTCGCAGATCGGCTAATGGACGCTCCAGATTTTGAGATGAAAAAAGCAGGCTCTAAGGCCTGCTTTTTTGTGCTTGGTGTATTGCTTTAGTTTCTAAGCGCTGGCTTTTCGCCTGAATAAGCTTGCTGGCAAGGTTGCCAGCAAAAGCCCTGCCATGATTGGGATGAAGCCCAGATAATGGAACACTTGGAGTTGCTCTCCCAAAAACAGGACTGCCATGCCGACACCATATGGTGTCATCAGGTACATGAACATGCCAGCGATCGATGGTCCAACCAGTCGGATGCTGAACTGGTAAGTCAGGAAAGAGGCCACTGAAGCGATTAGTGCGACGCCTGCGATAGACATCCAGACTTCACCTGTATCGGGTATAGAGGCTGTGATAGCCATTTCAGCGACGGCAAATGGCGCTAGGATGATGGTTCCAAGAATGGCGAGGATTGCAAACAAAGGAGCTGTAGAGATTGCTTGTAACTGGCTTTTCTTGATGAGTACGGAGTAAATTGCCCAACTCAGTGTGCATAAGGCAAACAACAAGTCGCCGCTGTTTAGTTGCAAGTTGAGCAGGTTGCCGAGCGAGCCTTTGGTTACAATCACAAAGACACCGATGATGGCGAGTGAGATCCCGGCAAACTCCCTTATGGCTACTGCTCGCCCTCTGAAGAGCCATTCAAGTGCCAGGATAAGGGCAGGAGCAGCTGAATAAATCAATGTTCCGTTGGTCGCCGATGTTTCTTTTAGTGCCAGATAGACAATAGCTCCGCAGATCCACATTGCGAGGAATGCCATGAAGCTGAGGAGCTTCAGGTTTTTGCGGATCAGCGGCATGCTGGCTTTCAGCTCACGGTATGTGAACGGCAAAAGAATAAGTGAGGCAAGGCCCCATCTAAAAAAAGCAAGGGTCCATGGCTCTGTATGGGCAATGGCTGGTTTGGCAATTATTATGTTGGAGCTCATGAAAATGGGCATGAGAAACAACAGGGCGTATGTTGAGGCCCAATTTGAGCTCGAAGATGAATGAGACACGCGTGGTATTCCGAAAAGACCTGCAAGGCATGGAGATACGCTCACGTCATTGCTGACAGCGCCTCAATGCTTAGGTGCTAAAAGATGAGAGCAACTTATTGGAAAATGGTTGGCAAGCAATTGACTTTTTCTCGCGCCAGTCTTGCGCACACAACAGCGGTGTCTGCAGCGTTGTAAAACGGGCCAGCTGTCAGCGTGTATTTTGTAGAGTCGTCTACTTTTGCAGCGGAAACGCGTTTCTTCAGTTTTCCGAGCAGGAGAGGATTGTCTTCCCTCAGACTTTGCCACTTACTTTCCAGTGAGTTTGCATCTTCGAAATTGCCCAGTTCAATGGCAAAGAACGTGCGCAGAATTCTTCGAGTACCCGACTGGCGAAGTTTACCTGCTGCCGGTGTTTTTTGAAACTCAGGCAGATCGAGAGCCGATGCTTTCTCAGGAATGGAGGCGACTGTCTCTGGATTAGAAGCTTTTGGTAAAGCGATGGCGGCACGTGTACCAACTTCGGAAAGCTTGAGCTCTGGCAGAGGACTTGCTGTGGTGATTGGCGCTGAAGCTTGCAAGAGTTCAGGTGCTGGCAGGGTTTCTATTGGTGTCGCCGGTTTCTGCTTCGGCTCTACCGGGGTTTTGGCTGATGCCGAGGGCATTTCAGCCTCTGACGTTTTGTGCATCACAGCTTCATCAAGCGCTTTAACATGACTTGATAGTCTGCGGTTTTGCTCTGTGAGACGCAGCACAGAACGACGTAAAGATATGATTTCTTCCCTTACAGCATGCAACTCTTTTGAGTTTTGCAGGTTCTGTTGTGATTCGTTTCCGCGGGCGTTTCCATACACTTGGAACGCGTTTTGCGCTGTTTGACTGCCAATAGAGGCGGTTGTCGTAACCGGGCCGGGTGCAGGGAGAGGGAGCGTGATTTGCGAATAAAGTGCCTGTTGGGAGGCTAATTTGCCAGGCATCTGCACTGCGGATGCGGCGAGGGCGACAAACGAGAGCGCAGCAATACCCCATGCAAGAACGGTAATGCGTTTTCGCAGTACTTTCGGTTCCTGTCGTAACTCGTTGATTTTATGAGGAAGTCTCAAAGCTTCCAGTCGTCTCGTACACGAATCTAATCCTAACTACATATATTTTTATGGTTAACAAAATGTAAGCGTAATCTGAGGGATGTGCATTAAACAATATCAGCTACTTCTAATGAGTGTGTTGATTTTCCTGGTGAAAGCTCTGGGATGTTCTTTGAAATGCCAAAGCACTCGTGCAATTTGCCTGTCAGTTTGTAATTCTAGGTTCCCAAGGGGTTTGCATGTCCAATAGTTCTTGTTTGGCAATTGTTCTGGCTGCTGGATTAGGAACGCGTATGCGTTCGGCCTTGCCAAAGGTGATGCACGAAATTGGCGGATTGCCACTTGTCGGACATGTCCTGAATTCTGTTATGCATGCTGGTGCTGATAAAGTCGCTGTTGTGGTTGGCCCAGAGATGGCGAAGCTGGAAGAGCATGTCGCCCTGCGCGCTCCACACGCGACCTGTCATGTTCAGGTTGACCGACTGGGCACTGCGCATGCTGTGAAAGCTGCCAAGGAGGCTTATAACGACGCCTCTGATCATGTTCTTGTTCTTTTTGGAGATACTCCGCTTGTGAAGGCTGACACGCTGCACCGTTTGCGCGAGCGCCTATCTGGCGGGGCGGATGTTGTTGTGCTCGGCTTTGAAGCTGAGAACCCATTCGGTTATGGTCGCTTGCTTGAAAGTGATGGTGAGCTTGTTGCGATCCGTGAGGAAAAAGAAGCAACAGATGAGGAACGTAGAGTCACTCTTTGTAATGCGGGTATCATGGCGTTCAAGGGCAAGGCTCTGCCTGATTTGATTGCTGAAATCAAAAACGACAATGCTAAGGGTGAGTACTATCTGACGGATGCTGTCGAGGTTGCGCGCAACAAAGGGATGAAGGTTGTTTCTGAACTTGCTGACGAGAAGGAAGTTCAGGGTATCAATAACCGGGCCCAACTTGCATCCTGTGAAGCTGTGTTCCAGCAGGTCCAACGCGAGACTTTCATGGAAAACGGTGTGACATTGCGCGCGCCAGAGACAGTTTATTTCTCATTTGATACCGAGATTGAGCCGGATGTTATTGTGGAGCCGAATGTGGTGTTTGGCCCGGGTGTACATGTTGATGGTGGAGCTCGTATCCGTGCGTTTTCTCATCTAGAGAATGCGCATGTGAGTGCTGATGCGACTGTTGGTCCTTATGCCCGGCTGCGTCCTGGTGCTGAGATTGGCGAGGGGGCTCATATTGGCAACTTTGTCGAGATCAAGAACGCAAAGGTTGAGGCTGGTGCAAAGGTCAATCATCTTTCCTACATTGGTGATGCGCGCATCGGTGCAAAATCTAATATTGGAGCGGGTACAATCACCTGTAATTATGATGGTTATCTGAAACATCACACAGATATCGGTGCAGGCAGTTTTGTTGGCTCAGACAGCGTGCTTGTTGCCCCGGTTAAGCTGGGTGATGGCGCCTTTGTTGCTGCCGGATCTGTGGTGACCTCTGATGTGCCAGCGGACGCATTGGCGATTGGTCGAGGCCAGCAGGTCAACAAAGAAGGCCGTGCTGCTGTAATGCGTGAAAAGCTTGCCGCGGCTAAAGCTTCAAGAAAGTGCTGAGTAATATTGATGCACATTGCTGAGGTTGGCGGTGTGCATATTTAATTATCCTCAGGCTGTAACGAAACGAAACACGGATTGATTTCCCTCGCATAGGAGCATCAGGCTAAAAGTTCGGCCGAATTGAGATGCTCGCATTGGTTGCGAGGTGGGGATTTAAGGAGAACGCATATGTGCGGTATTGTCGGAATTTTGGGGCAGACACCTGTTGCACCATTGCTGGTAGATGCGCTGAAACGGCTTGAGTATCGCGGATATGACTCTGCTGGTATTGCAACTGTCCAAAATGGTGAGTTGGTTCGCCGCCGTGCGAAAGGGAAACTGCGCAATCTGGAAGCTGTGCTGGAAGGCAACCCTCTTGGCGGCGTGAGTGGCATTGGCCACACCCGTTGGGCGACGCATGGTGCTCCAACTGTTGAGAATGCACATCCACACGCTTCTGACGGTGTGATGGTGGTTCACAACGGTATTATCGAGAACTTCCTCGAGTTGTGTGAAGAGGTGCGTAAGGCGGGAGTGAAGCTTTCCACTGAAACGGATTCTGAAGTTGTTGCGCATCTCATTTCACTGGAAGTGAAAAGCGGAAAGTCTCCACAGGATGCTGTTGCTGCCGTTCTTGGCCGCCTGAAAGGTGCCTTTTCGCTCGCAATTCTGTTCGCTGATCAGGATGATCTGATGATTGGTGCACGCCGCGGCTCGCCGCTTGCTGTTGGGTATGGTGAGGGCGAAATGTTCCTCGGCTCTGACGCAATTGCGCTGTCTCCTTTTACTGACCGCATCAGTTATCTTGAAGAGGGTGACTGGGTTGTTGTGACACGCGCTGGCGCACAGATCTTTGATGAAAACAATGTTGCTGCCGAGCGGGCTGTTCACACATCCAGTGTGAGTTCTACCATGATGGACAAGGGCAACTACCGTCACTTCATGGCAAAAGAAATTCATGAACAACCAGAAGTGTTAGGTCATGCAATTTCGCAGTACCTGAAGTTCAATGAGGGTAAAGTCACTCTGCCTGAGGGGAATGATTTTGATTTCTCCAAAATTAATCGGCTTGTGATTTCCGCATGCGGTACTGCATATTACGCGGGTCTGACTGCAAAGTATTGGTTTGAGAAGTATGCTCGCCTTCCGGTAGACATCGATATCGCTTCGGAGTTCCGTTATCGCGAAATGCCTCTGGGCGAAGGTGATCTGGCGCTGTTTATTTCTCAGTCCGGTGAAACGGCAGATACCCTTGCATCGCTGCGCTACTGTAAAGAGCAGGGCATGACCATCGGCGCTGTGGTGAACGTGCCAGAAAGCACGATTGCGCGTGAATCCGATCTGGTGTTTCCGATCTTTGCTGGGCCGGAAATTGGCGTTGCGTCTACGAAAGCCTTCACCTGTCAGCTGGCTGTTCTTGCCAGTCTTGCTGTTCTTGCTGGTCGTCAGCGTGGAAACTTGAGTGAAGATCAGGAAAAAGAGCTGGTTGGTGCACTTTCTGAGCTACCTGCACACGCGATGCAGGCGTTGAAACTGGAGCCTCAGATCGAAAAGCTGGCACCGTGGATGTCCAAGAAGCACCATGCGCTGTTCCTTGGCCGTGGCACGAGCTTCCCGTTGGCACTGGAAGGGGCTTTGAAGCTGAAAGAGCTTTCCTACATTCATGCCGAAGGCTATGCAGCAGGCGAGCTAAAGCACGGCCCGATTGCGCTGATTGATGAGAATATGCCGGTTTTGGTTGTCGCGCCATTCGATGGTGTTTACGAAAAGACTGTTTCCAACATGCAGGAAGTGGCAGCTCGTGGCGGCGAGATTGCACTGTTCACAGATGAAAAAGGCGCCGAGGCTGCAGGTGTTGCTGCTGACCAGATGATCATTCTGCCAGAACTTCCTGAAATCGTTGCACCACTCATCTACGCTCTGCCACTGCAAATGCTGTCCTACCACACCGCTGTCTTCATGGGCACAGACGTAGACCAGCCACGTAACCTGGCGAAATCCGTTACGGTTGAATAGTTGCTCAGAAAAACTTATGGTTTTTTTCAGTAAGTAATAAAGTTCCATACTGAAACCGCTGGTATTATGCTTGCTTTGCGAGCAGTGACCGGCGGTTTTTTTCATGGCAGGTAAGAGTAAAGCGTTTTCTGACGCCAAGTTTGCAAAGATGATCAAAGAAGGACGGGGCAGTGGCGAGTATTCTGAATACAAGCCCTGGCTGACCGTTCGTGATTTGCCATCTCTTGGAAGAGCTCAACGCGTCTTCGGTCATAAATCGAAGAGAACCCATCACCTGCTGTCTGATCTCGAACTTTCCGTGTTCCTGCTGTTTGAATGGCATAGTGAAGTTACGCAAATCCGCGAGTAGTTCCCCTTGAAAGAGATGACACGCGCAAGCTCGCGCTTGAAGCCGGAATTCAGCATCCGAATCTAGCTGGCGTTGACCAGTATATGTCCTCTGACTTCTTGGTGGACACGAGTGATGAGCAGACACCTGGATTTGCCTTGCAGGCGAAGTATAAAGACGCGCTGCTAGATGCTCGCACAGTTGAAAAGCTGGAGCTTAAGCGGCGATACTGGCAGGCAAAAGGCGTGCTTTGGTACCTTATTACCGAGCAAGAGGTGCCAGCTGTCGCTACCAAAAATATACAATGGCTCCCCCCGGCGATGCGGGAGGAGGAAGTTCGTGATGAACCATCTCTGGACCACTCAAATGGGACTGCTCATTACGGCCTGACGACTAAGGACAGCGTTAACAGCTTTTTCAGAGTTAATTTGAAAGGGTATTTGCAGGAGCTAAGAGGGTGAAATTGCGCTTTCAAACGCTCTCATTTGCTTACAAAATCCCAAAATGCAAAAAACTCCCGGAAGGGAGCTTTGCTAAACCTCTTTATATACCATGAGGTTAAATGGTGAGCCCGCACGGGTTCGAACCGTGGACCTACTGATTAAAAGGCGCTTCAGTATAGAACGCTCATTTACGATGAAGAGCGATTCATTACTATGAATCAAAGAGTTGTAGAAAATTATTTACGTTTGCCTACCTTGCTTTTCGCGCTCAATCTCATACATTTGCTGACATAGTGCTGACACAGAACGGTAAGCAGTTCGTTTTTGATCTATGACGGTTTGGATGCTGTTTTGCACAGGTCCTAAAAGAAAGCCCCAAAGGTCGTCAAAAGCTGTCATGCCGTCAGAAACAGCTGCAAACGGAGGCGTTTTTCAACTTCAAAATTCGTATGTGTGGTGGCTCCTGTCACGAGCCGTCAGCGGGAAAGGTATGTCTATGCCGAACATAACGAAGCGAACGGTGGACGCGGCAAGGCCAGCAAGCAAAAAGCAAATCTTCTGGGATAGCAAACTCAAAGGCTTTGGCCTTCAAGTGATGCCAAGCGGAGCAAAAACATTCGTTGTGCAATATCGCACGCATGAAGGCCGCTCTCGTCGTATGAGTCATGGCAGATATGGTGAGCTAACACCAGATCAAGCCAGAGACTTGGCGACCAACGTGCTAGCAACGGTCCGTAACGGTGATGATCCCTTGTTAAAGCGGGAAAACAAAAGATCTGCTCCCACGGTGAATGTTCTTCTTGATACTTACATGAGTAAACACGTACAGGTTCATAATAAGCCCAAGACAATGAAAGACATTGAACGTCTCCTAAAGCGGTGTGTTCGTTCACGACTGGGGCAAATGAAACTCAACTCTGTCAGGCGGCAGGATATTGCAAAGCTGTATCACTCGTTGAGAGCAACACCTCGTCAAGCCAATCAAGTTCTGGCGGTCTTATCTAAGGCGTTCAATCTCGCTGAAGTATGGGGCCTAAGGCCAGAGCACAGCAACCCGGTTCGCTTGGTCAAGCGTTACAAAGAAAACGAGCGTGATCGTTTCCTGTCAGAGGAAGAGCTGCAAAGACTGGGGCGTACCCTTGAGCTGGCAGACCAGGAAGGTCTTCCCTGGATCATAAAAGCCGGGAAGAGTACAGCCAAGCACTTGCCCCAGGATGTTGCAAAGCGGAAGACACCTGTCAATCCAAGAGCTCTTTATTGCTTACGTCTGCTCCTTTACACCGGTGCACGCTTGAGTGAGATCACAACCCTGAAATGGAAGCATATTGATTTTGAATTGGCCACGATTGCACTGCCTTCAAGAAAGGGGGATGAGCGTAAACCTCATCCGGTAAGTAGCAGTGCCATCGAAATACTCTCTGAGATCCCACGAGTGGATGGTTCACCTTATGTTTTACCCGGCTGTAAAGATCCGACACAACCTATTTCGATTGAGGTAATTGAGAATGCATGGCAGCGCATCCGCGTCCATGCCAACATTCCTGATGTACGTATTCACGATCTGCGCCACACGGTTGGCACCTTCGCAGCTCAAGCAGGCAGCAACGCCTTCCTCATCAGCCACCTTCTACACCACCGCAACGTGACCATCACCAATCGCTATGTGAACCATGATGCCCATCCAATCCGGGTACTGTCAGAGACGATTGGTGAACGGATTGAAGCAGGATTGCAAGGAGGGGACCCGATTTGCTCCCGAAAAGGCGGTCTGACAGCTCAAACACACAATCGAGACCCCAATCATTGTTGGTATTTGCAACCTACAAGCCGTCAGGGTATTTGATATGAAATGCAGGATAACATCTTTAAAAAGACGGTCATCCATCCATTCACAAGCTTTCGTATTTGCTGCTTGTCGCTATGTGATGCTAGCTGACAGCAGCCTTGAAGCTGAACGCCTCTAGTTAGAGCATCCGACTACTTTGATGGTCAGAAACTCCTTTGCCTTAGTTCTAGCCAAGGTTAGTTTCCTTGCGTGAATTTATTGGCCTCACCGAACAAAAACCCCAGCGAAACATATCGCTGGGGCTTCTCTTAAAATCACAATTACTTATCCTAGGAACGCGAAGTCATCCTGATGCAGATTGGATAGGGTGACGCCTTCGAGCGTAATAGAGGTATCGGCGTCGATCGTGATCACCGTATTCGCACCATCCTGTTCGGCTGCTGCAAGTATTGCTTCAAAATCAGCAAAGACAGATGTTGCAAACTCGACAATATCCGAGGTCCCTTCTCCACCAGCAAAGTCTTTGATAACATCGTGGCCTGCAGTATCCGCCATGAACACAAATGTATCATTGCCCTCACCACCAGTGAGTATATCGTCGCCGGACCCACCGGAGATCCTATCATTACCGCCATTGCCGGTGATTATATCAGCTCCATCACCACCTTTAAGGTTTTCAGGGGCATCACTACCAATCAACTTAACTGAGGCCATCTCGAAGGTTTCAATCACCGGTGTTCTGCTTGGTTCATAGACAGTCCCATCAG
>NZ_LMCK01000156.1:15103-16501 GCF_001623165.1 Pseudovibrio sp. WM33
CCTTCGCTCCATCAGAAGCGACAAGCTTAGAGGCAACCCCTTGCCCATCAACTTCATTATACTCGCCATAGGAATAGATCACCGGTGTTCTGCTTGGTTCATAGACAGTCCCATCAGCTCCGACATAGTTACCGTCTTCATCAGGCGTGAACACGTAAACCGAGCCTGAGTCCTTGCCTCTAGCATCATCCAGATAAGCACCAACTGTGATAACACCAGCTTCATTGATCGATACAGATTGTCCGAAGTAATCGCTGCTGGCTCTATCATGGGCTGTCAGAACAATTTCCTGATAACCACCGGATCCATCCGGCACATAGACATAAACGGCACCCGTGTTACCAGCACCACTTGTAGCTCCCGTAACAATAACACCGGCCTCATTCATGGCAAGCGTTGGCCCTGTACCACCAGGTCCGGTAATCAGCTTGGAGACCACATAATTGCCGCTACCATCCGGCTCATGGATATACAGCACCCCAGAGGCTCCAACAACGATGGTACCATCGCCCTTAACTGATCCACTGATGCCAAAGGAAGGATTGGTATCAGGAGCAATCAACTGCAATTCCGTATAACCACCCTCGCCATCCGGCGTAAACACGCGGGCCAGAGCACCCGGACCGTCCGCGAACACAACACCAGCTTCATTGATGCTGAGGGTGCCGCCAAAGCCATCGTCACCTGAGGCAACCAGCTTTGTCTCCGTGTAACCACCAGAACCATCCGGCGTAAAGATATAGATCTTGTCAGTGTCTGAGCCATAAGCAGAAGCGGCAATCACCCCGGCCTCATTCATCACAAAGCCATGATCACCAAGATAATCACCGGCAACACCGTCAGAGGCAGTCAGCTTGACCTCTGAATAACCTCCACCTTCGGTCGGCGTATATACATAAATCGAACCGGAATAATTACCCTTGTCAGAATCCCGAGGTGCTGTAACTGCAACCACACCGGAATTATTAACTGCTATTCTCTCTCCAAAGTAATCAGAACTTGTTCCGTCTGAAGCAACAAGCTTGGTTTCAGCATAACCATCACCATCAGGCGTGTAGACATAAACCGAACCGGAGTAACTGCCCTTGTCAGAATCCCGATAAGCTCCGACAACAACAACACCCTGATCGTTCACCTGTGCATTGTGGCCGAAGTAATCACTCTCCGCTCCATCAGAAGCGACAAGTTTTCCTCCCCCAACACTGACTTTGTTAGGCCCATTGATCGTCACCGTCACAGTCTTGGTGATCACACCGCCATTGCCATCATCAATCGTGTAGGTGAACGTGTCGGTTGCAGTCTCGCCAACGCTCAGATGGATAAACGCATCGCCGCAATCATAGGAGAACGTGCCATCGCCATTGTTGATCACAACGCCAACTGTCGTGCTGTTGTCTA
>NZ_LMCK01000156.1:16511-16897 GCF_001623165.1 Pseudovibrio sp. WM33
TGTCTCGCCAACAGCCAGGTGGATGAACGCATCCCCGCAATCATAAGAGAACGTGCCATCACCATTGTTGATCACAACGCCAACTGTCGTGCTGTTGTCTATCGTGATGATGTGCGTATCGTTCACATCAACATCTGAGAAGTCAGCATTGATGATCACTTTGCTTATATTTTCAACAAGCGTAATGTCGATGTCGTTCACAACAGGCACATCATTGATGCCGTTGATGGTCACCGTCACCGTCTTGGTGATCACGCCGCCATTGCCATCATCAATCGTGTAGGTGAACGTGTCGGTCGCAGTCTCGCCAACGCTCAGGTGGATGAACGCATCGCCGCAATCATAGGAGAACGTGCCATCACCATTGTTGATCACAACGCCAACTG
>NZ_LMCK01000157.1:0-229 GCF_001623165.1 Pseudovibrio sp. WM33
CAGCTCAATCATACCGTGCGCAGTCTGAGCAAGGCGCTTTCCATTGCTCAGACTGGTCAGGCCGAGTTGCTGCGCCGGATTGAGGTGCTGGAAGGCATGGTTGACCACCAAACGAACACCCGCACCGAGCAGCTTATTTTGGGTGCGTCTCTTGCATCCTCACTTCTCACCGTTCAACGCCACACTATTGAAAAGGATCAGTTGCAATGAGCCTGACACAAAGCCTGAA
>NZ_LMCK01000158.1:0-234 GCF_001623165.1 Pseudovibrio sp. WM33
AGCGGCTCAGGTGCGCCTTTCCTGAGCCGCTCATGCCGAGGCGACGCGTTCGCGCTTGGGAGGAGTAACCTCGGCAATGCTAATGGGCGTGGGTGACGTGCTGGAATGCTGCCAGCTTGCTCTCCTCTTCAGTGAGGAGGTTGCTGGCGGGTGTCTGGGGTAGCCAGCCTTTGTTGTTGCAATGGTCGCAATTTGTGCGAGGGAGCGTGCAGGTGCAGTAATCCTCTACGCAGT
>NZ_LMCK01000159.1:0-771 GCF_001623165.1 Pseudovibrio sp. WM33
TGCCAGCCTATCGCGGCCTTGCCTATGTGGTGTTTGAAGAGCTGCCCCTTGCAGACTTTGGGAACCGCTTGCCACAACTGACTTTTGAAGTGGTGCGCTGCGTTGGCTATGAGGAAGAAAAGCTAACGGCTGTTTCTCTTATTCCCGGCTCTACTGAGTTCGGCTATTCCAAAACGCCTGTGAAGGATGGCAAGGACGGCCCGACCACGGCCTATAACAACCGGCACACCCTGACTGCAGCAACTGATTGGGAGCATTCCATAGACTTGCTGCAGAGCACCTGCCCGGAGTGCAAAACCGTTTCTCTGGTGGTGGCGTGGTTTGGTGATGATCTGCGGGCGGGAGAGTGCACGATTGCGCCTCGTGTGGAAGCACGCAAAACCACCAGTCCGATTGAATGGCGGGTTGCCGGATTAAGCCGGGATGAAGCCCGGCTTGTCTCGTATGTGGATGGCAAGCCCGCTTATGGCGGTTCGCCTTCAGACAGTGTTGTGATTGAAGCTATCCAAGACCTGAAAGAGCGCGGCTTTAAGGTGATGCTTTATCCGTTTGTCATGATGGATATTCCAGAAGGCAACGGCCTTCCAGATCCTTACGGGGAGGCAGAACAAAAGGCTTATCCGTGGCGTGGCCGGATCACCTGTCACCCGGCACCGGAGCAACCGGGCAGCCCGGATGGAACGTTTGATATCGAACCGCAACTTCTTTCATTCTTCGGGGAGTCTGACCGGTTTGATGTTAGTTGGGATGGTGATCAAGTTATCTACACTG